>CABQHM010000046.1 GCA_902464015.1 uncultured Coriobacteriales bacterium | reverse complement strand
CGTAGGGGAAGGAGGCCATGAGGTCCTCGGGCCAGCTGGAGTCGAAGATGGACCATGCGCAGTCGTCCGCGGTGTGCTTCATGATCTGCAGCGAGCGGGCCTGGACCCAGGTGCCCTCGTTGAAGAAGCGCTCGCCCTTCTCGTTGACGTAGAGGAAGGGGCCCTCGAGCTGGTTCGAGCCGGGGTCGGCCCAGCGCTGGGGGTGCAGCATGGGCGGGAAGGGAGCGGTCTGCATGGTGCCGCCGGCCCACAGGATCATCTTGTGGCCGTCGCCGGTGTTGGCTCCGACGGGCGTGTACACGCTCGGCACAGTGAGGGCCTCGGGGCAGTAGTAGCTGCACATCTCCTCGTCGCCGGCGATGTCGCCCGTGGCGATGACGACGCCCTTGGAGGCAACGATCTTCTTGTAGCCGTCGGCGTCGGACACGACAGCGCCCGTCACCGCGCCGGACTCGTCCTGCAGCAGGTATTCGGCCTTGGTGTTGAAGCGGAACTCGGCGCCGTTCTCGATGGCCTCGAGGTGGCACACGTCGGCCGCGACGAAGGAGCCGCCGGGGATGGTGAGGTCGCTCTCGTCGGTGCCGCCCATGCAGACATAGCCGGGCTCGTCGGGAAGCAGCGGGTTGCGGCTGTAGCCGTCCCAGATGCCCATGGAGCAGTGGTGCTTCTCGCCGGCCTCGCACAGCCAGTCAGCAGCCTCGCCGGAGCGAGCCATGTACTGGGCGATGAGGGCCTCGTTGCAGCGGTTGCCGCAGGTCTGCATCCAGCGGAACTCAGCCGAGGGGATGTCGGTCACGGTGCCGTCCTCGAAGGAAACGGACAGCTTGGAGTTGATGGTGCCGGCACCGGCGCCGCGCTCGGAAACCTGGTCCATCTTCTCGACGACGATGACCTTCGCGCCGTTCTCAGCAGCGGCGCGCGCGGCGCAGCAACCAGAAAGACCAGCGCCGATGATGAGGACCTCGGTCTCGGCCGTGTCGACGATCTGGTCGTCGGCAACGGGCTCGGGAGCGGTCATGAACGCGGGCTTCTCGGAAGTGAAGCCGAAGACGGTGGCCGCGTCGATAGAAGCGTCGGCGGTCACGACGCCAGCGGCGGCCTGCTTCTCGACCTCGGCATGGGCGGTGCCGGCAACACCGGCGGCCGCGACGCCGGCGACTGCGGCGGCAGCGATTGCATTGCGGCGAGTCATCTCAAGTGCCATTGAAATCTCCTTCGCATCTCATACAGTGTTTCCGCTGGTTCCCCCTTTGGACCCAGCGACTGATTGCATAGTACGAAGCGCATGTGAAGCCAGCCCGGCATCACGGGCTTGAGGATTTGAAAGCCTCGAGCCCCGAGAAACAAGGAGTTTGGAAATCGAAAGCGGCCGTTTCTCTTGGTGCGGAATAAGCCGAGAAAGACGCAGGACAGGCCCGCAGTGGCGTGCTCGCCGCAGCTCTCCGCCTGCTTCTTGCCACGCAGTGGCATGCGCGCCGCAGCTCTCCGCCCGCTTCTTGCCCCGCGCCAGCTCGCACTTTGCCGTCCATACGAGGTAGAATGCGCGCATAAGGCCAGCACGGCGCCGCTTCGGCATCAAGGGGGATGCACAAGCATGGACACCAAAGCGTTCTCGTACTTCGCGACGCTCCAGCGCCAGCACAGCCTGACGCGCGCCGCAAAGGACCTCGGAATCACTCCCCAGGGCCTGGGCGGAGCGATGCGCAGGCTCGAGCAGGAGCTCGGCGTGCACCTGTGGAGCGGGGCGCCGGGCACCTCTCCCCTCACCGAGCACGGCAAGCTCTTCCTCACCTATGCCGAGGGGTTCGAGCGCGACCTCGGCGAGCTGCGCCGGGGCCTCGACGCCATCACCGCGCACGCGAGCAACGTCATTCGCTTGGGCTGCTCGGTGGGCCTTCTGGGGTACCTGGGAGAAGACGTCATCGAGACCTTCAATCGCAACTCGGCAAACTGCCAGGTAGTGGCCTGCGAGGAGCTGCCCGACGTGGAATGCGCCCGTCATCTGGCCGAAGGCGACTACAACTTCGCCCTGCTCGTGAACCCAGTGTCCGAGGCGTTCGAGGCAACGCCGCTCGTGGACGACTACCAGTTCTTCTGGGTCAACCGCACCGACCCCCTCGCACGCCGCGACGACATCGCCCTTTCCGACCTGAAGGGGCGCACCGTGCTCATGATGGGCGACGACTACCAAAACACGGGCCTGCTCATCCAAATGCTCGCGCAGCGTCACATCGACTGCGACATCCGCTTCACCGGCGAGATGATCCGCGTCTACGAGTACGCCCGCGCCGGCAAGGCCCTCGGCCTCACCTGCCGCAACCACATCGAGGCAACCGCGGAGTCCGAGAAGACCGTGGGCGTCCCCGTGAAGGAGCTGCCGTGGGGCTTCTCCATCTGCTGGCGCCGCGACACCGTGCCCACCGAGGCCCAGCAGTGGTTCCTCACCTACATGCGCTCCCTGCGCAGGTCGTATAGGTAGAGGAGGGAGCGGGGCGAGGGCTTCATTGCAAACTCAAAAAGCAATTGCCCCATCTACCCGCAAATCGCAGTAAGAACCCACGGCACGTTTATCCCTTCACGAATGGCAGGACCGCACCATAGGCCATCTCTCCACTTATCAGGCTTGCATTTTTTCACTCACGAATCTAGTGGCACTCTGAGCAGGTGACTTTCACCGCCAATCGAGGGGCAGAAGGCCGCCGGGGGTCGAAAGGCTGCAAACAATCCCATCAGACGGTATCGGGCAAACGACTTTCCCGCCGATTCGGCCCCTAAGATTTCGTGAAAGTATACGCAGTTTTTACGATAAGAGCAGCTCATCAGCAGTGTCGAACGAATCGACGCGACCATAGGCTTTGCGCGTCTGAATCTCGACACGGATGAACTCAGGCGCGCTCTTGGTATAACGAACCCTGTAGTCCATCCCCCATCGCTACAGCCAGCCCTTTTCTGCCCGGATCAGGCGATCGACCTCGTCCGCATCGATGAAATCGCCCTCGGAGGATTCCGCGATTTCACACATGATGCCTTACCGCAGCGCCCACTTCCACGCAGGCACGATGGCAATCTGACCGGCTTCACTCGAAATCTCGCCCTGCTCACGCAAGGTAATGATGGTTCCCCTGTCGAGGTGGGCCAGGCGCATGCCCGCCTCCAGGGACGAGACCTCGCGCTTTCGCGTCTTCTCCAACGTCATGTCGACGGTAACCTGATACAGGTCGTACGGCTCCATGCCGAGCGCATCCCCCACAAGGAAGTCGACCTTTTCCCGTTTGGCCGACGGCACCGTGAGGGAGGTTATCGTCTCTGTGCGGCGGCCCGCGTTGCGACGACACAGCTCTATATAGACGGCCGTTTCCAGACGCTTTCCGATGTCCTGCTGGGTTGCGCGAGACACCGCGTAGGCAATTCCGGGGTCCTCAGCATAAACCTTGGGCACGCAAGAAATCCCTGGCTTGAGCGCCGTAGAGTACTCGGGAAGGAAATGGATGAGGTACGCCTCCCTCAGCAGCTCGAGCAGGCGGTTCACCTTGTCCCAGTACGCCTTGTAGCCCGCGTCGGTCATCTTGCCTACAAGCTCGTTGGCCGAGAGCTCGCAGCCGGTGTTGCGCACCGCAAACAGCGCCAGCTGCATCGCCAGAGAGATATCCTCGCGACCCGAACGCTCGGCAACGTCTCGGGCAACGACGTCGCGGACATACCCCTGCAGCAGCTCCACCCTGTCCTCGGGAACCTGGCGTTGAATCCCGGGAAACCCTCCCCACACCAGGTAGTCATCGAACGCGGACTCGTAGCGGGTAGTCATCTGGGGTGAGAAGGCGTCCTGCCCCGGCTCGGGCAGCGGGATGTTGTGGAAGCGGCAGTACTCGGAAAAAGACAGCGGCCACATCTCATGGACGTGGGAACGTCCCCGAAAGCTCGTCGCTATACCCTCGGAGGACACCTTCGAGGACGAGCCTGTGATGACGAGAGTCACGTTCTCCTGCTCGGCGACACGCTGGCAGAAACCCTGCCAGTCGTCTGTCTCCTGAACCTCGTCGAGGAAGAGGTAGCATCCCTGCTCACGCGCCTCGGGAACCTGGCGCCAATACTCGTCTACCACGCGGTCCATGACATCGGGGTCCATTGGCCTGAGGCGCACATCGGAGAAGTCGAAGTAGAACATCCTCGATCGAGGCACGCCCTGATCGAGGAGGTTTGCCATGAGTTGAAAGAGATAGAAGGTCTTCCCGCAACGGCGCATGCCCGTGATAATGTGCACGAGGTTGAAGCGCGCGGGAGCTGGAAGGTTGCGGATAATCTCATCGCGCAGAATCGGACGAACGATTTCCTCTTCGATTCGGCCCCTCACAAGCGAGGAGTAGTCAGCCGTCATCATTGGATGCTCTCCATCCTTCTAAAATATTTTGATAACTATAGTATATAACCTCTCAAAATTTTTTAGATGTTTCGACGATTATCTCTTAAATTATTTGAGAGACGTTAAGTCCGGCACATGAAAGTCATCTCGAGACCGGCGTCTTGCACCCATGCCTATGTTTGTAGCCAACACCAATTGCGCAATGACCCCAAAAGCAAGCCTTGCCCCAGACGCGCGAGCTACGGGTTGAAAAATCTAACGGTTCGGTAGCCATTGCTCTTAAAAAACGTTGTATATCTCAACCTATTGCTCGCAAAACAAGCCTGAGCGAACCGTTCGCGATGGGAGCTGTCGGGACCTGGCCTTCAGGCGAGGAAGGATCCTGCTCCTGCACAGCTCGGCCAGCAAAAGAAAAGCCTTCGGATCAAGCCATGCGACACAGCTTGACCCGAAGGCTCGAATCGATCAATCAACCTGCCTTTGCACCCGCGCCCTGCCCCTACACCCGCACGCAGACGTTCTGGCGCAAAGGACGGCACGCCATCATGCCGCCGCCCAGGGCGATGGCGTGGAAGATCTCGTCCTTGGCATCCTGGCGCCACACGGTTCCCGCCAGGCTTGTGACACGCGTGCCCTTGTAGGCGGTGGGGAACATCGCCGTCGACGTGCCAGTGAGCACGAACTCGCGCGCGTTGGGGCACATCGCGAGCAGGTCCTCGACTGTGCGGTTCACCACAGAGGTGCCGCTCGACACCACGATGTCGCACGTGGGGAGGACCTCGGCCTGCAAGGCGCACGGCGTGACGTCGGCATGGCCCGCAAGCTCGCGGCCCTTGTCAAAGATAACCGTCTCGGCAACTTTACCCTCGAACTGCCTGGCAACGGGGGCCATGTAGCCGACGAGCGCCAGCTTGTCGCCGAGCTGGATGTTTACGCCAAAGGGCGACTCCGCACCGTCGTCGCAGAACATAAGCGGGACGCTGTGGCTCGCCGCGTTGAGCACGGCGGCGCCCAGGCCGCGCTGCGCGTCGTCGGTCCCCTCGACCAAAAGCCTCGCCACCTCGTAGGCATCCTTGCCGAGGGCCTGGCGGGCAAAACTGAACGACCCGCAACCCGAAGGCAGGCTGTCGCGCAGCATGTACGAGACACCGACGTTCTCCCCGTCGAGCTGGGCCCCGATGAGCGCGATTCCCAAGACGAGGTCGGTCACCGCCCTGCCCTCAAGGTACGGGCGCGCGGCTTCCAGAATCTTCTCTTGCAGCATGATAGGCCTCCCAAAATCAGGT
Source organism: uncultured Coriobacteriales bacterium (assembly GCA_902464015.1). Lineage (GTDB taxonomy): Bacteria > Actinomycetota > Coriobacteriia > Coriobacteriales > UMGS124 > UMGS124. The sequence continues at coordinate 19,432 of CABQHM010000046.1, read as the reverse complement.
GTTCAGACCCTCGCCTCAACACGACAGACAGTGCCTCGTCCCCTTATATCACGCATATCAGCCCGTAACCAGGCAAAATGCGACCAAGTGAGGCAAACCTTGGGCAGGCTCGCTGGCCACAATCACTTTCCGCCCATCGCCGCGCGTTCCAAGGCGTCCACTCGCAGGAGATACTGCTTCTGGGCTGCCCGGGCGAACCAGTCTGGATGCTGTGCGTGCGACATGATGTCGCCCACAACGGGGGCGAAGGAGCGCAAACCACCGAAGTCAAGCCACGAGAAATCGCGCACGAGGGCAAGCGGGCCCGCCTCCCCGTTGTCAAAAACGCGCGCATCATAGGGAAAAAGTCCGTCGACAAGCTGCGCCTCAGTGCGTGCGGCATGATAAAAAGCCCGTCCGTTATCGAAAATCGGCGCGACACCCAGGGGATTGCGAGAATTTGAGTCCAGCAAGATGCCGAGGTTGAACTCATGACGGTCATCGTTTGCGCCGAGAAAGTCAATCACCAGCTCCCGGTCAACCATCGCGCGCGCGTTCTTCAATCCCAGACCCTCGAGAATGCCGACATAAGCCTCATGAAGGTTTGCCTCGACTGGGGCGTCGAAATGGCGCACCACATCGTCAAGCGCGATAAACTCCGTATCCTTGTCGACAAAGCACTCGCACACGCTAACAGGCTGACCCGAGAAGTCTTCCTCGATCGAGTACGGAACCCATGCACCATCCGGCAGCACGGCACGACACAGCTCGGATGTCAAAAGCTCGGCCCATGGCTCGTGGCAATCGCTCGACGACGAGCCTTTGACGAGGAGATTCTTACCCTCTCGGCATTCCCAACGCTTGGCAAGCTGGCCAGAAGTCGCACTTCCCGGCCCCATGCGCACATGCACGCCGTCCTGGGCCGTCCAGTCAGGACGCCCATCGACATAGGGATTCTCAAAATAATTGATGTCCCCCCAAGCCAGAGCAAGTCCCTCCGGACGAATCCAGTACTGATCGGAAAGGTTGAGGGCAAGCGTCTTGAAAAGCAAAGAAGCCGGGTCGGCACAGCCCGCACCGCGCAGGATGGTAGAAAGCCCCGCTCTGCCAGTAGGGATATAACGGTAAGAAATCCACCAGCTCAACTGCATAGGATCGACCGACCCGTCGGCAGCGCTGGCACCCCACGGTGCATTGGATGCGTCGTAAACCTCCAGGTCATGTACCGCACGACGACGCAAGTTGTAAGTGAAGGAACACACAGCAGTGTCCTTGCGCATGAGCACATAGCGGTCTTGTGGGCTGACCTGAAACATAAAAGACCTTTCGCTCGGACACCGTCAGCCAGATTGTAGCCCATGGATTTGGCCGTTCGGTTGGCGAACGAAGGACACTGATGGCCAACACCCGCACATCAAGGCGAGCGTCCCATCGTCTTTTTGATTTCTGGACACCAAACTCGACTCTTTCATGTCTAAAAATCAAAGCCCACTGCAACAAAAAATAGGCCTGCCCACCAAATCCCGGCAGACAGGCCCGCTCCGCCCGCTCGACCCGTCCCCCTCGCTCCCCTACCTGCGGCCGCTGGCGGGGGAGAAGCAGTCAAACATGAGCAGCGAGGTGCCGAAGAGCTGGCCCGATCCGCGCTCGACGAGGGCGCGCACGCCCTCGGGGTCCACGACGACGCTGCCGGCCAGGCACTCAACGCCCAGGTCGAAGAAGACAGGCGAGGGCACCACGCTGGGACCGACGAGCACCGTGTGGGGCTTGTTGCCCATGCGTGCCAGCTCAAGCAGGCGCGTCATGGTCTTGTTCGTGAACGTGACACCCGTCATGAACAGGTAGTCCTGCTCGGGAATCATGTACTCGCAGGCCGGGTCGGGCGTGTCGAGGTCGTCGGTGCAGTTGCGCTCGAGCACGGTGAGGATGCCGCCGCAAGCCTTGGCGATGCGCTCCACATGGGGGAAGTGGCCCACCACGGTGACGCGCTTGCCGGGCATCTCCTCGGCATACATGGCGAAGGCGTCCGCGCGACGCTCGATGCCCTCGGGCAGCTCGCCCATGTCGTCGAACACCGCGCCGTACGGCTCGATCAGCTCGCGACGCGAGTACCAGGCATTGAGGGCCGCCACGCCCAGCGTCGCCTCGGCAAAGTTCCACGACTTGGACAGCGCGGCCACCTCGTGCAGGGAGCGGCCCACGAGCGGGGCCTTGTCGATGGCGCGCCCGCCGCCCGAGCACGTCATGGAGACTCCCATGCCGCACTCAGCCTCGACGTAGGACCAGTTGGCGCCCAGGCACGAGCGCGTCACCAGCACGTCCTCGGGCACGCCCTCGATGAGGGCGTCGTAGAGGTACCAGCGGTTGGGTGAATTGACATCAATCATCGCAGGTCTCCAAATCGCTCGTTACAGGTTCCAGGAAATGAACGCCCACTCGTTGCGGTGGCGGTAGTCGCGCAGCACAACGGGGTTACCCTCATCGTCGACGCCCATGCTGTAGTGCTTGACAATATGGGCGTCGAGCAGGGCCTCTTCCTCGGGCGTGAAGGGGCCGTCCTCGCGCTCGTAGTTCGCGCGCACCTCTTCGATGGTCTCGCCGAAGACGGGCCTGTTGTGCAGGATGTAGGACAGCTCGGGCAGGCGACCCATCTCGAGCAGGAGGTTCACAATGTAGGTGGCCTCGGACAGATTGGGCTCGGGGCGGCCGATGGCCTTGAGCATCTCGTGGTCATGACCGGGCGAGAAGCTCGTGGAGACGGCGATGCACACGCGACGGCGCGTATGAGTCTCCATTTTGAGCAGCGTCTCGCGCAGGTCGCGCGAGAACAGCGAACGGGAGGCAAAGAAGACGTCGGCCACAGGCAGGTCTTCCCAGGAGTCGAGCCAGCTCACCTTGCGGATGTCGAGGTTGTCGATGACCCCGTCGGCCTCGGCCTGCTCGCGAAGCTTGCCGAGCATGCCGCTCGAAAGGTCGCACGCCACCACGTTGACGCCCTCGTTGGCGAGGGGCAGCGCAAGCGAGCCCGTGCCGCAACCCATGTCGATGACCGTCTCGCCGGGGCGAACGCCGGCGCGGCCGAGGAAGTCGTTGGCGTAGCCGCTGCGAGAGCACGTTGCCGTGAAGTTCTGGGAACGCTTGTCCCAGTAGGCCTCGTTCTCAAGGCCCTCCTCGCACTTGGCGCGCTGCTTCCAGAGCTCGTTCCAGTCAAGTCCGCTTTCTGCCTGCATGTTTTATCCCCTCAGCTCGATCTCGATCATGTCCCCCACCTGCGGCGGCACGTGACCGCACCCGTTTGCAAGCGGATAATAGCCAGCGGCCGTCTCAGCCTGAACCACGCCGGGCTTGAACTTGAGCGGCGTGGCCTCGATGATGCCGTCCTGCGCCTGCGTCAGCACGATGTGCCTGATGGAGTGGAACGGCGTGGTCCGCTCAAAGGCGGGACGAAGCTCGCCGGCGCGCTTGTCCTTCTCCTTGGGAGCCGAGAACAGGTCGGCGAACGGGGCCGCCAGGCGCGCGGTCACGTGCTGCGGCGTCGTGGGCCTGCCGTACCACAGGTCGATGACGGGCTTCAGGTAGAAGTCGGTCGTGAACGTCGCGCCCAGGGCGGGGCCGCTGATGCCCACGATGGGCGTGTTGTCCACCACGGCGTAGCTGGAGTGATGACCCGGACCGTGGGAAACCTCGTGGTTGATGACGCGGCCGATCTTGTCGAGAATCTCCATCGCCCAGTCGTCGGAACCCTTGGAGGAGCCGGCGTTGAGCACAACGATGTCGGCCTCGGCGCAGGCACGGTGAAGGGCGTCCTCGATCATGTCGGGCTTGTCGGGCACGATGGGGTACACCTTGCACTCGCCGCCCCAAGCCATGGCCTTGCCCTTGATGACGAGGCTGTTCGACTCGATGTTCTTGCCGCGGCCGAGCTTCTCGCCGGGGGCCACGAGCTCGTTGCCCGTGGGGATGAACACGACCTTGGGCTTTGCAAGGACCTCGCACTCGGTGAGGCCCGCGCCTGCCAGGGCAGCGGCGACAGCAGGCGTCACGAGGGTACCCGCGCTCACGATGACGTCGCCCTCATGCATGCGGCTGCCGGCGGGAGAGGTGCCAGCATAGCGGGCGCTCGGTGCGTGAAGGATGGCCTCAAGCGTCTGGTTATCGTCGCTTACCTGGGCATTCTCAATGCACACGGCCGTGTCGAAGCCCTCGGGCATGCCGACGCCCGTGTTCGCGAACTGCCACTCGACGCCGCGGGTCCAGCCGGAGATGTCGGGGGCCTCGCCGGGCTCGAGCCCCTCGAAGTCGCTCCAACGAAGCGCCACCGAGTCCATGTTGCAGGTCAGGCAGTTGGGCAGCGTCACCTGTGCGAGGGCGTCTGCGGCGAGCGTGCGCCCAAACGCCTCGTCCACCGGCACGGTCTCATGCACCGGATGGAAATCGCAGGCAGCAAGAATGGCCGCCACCGCGTCTTCGCGGTCAAGCTCGATGTGCTTAGAATGATCCCTCATGCATGTCCTCCAAACAGTGGCCCCCGGCCACGCTTTCGCGTTCCTTCAAGATGCGGGGCCCGCCGACTGCAGGCCCCTCATATCACTCATGTATCTACCAGGTATTACTTGCTCTCCCTGAAGCTGATCTCATGCTGGTTGCACAGCTCCTCGACCTGCTCGGCCGCGAGGTCCACGTTGTAGAACAGGCGGAAGAAGTCAGTCAGATCGGCCTCGAGGTCAAGATCGATCTCGGGATAGATGAGCTTGGCGAACCACTCGATGCCCATGAGGCGCATCATGCTCGGCGGACGGTCGAACCAGTTGAAGGGCACGGCGGGCGTGTTGTACACGCGGCCGTTCTTCACGGCCTGGATGTCCTGCCAAACGGGGTTGTCGAGGATGTCCTCGGCAAGCACGAAGCCGGTGTGGCACAGGATCATCTCGGGATCCCAGCCGATGACCTGCTCGATGGAGACGGGAGTCATGCCCTGGCCGGACTGCATCTCAACGTCGGCGATGTTGACGGCATGGCAGTAGTCGATGACCTCGGTGTGGTGCGAGCCGGTGGGCTCGGTGGACAGGCCGTCGGCACCCTCGGCGTAGTAGATGGTGGGATACTCGTCCTCGGGGATGGCGTCGAGGAGCTCGGTCATGTGCTTGAGGTGCTTCTCATAGAAGTCGCCCAGCTCAGCGCCGCGCTCGGCCTCGCAGACCCACTCGCCCAGCGTGCGGTACACGTCAGCGGTGACCTCAAGGGCGTTGGGGACGCAGATTACCGGGATGCCGGTCTGAGTCTGGATCTGGTCGGGAGTCTCGTCCTTGGCAAGGCTCTTGGAAACGCCCATGTAGATGATGACGTCGGGGGCAAGGGAGATGATGTCCTCGATGTTGGCCGTGCACTTCTGGCCCATCCAACCGCCGATGGCAGGAAGCTTGGCCAGCGACTCGGGCAGGTAGGCCAGGGCGGCGTCGGTGGGCTGGTTCACCCAGGCGATGAGCTTGGTGGGGGCGAGGGTGGCAACCCAGGCCTCGCCGGTGGGAACGGCGCAGTACACGGAGTCGACCTGCGTGGGGATGGTCACCTTGCGCCCGGCATAGTCCTCGATCTCGCGGGTGTCACCAGTGGCCTCGGCAAGGGCGGGGGTGCGGCCCGAGAGGGCGGCGGCACCGGCGCCGGCAAGGGCGAAGGCACCCAGGGAAGCGAGCATCTGACGCCTGGTGAGTTTGCAATACATACGCGACATCCTTTCGTTTGCATGGAACGTCAACTAGCAGGAGCAGGCCGAACGCGGCCCGCAGCCTCCTTCGCAACCGGCGCGTCTGTGGCAACGGCACGACCCGGCAGTGAATTCGATAATGGGAATACAGCCCGTGAGCAGGCCTTTGTCGTAGGTGTCGCGCTGCACGATGCGCACGTCCACCCCATAGGTCCGCCGCAGCGACTCCTCCGTCACGACCTCCTCGGGCGGGCCCACCGTGATGCCGGTGCGCGTCACGAGGCCCACCTTGGTCGCGCAGAGAAACGCGTGGTCGGGGAAGTGGGTGGTCATGACGACCGAGAGCCCCTCATCCACCAGGCGCGACACCTGGTTGAGCACGCGAACCTGGTTGCCGTAGTCGAGCGCCGCGGTGGGCTCGTCCATGACGAGCAGCTCGGGCTCCTGTGCAAGCGCGCGGGCAATGAGCGTCATCTGGCGCTCGCCGCCGCTGACCTCGGTATAAAGCTTGTCGGCCAAGTGAGCCACGCCCAGGCGCTCGAGGCACTCGTAGGCGACCTGCTCGTCATGGGCAGAGGGGCTCGCCGTCATGCCGATGCGCGAGAGGCGCCCCATCGTGACCACGTCGATGACCGGGTAGGCAAAGGGCGGGGTGTGGCTCTGCGGCACGTAGCCGATCTTCTGCGCGAGTTTGCGCGGTCCCCAATCGGCAATGGCCTCGCCGTCGAACTCGACGGTTCCGCCCAGCGGCTTGAGGAACCCCAGCATCGTCTTGAAGAGCGTCGTCTTGCCCACGCCGTTGGGGCCGAGCAGCACAAGCGACTCGCCGGCGCCCATCTCAAACGACACGTCCGTGAGCACCTTGGTCTTCTTGTAACCGCACGTGATGTTCTTGAGCTCGAATTTGTTCATGCAATCACGCCCAGGTCTTGCGGCCGCGCATAAGCAGATAGATGAAGAAGGGGGCGCCGATGACCGCCGTGAGCACCGAAAGCGGCAGCTCAACGGCCAGCAGGCACCGGCAGAGGTCGTCGATGATAAGCAGGTAGACCGCCCCCAGAAGGGTGGACGTGGGCAGCAGCACCTTGTAGTTGGGGCCCACGATCATGCGCGCCAGGTGCGGGATGACAAGGCCCACCCAGCCCACCATGCCCACCATGGCCACGGCCGAGGAGGTCACGAGCGTGGCGCACACGATGAAGAGCAGGCGGATGAAACGCGTGTTGGCACCCAGCGAGCGCGCCTCCTCGTCGCCGAACGACAGGGCGTTGAGCTGGTAGCGGAAGAGGATCATGGGGATGACACCCACAAGGGTGGGAATCACGAGCTTGGGCAGGTCCGCGAGCTGGGTTGTCGCGAGGCTTCCCATGAGCCAGAACGTAATGGCGGGAAGCCTGTCATTGGGATCGGCGGCAAACTTGCTCATGGTGATGACGGCCTGGAAGAGCGCCGCGACAACCATGCCGGTGAGCACGAGGCACAGCGTCATCGAGCCGCCCCGGCTCACCACCGCGCTGATCGCATAGGTGAGGCACACCGCGGTGATGCCGCCGAGAAAGGCCGCCAGCTGCACTTCCAGGTTGCTGCCGTTGGCCAAAAGGGCCAGGCAGGCGCCGCAACCGGCACCCGCGCTCGCGCCCAAAAGGTCGGGGGAAACCATGGGATTCTTGAACAGGCCCTGGTAGCTGGCGCCGGCGGAGGCAAGCGCCGCGCCGATGAAGAGGGCCGCGACGATGCGCGGCAGGCGCACCTGCATGATAACGGTGTTGTTGACGGCGGCCGTCTCGATGTTGGTGCCGAACACCGCGTTGGAAATGACCGCGAGAACGTCGGGGACGCTTACGTAGTAGTGGCCGAGGGTAAACGACCCAAGTATCGTAATGACGCCGATGACGCCGATGATGGTCAGGGCCAGCTTCGTGTGCGCGTATGCACGTCGGCACTTTTCGCCGGCCTGACGCTGCGGTACGGCCGGGCTGTTTTGCTCGACCACTTCTTCGGATGAATCCACATGCCCTCCCAATAGGCTCCTTCAAAGCCAGGCAATCGTGGCAGAGCGCCGTCCATATGTCGGTTGCATATGCAACCGAGCCACCCGACAAATGGTTATCGCCGCGATACAATGTGACGTTCGGCACACACCAAGATGAGAGAAGCAATGAGAGCCTACCCACCCGACCGCGTCGCGACCTACTTCAGGCGCAGCGCCCCCACCATCGCAATCGTTGCCGTGAGCGGCGTTGTGTACAACGCGGGCCTTGCGCTGGGCCCCTACCTCGAGGGGCGGATGGTCCAGCACCTTCTCGACATAGTGCAGGGCACAGGCACGCTTCAGGGCATGCTGGCCCTGGCGGCGATCTACCTGGCCGTAATCGCCCTGGTACAAGGCATGCGCGCCGTGAAGCGCTTCTACGTGCGGCGCTTTGCAAACGACACCGCCCGCTCCATGCGCGGCACCCTCTACAACAACATCGTCCACACCCCGCGCGCCGACCTTGTGGGCGCGAGTGCCGGCGTGCTCATGACCAAGGCCGTCTCAGACGTGGACGCCGCGGTGGAGGGCATGCGCAAGGTCACGACGGAAGTCTTCGACACGGGCGTCGCCATGGTGGCCTACCTGTGCCTGCTGCTCACGCTTGACTGGAGGCTCGCGCTTCTGAGCTGCCTCTTCACGCCGCCAGCCTACTGGTTGGCGGGCCGGCTCAAGACGCGCGTGTACCACTCCAACCAGTTCTCGAAGGCAAGTGCGGGCAAACTGAGCGACGCCACGATCGACCAGGTGGAAAACGCCCTGCTGTACCGCCGATACGGCCTTTCGGGTACGCGCGCGCAAGGCTACGAGGAGCGCCTCGACGACTACGAGCGCTGCGTCACCCAGGCCGGCATCTGGGAAAACGTCATGATGCCGGTGTACAAGGCCGTCTCCATGGCGGGATGCGTCCTCATCGTGTGGCTGGGCGCCCGCAACGTGGCGGGAACGGGCTGGACCGCCTGGGACATCGCCTCGTTCACGGCGTTTTTATCGTGCTTTGCGCGCTTTGCCACCAAAGCGTCGCACTGCGCCAAGCTCTTCAACGCCGTACAGAAGGCCCAGGTCTCTTGGGCACGCATCAAACCCCTGCTCAAGCCGCGAATCGAGTGGGACAAGACGACCGCGCTCGACCTGCATGCGCCCCGCGGGCTGCACCTGCGCGACGCCGGGCTCGCATATTGCGGCGAAGGGGCGTTCGTCCTGCGCGGCGTGAGCCTCGATGTGGCGCCCGGGCAGATCGTGGGCGTCACCGGGCCGGTGGCGGGCGGCAAGTCAACGCTGGGCAAGATGTTCCTGTGCGAGCAGGTCTACGAGGGCAGCATTCGCCTGGGCGAGACCGAGCTGGGCACGATGTCTGCCTGGGAGCTCAGCCAGTCGGTGGGGTACCTGGGCCACGACCCCGAGCTTCTGAGCGACACCGTGCGGGCCAACATCTGCCTGGGCGAGGACGTGGACGCGGAAGGCGCATTGCGCCTGGTGCAGCTCGACGAGGAGGTTGCCGCGATGCCCCAGGGCGCAAACACGCTCGTGGGCGCGGGCGGGGTGCGCCTGTCCGGCGGCCAGCAGGCACGTTTGGCGCTTGCGCGCACACTCGCCCGCAAGCGTTCCCTCTATGTGCTCGACGACCCCTTCTCCGCCGTGGACAAGGCAACCGAGCAGGCGATTATGGCGGGGCTGCGCGAGCAGGCGGCGGGAAGCGTCGTGATTCTCATCTCGCATCGCCTGACGCTCTTTCCCGAGCTTGACCAGGTCGTTTGGGTCGAAGAAGGCCACGCGACCGTCTCCACGCACGCAGGGCTCATGCAAGACTGCCCCTCTTACCGCGCCTTCTACACGAAGCAAGCCGGGGAGGCGACCCGCGATGACGACCGCTGAGCGCCCTTGCGCATCAAACTCCCTGCGCGGCATCCTCGCAGGGGTCGCACGCTCAAACAAGCTGCTCACAGCCGCGCTTGCGGTTGTCATTGCAGCCGACATCCTGCTCACCTTGGTGCCTCCCCTCGTCTTGGAGGGCATCGTGAACGGCCTCACTGCGGGGCAGGAGATCTCGCTGGCCGTGGCGCTGCTCTACTTCGGCGCCGTCGCCGGGTCGAGTGCGATGGACGCGCTCAAGTCGGCCTCGGTCACCGTCGCGGGCCAAAAGGTGACGCACGGCCTGCGCAGCGCGATGGCGCGCAAGCTTGACCGCTTGCCTGCGGGGTATTTCACGCGCCACACGGGCGGCGCCGTCAGCTCACTTTTCGTCAACGACGTGGACACGGTGCGCGCCCTTTTTGACGGGGGCATCGTGAGCATGGCAATCGACGTATGCAAGGTCGTGGGCATCATCGCGGTCATCTTCACGCGCAGCATCGGCCTGGGCGTGTTGCTGCTGGTCGTGACACCGTTCTTGTTCCTGCTCACACGGGCGTTTCAGCGTCGCATGCTCGCCGCCCAACTCGCCAACCGCCAGGCCGTGGCCAACATGAACGCCCAGGTGCCCGAGACCGTACGCGTAATGCGCACCGTGCGCAACCTGGGACGGGAGCGCTTCATGGAGGAGCGCTACGACGCGTGCGTGCGCGACTGCTTCGCGAGCATGGAGCGCGTGAACCTGTACGACTCGGTGTACTCGCCCATCGTGGTCACCTGCGGCTCGCTCGTCATCGCGGCCGTGATGGTGCTGGCAAGCCTGGGCGGCAGCGTGCAGGAGTTCTTCGGCATGTCGGTAGGCACGGCGGCCGCGGTGGTCGCCTACGTAGGCAAGGTGTTCGAGCCGCTGGGCGCCATCGGCATGGAAATCGAGAGCATCCAGCAGGCCATCGCCGGCGTGAAGCGCGTCAAGACCTTCCTCGCCGAGGAGGAACGTGCCGAGGCCGACAAGACTCCCCAGGTAGATGCACCCCTGGCCGTGGAGCTCGCAGGCGTGAACTTCGGCTACGAAGACGGGCGGGCCGTGCTCGAGGGCTTCTCGCTTGACGTCGAGCCCGGCGAGATGGTGACGCTGGTAGGCAGGACGGGCGCAGGCAAGAGCACGATTTTCAAGCTCATCCTGGGCGACTACGAGCCCTGGGAAGGCACGGTGCATGTGTGGGGAGTCGACGCCGCACAGCTGGCTCCGCAGGCACGCAGGCGATTCGTGGGCCACGTCGACCAGGCGTTCAAGGCCGTGCCCGGCACGGTCGCCGACCAAATCACGCTGGGCGACCCAACCGTCTCGCGCGAGGAGATGGCACAAGCAGCGCAGCTCGCAGGTATCGGGGCTGCGCTTGAGGCCCTGCCCCAAGGCTACGACACACCCTACGCCGAGGGGCTCCTCTCCCAGGGGCAGACCCAACTGCTCTCCATCGCACGCGCCGTGGCTGCCAGCCCAAAGCTGCTACTTCTCGATGAGATCACCGCCAACCTGGACTCGGGCACCAAGCAGCAGGTCATGGAGGCGCTGCGCCGCGCCAGCCAGAACCGCGCGGTGCTCTCCATCTCTCACCGCCTCTACGAGCAGTCGGATCAAGGACGTATTGTCCAGATTTAAGCGGCTGTTCAGTTTCTACTCGCGATACCGTTACCATGGGGCAGTTATGTAAACTTCCTCGAGGAGCACCGCATGAAGACCCACTTGACCGCACCCGAACTCGTGACGCTTGCGTCCATGCTGTTCGGCCTGTTCTTTGGAGCAGGCAACCTCATCTTCCCGCTCATTCTGGGCGCCACCGCAGGACAGGACCTCGGTGCCGCAATGGCGGGCATGATCGTGACCGCCGTGGGCCTGCCGCTCATGGGCATCGTCGCCATCGGCGTCTCGCGCAGCGAGGGTCTCTTCGACCTGGCGAGCAAGGTCTCGAAGCGCTACGCGTTCTTCTTCACCTGCGCCCTCTACCTCACCATCGGCCCCCTGTTTGCCATCCCGCGTTGCGCGGCCACCTCGTTCTCCATTGCGCTGCCGCAGTTCGCCGGCCAGGGCATGCTGCCCCAGGCGCTGTTCTCGCTCGCGTTCTTCCTTTTCGTGCTGTTCTTCTCGCTCAAGCCCACCAAGCTCATGGACGTGCTGGGCAAGTTCCTCAACCCGTTCTTCCTGGTACTGCTGGGCATCATCCTCGTGGTGGCCCTGGTCAACCCCCTGCAGGCCGTCTCGAGCGTCCCCGTCTCGGGCGCCTGCGCCGACGGCGCGTTCTTCGCCGGCTTCCTGCAGGGCTACGACACGCTCGACGCCCTCGCCTCGCTGGCGTTCGGCATCATCGTCGTGCAGTCCATCCGCTCCAAGGGCGTGACCGACCCCGCCGCCGTGGGTGTCAACACCGTGCGCGCCGGCGCCTTCGCCATGACGGGCATGGCCCTCATCTACATCGCCATCGCCGTCGTGGGCGCCCAGAGCTACGGCCTGTACGCCGACCGCCTGACCGATGCGGGCTTCACCGGCGGCGACGCCTTCGCGATCATCGCCCAGCACTACTTCGGCGGCCCCGGCCAGATTCTTCTGGGCGCAACCGTCACCCTGTGCTGCCTCAAGACCGCAATCGGCCTGGTGACCTCATGTTCCGAGACTTTCGTCGAGGTCCTACCGTTCAAGATTTCCTACAAGGTGTACGCCGTCGCCTTCACCGTCATTTCGTTCGTCATCTCCAACGTCGGCCTTGCACAGATCATCTCGCTGTCGGCACCCGTACTCTACTTCCTCTACCCGCTGGCCATCGTGCTCATCCTGCTGGGCCTGTTCAATAAGTTCGTCAAGGACAAGCCGAGCGTGTACCGCTGGACCATCGGCCTCACCGTGGTCGCCGCCGTCGCCGACTTCATCAGGGCAAGCGGCATCGCCGACCTGAAGCCTGTCGTAGACTTCATCGCCCAGTGGCTGCCCTTCTACACGATGGGCCTGGGCTGGATTGCCCCCGCCGCCATCGGCCTGGTCATCGGCCTGGTACTCTCTCGCAAAGCCCCCAAGGACGTGCAGGCCGCGTAGGCCGCAAACACTGGGGCCCTGCCGCGGCCTTCCAATTCGCAAACGCGCTTGCGCAAGCGCGACAACATACACTGCGCTGCCGCGCCTGCGCACCGCCCGCTCCACGCAGCCAGCGCGGATGGGCGGTACCAGCCGTTCGCTAGCCGCACAAGCGCCCGCTCACCACCAACTAGCGAGGATCCCGCCGCAGCCCTCAAAAGACGCGACGGGGTCCTTGTCACATTCTCTATAAAACCGATGAACAGGCAGGCCGCGCGGCGCTTCACCATTGCAACACCGCAGGCAGAAACCGTATTCGATGAGACCGATCGGATGTAAGCATCGTTTCCTATCGTTCTGGATAGAAGACAACATCACCCGTGCTGACCCCGTCTCCGTAGCCACCATACAATGTTTGCCGTATGGTCACCGATTCCAATGCATCAGTGTTGATGAAGAAAGTCGTAAGCGCACGACCAGAATGATGGTCTTCCGGCATCGTTGCGAAAAAGAGATTGTAGGTCATAAGGCTATAACCATCCAGCTCCTCAAGATCCTCAAGCGCAACGAGCTCGGTGCCGTCATTCATCATAAACAACGCCTTCTCCTCCACCGCCTCATAGTACTCTTGCGAAACAGCGTGCCCGTCCACAACGTATCCGAACGGGGACACCGAGACCACGAACTCGCTTTGATCTGAGGTGCATTGAATGGTCTCCACCCGCTTCTCGGGTGGCTCCACAACGATGGTGCCCTCGTCCTTCTCATGGCCCACCATCACTCTCATGCTCCAGGTCAGTCTCGTCAAATCCTTCCCATCGGGATTTGCATCAAAGTGCAGCAGCAGATGCAGCTCAGTTGGCGTGGTGAACTCTTCGTTGACCTCTGGTCTGTAGTTTGTAAACCTTCCCTCTTCCCAATCGAGACCGATGCCCCTGAATTCCGAATCCTCAGATAAGGCAGGTTCCCCGTACTCATCGGCTCCAGTCTCAGTCGTATATTTGAACCCTTTTGGGCATGCGATAACAAACCAGGCAATACCCAGGTCGTTCTCATCCATAACGAAGCTTTCAAGCGTCATCGTATAGTCGCCGACCGTGACAGACTTATTGACCTGTTGCACGCAATCGCCCAAAAGGCCCTCGACAACGGCGGAATCAGTCTCGTACCACGTACGCCCCGCCTGCGGAGCCGTAAAGGAATCGCTGCCGTCTTTTGAATAGAACGTCTCTTCGTGGGCCTCGACGTCCTCATGGCCCTTCGAACCAAAGCCAACCGTAAAGAAGTTCGTCTCGATGGCAGCATATGCCGCCGTGCCCAAGGCTGCTGCCGACGCCAGCGCCGCCGCAATCGCAAACCGCCTTGACACGCGCGGCCCACCAGCATGCCCGCCCGACACAACGGTCGCTTTCCCCATCCTCGGATTGGCTTGCGGCGTTGCCTGTTCCTCAGAATCCTGCATTTCCCGACGCACAGACGCAAGCACCCCCTGCCGCACGCTCTCAGGCAACTTGACGCTCTTCGCCAAGTTGCGAGCGGCATCAAGCTCAGAGCGCTTCATATGCCCCACCCCTTTCGCTTGGTTCAGCTGTGCCTTCAAGCACGTCGCGCATCTGCCTGCGAGCACGCGCAAGCCTCACCCTCACCGTGCCCTGTCTGCATTCCATGATGTCTGCGATTTCCCGCACCGAGTGCTCCTCGATGTAAAAGAGCACCGCCGTGGCGCGAAGCGATTCTGGCAGGCGTTTCAATGCCTGCCATACCTGGGTTCTTTCAAGCTCCCGCAGGGCCGCATCCTCGGGACCCGCTTCCACGCCACCGATGTCGGGCTCCCCTTCGGGCATCGCCTGCACCTTGCGCTTCCAGGGCGACCGGTACACGTCGGTGCAGCGATTGACGGTCGCCCTCAAAAGCCATGCCCGCAAATGGTCGTCATCGCGAAAGCTCTTACCGCAGGTCAAAAGGCTTACGAACACATCCTGCGCCACATCCTGGGCGTCCTCGCGGCAGCGCGTTTGCGCAAGCGCGACAACGTACACCGCGCTGCCGTGCCTGCGCATCGCTTGCTCAATCTCTTCTTCGGTTCTCATCGCTCGGCTTTCCATAAGCCCGTCACCTCCTTACCCTATACACGGGTCCGGCAGGCAAAAGGTTACATGAGACGCAAAAGTTCGGAATGGTTCACACAAGTTTTGAACGCGGTGGCGGCGAGTGTTGGTGTAAGGCTCGGCTCCGAAAGAGATGGCCTCACCGCAGCCTGAAACCACGTTGGCTATACTATGCCGCCTCGACCCTGTCCGCGCTCTCGAACGCCATCCCCGGCTAGCACCCCTCAACCAGCACGGCCAGGCACCCCGCATCGATGCTGAGCTTCTCGCACATGCAAAAAGAGCCGGACACAGGCAAAACGCTTGCGTCCGGCTCTTCATGTTCCGTATGTTGCACTGTCACGTGGCAGCAAGCCGACCCTTGCAGCATCTGGGAAAACGGCGATTGAGTCCACTCAGCCTCATCGAACACGTTTTCTACCTGCGGTGCTGCAATGGCGAAGCGCCACACGGCCTACTTGTTCATCGGTTTCCCCGTTAGTTGGCGGCAGCCTTGACAGCGTCGAGGACCTCGCGGCCCCAGGCGGCGTCGACGACAGGGGTGCGGTGCTTGTCGAACTGGGTGCGCACCTCCACGTCGTTTGCCAAGGTACGGTAGGCGGCGTAAGGCACCTGGATGCCCGTACCAGGGGTGTTGTCCTTGTCGAAGAGCAGGACCTCGATGGCCTTCTCGCCGCCCTCGCGCTCCACCAGAGCGTTGAACTGGGCGTCGACGAAGCCGCGCTCAGGATAGCGGCTGTTGAGCTCCTCGAGGAGACTCGCTTTGAGCACCTCGATTACCTTGTCGTTGAGGCCCGCGCCCCATACAGCAGCCTTCTCAACGAGGCCGTAGCGCTCGGGGGCAATGCGCACCTCGAACTCCCCTTTGCCCAGCGTCGACAGCTCGACGCCGCGGAACTTGATGACAAGCTGGGTGAAGGCACGCTTGAGCTCCTCGGGCTCGCCTTCGCCAGCCGGGTAAAACGCGGCGACGTGGCGGTCGCGGTCGATGTAGAAGAGCGGGTAGTCCAGGGGGACGATTGCGCCGCACTTCGAGCACGTGTGGACGAAAATCTGGCCCGAGGCCAACTGGGCGGCGCGCTCGGGGTTGCAGGTCGCCTCGATGCGCTCCCACACGTCCACCTGGTCGGCCGCGCCGCACGAGGGGCACACCACGGCGTCTTGCACGACCTTGGACTGGATGACTTCACGCTCTGAGCAGCTCATATCGACAGGCTCCTTTAAAAGTTGGTTTTGGCGGAACTATGCTACCAAATGGTGCGCGCGCTTGTGCTATGTTGTGCGAGGTCGCAACAGAATCATCCTCTGCGGTCGACCCCGCAAGCGACGCCACCCCGGCCCGGCCGGCCCGAGCCCACACCCAAAGGAGCCCCCATGAACAACCCTTCCGTCAGCAGGCGCTCGCTTATCGCCCTGGCATCGGCAACGGCATCCACGGCGGCACTCGGCATGATGGGCGCGGGGTCGCTGGGCCTCTCCCCCAAGTCGGCAAACGCAGCCACCGTGCAGGACCTCACGGCGCGCCCCTGCATCACCGTCTTTGACCAGGCGACAGAGAGCTCGCTGCGCGAGGTGGGCACAAGCGTCGACCTGGCAACCATCGGCAGCGGCGAGTATCCCTCGTATTGCTTCGTGGTCCAAAACAACGCCGCCGACGCGCTCGACGTATGGGAGTCCTACGTCACGGTGGACGGCAGCGAACCCTGGGGCTGGACGGAGCACACCATCGCGGCTCAGAGCGGCACGCTCTACCACGTGTATTACGAGAACATGCAGCGCGTCCTTGCCGAGGGCAACCACACGGCGTCGCTCTATATCAACGGCGAGCTTGTGTGCTCGGCGACCTTCACGATCACTTGCGGGCAGAGCTGGGGCGACGTCTTCCCCTTCCCCTCGCAGGAGGAGATTCAGCAGGCAAACCAAGAGGCGCGCTGCCAGGCTCCTTACATCGCAGGCTGCCTGGGTCTCCAAGACGGCCAGCGCTACATCTCGTACAGCATCGACTTCAAGGCCGACGCCGCGCCCGCCGGCACGTACTGCTGCCTGGCACAATGGGCGCCTGACCTTACGGTGCTCAGGTACAGCTACCCCGACGCCCGCTGCGACTACGACTCCGCGGGCGGCTACGCAGGCCTGCAGCACCGCTCGCAGGGCGACTGGGTCTCGATCCTGTCGTTCTGGAACGTGTACTACACCGACGAGCAGGGCGCGACCCAAACGATCCAGGCGAGCCTCGTCTACCCCGAGCCCGACGAGAACAGCCAGTTCGGAGGCGAAGGCACGGGCGTGCACCGCATCGTGCAATACCCCTGGCAGGAAGGCCGCTGGTACCGCATGCAGCTGCGCTGCAGCACCTCCGACGCCGGCACGACCCTCGTCGACCAGTGGATCTGTGACCTGGAAACCGAGACGTGGACCCAGCTGTGCTGCTACGACACGAACATCCCGGGAGCCACGCTGGCAGCGCCTGGCTTCTTCTTCCTCGAGAACTACGACCCCTCCACCTGCGGAGAGGTGCGCACCATGGAGGTCGCAAACATCCAGGTCACTCCGATTGAGGACGAGACGAGCTACATCAACGTGCAGTCGGCGTGGCTGAACCCCAATGGCGGCGAGCCCACCTATAGCGGCAGCTACGCCTACGGCTCACAAGGCAACCGCTTCTGGGCCATCACGAGCGGCGTGGGCGGCGACTGGTACGGCAACGGCCGCGGCCAGACCGGCGGCTGGTATTCCGTACAGTAGCAGGGAATACATGTGCGGGCAGCGCATGCCTGCCGACAAGCTCCAAGCAAAAACACAAGGCGGCGCGCACACCAATCAGCATGCGCGCCGCCTTTGTTTTTTAGCCCTCCTGGGCAAGCCTGCCGGCACCGATGCTGCGCAGCATGTCGCGCAACATGCGCTCGGTGGCTTTCTTTCCTGCGCCGCGCGCCACGCGGGCGCCTTCGGCGAGCATGTTGGGCGTGAACACGCGCTTGCCGTCGAGCAGCGCATGGAGTTCCTCGTCCCAGCCGTTCACGATGCAGGCACAGAGCAGCTCCTGGCGGTCCTGGATGGTAGGATCGCCCAGGTAGGGAGCAATGCAACGGGCGGTTGCGGGGTCCTCCTTGGGCAGGCCCGCATGCCAAAGCATCCGCAGCGCCTTGGCGCTCACAGGGTAGCCGTCCTTGATGTTTTGCGCGGAAACGCTCAGACGCTTGTTGGACCAGCGGGCCACAACGCCACCCACGGGGGCAAAGTCAGGGTTCAGCATCCAGGCGAAGAGCTCCTCCTGGCCGCCGTTGCGCCCCAGGGCATTAAGTACCAGGCGATAGTCCTGGGGAGCGAGGGCGTCCTGGCGCACGAGCTGGCGGATGATCATCTCAGACGAGGGGTCCTCGACGGCGATGCTGGCGAAGTTGCGCACGTCCCCGCAGTACTGGTCGGCGCGCGCCTTGCGCAGGGCAGGCGTGTCGTTTACCAGGCCGAGCTCGCGGCACTTGCCGCCAAAGCCAATGCCATGCCTCAAAAGCAGGCGCGCGACCGAAAGGTTGCCGCTGGCCACCGCCTGCGCCAGCGAATCGCTTGCAAACTCAACGTCGCCCACCGTGTTGAGGAACTCCTCCACAGGGCCGGCGTCTCCCCGCTCGCAAAGCTTGCCCAGGTGCTCGACAAGCAGCGGCTGCCAAGAGGCCTCCATGCCAAACTGCCTGGCAAATGCGCCAAACTGCGTATAGTCGCCACTTTGCTCGGCCTCAAGCAGAAGCTCCGAGCCGAAGTCGGAGGCACGCACGAGAGGGGCGTCGTCGCACGGCACGCCGAGGGCGGCAAGGTCCACCACCATGGCGGGGCGGGCATGCACGCTCGCCTCGTCCACGTTGTAGCCGTAACCGTTGGTCCAGCCGTTCAGATGCACGTACGCCTCAAAGCCGTCCGCGCCGCCCGGGGAACGCAGCCACCAGCAAGGGTTGTCCCCCTCGACGTTGCGCGCGTCGTCGCTGGCAAAAAGCTCGCCGGCCTCCTGCACGCTCAGGCTGAAAACCTTGTCGGTCGTCGTGGCGCAGCCCCTGGCCTCGTACTCGTCGTTGCCGGGGGTCTGCACCTCCTGCGCCACAATGGCCGCGCGGTCCTCATCGGTGAAAGCATCCTGGAGAAACTCGCCATTCATCCAGGTACGGACGTTGCTCGTCTCCCACTCTGCGGGCTGCGAGGCACCATGGTAGGCCATGGCATCGAGAACGCGCGTCGTGGTGACGAGGGCACGCGACCCCTCTAGGCGAAGCACGCGCCACTTAAGCGGCCGGCCCCACCACAACCCCATCACGAACTCGTCGGGAACGATGACGCTCCCCTGCTCTTGAATGCTCTGGATACCCATGCGCGCAGCCCGCCAATCTCATGAGAAGCGGCACCGAGGCACCGCAAATCGAACGTTTTCGCCTCACCATTGTATTTTGCCCAGCAAGCGGCGGCCCCCTCCGACCCCCACGCGTCCAAAAACGCCAAAAGTATGCGCTATAACTCTGACCGCCCATGTAGCCCCAAAACAGGCACCCAATCTACCTGGGATGATGCAAACGGGCAACAGGGCAGATTCTCCCGCGCGAAGTTATAACGCATACTTTTGGGCTTTCTCGAATAGAAGCGCATCCAACACCGCTTCATGACCACCGCCCTGTACGCCCTCGGCCTGCAGGTCTACACCGAGGCCA
>CABQHM010000045.1 GCA_902464015.1 uncultured Coriobacteriales bacterium | reverse complement strand
GCGGTTTTGCCACGAATTTTGCCTCAAAAACTCTGTTACGTGATGGGAATCAACCCGTTTCTACAGGTCAAGCACAGGCGCGCTTTTGGACCCGCCCGACCCCTCACACATGTTGCCCATCCCTAACCCCTTTGGTGCGAAGACTTCGTCATGGCTTACACACAATCCTGAAAGGGTTCCGATTTCGCACCAAAGGGGCGATTGTGGGCCTCGCGCGGCGCGCCGTAGAGTCGGGGACGTGCGGGGCTACCCTCGCGCATGCGCACCCAAGCGTGGACGCGGCCTGCGGTCGACTGGGGCGCATGAAAACCGTTCGAGAACAAGGGGTAAGACATGATCAAGAACTTGACCCGTCGCTCGTTCGTTGTTGGCGCGTCGCTTGCGACGTGCGCATTTGCTGCTGGCACGGCCCTTGCCGACGCCGTAGCCCCGGAAGGTGCCCCGGGCGCCACCGGTCCTGGCGAGGGCGGAGCCCCCGGTGCCGGCGGCCCTGGCGGCATGGGCAGCGCCGACCCCATCGACCTCACCGGCATGCACGCCCTCAAGCAGTACGTCTTCGTCGCCAGCCAGGGCGAGGTGGCAGACGGCACCGTATCGTGCGAATGCTTCGGCGCCTACGGCGAGGGCGACGGCGTGCGTTTTGCCCCCGCGTCCTTCGACGGCACGATCGAGGTCTATCTCGACGCCGCAAAGACCCAGGTTGCCGACGGCGTGACCGCCAGCGTCTCAGACGGCACCTTTACTTTGGAGGGCGTCGCCGACCAGGGCAACATCGCCTACTATCTCACGACCGGCCAGGACGCCTACGCCACCGTCGTCTACGTCGTGAACGACGAGTACCTCACCGACGCAGCCCTCACCCTGGCCGACGGCACGAGCCTGGAGCTCAGCAGGTATGCGCCCAACATGGCCCAGGGCGACTACACCGCCACCGTCGACGCCGTCAACGCCGCGGGCGCGGTCTACATCGGCGGCAACCGCATGATTCGCACGGCCGCCGACTACGGCATCGAGGGCGACGGCGCGGCCGCCGTCGACTGGTTCCTCTCAAGCGGCATCACCAACGCCGGCGACACCCTCACCGAGTTCGGCGAGAAGATGTACGGCTTCGAGTATGCCGTTGCCCTCTATCGCCTCTTCCAAATCGTGTGCGACCAGGTGACGTTCGCCAAGGGCTACGTCGACGCCGCCGACTTCTCAGGCGCCATGTTCTCCAACGACCCCTACTCCGACTCGGTAAGCGCCACGCTACAGGTGGGCGTATGGAACGGCATCTATACCAAGATGACCGACGTGAAGGACTCGGGCGCCACGGGCAGCTACCCCGGCTTCTACCTGCTCACCAACATCGACGCCGACACGACGATGCTCGGCACAGGCGCCCAGGTCACCGGCAAGTTCGCCCGCGTGGGCCTGTACAACGCGTTGCAGTCCGCGTGGACTATGAAGAACGATGATGGCCTTGCCGCTGCGGCCCAGCTTGCCCAGGCTGCAGCCGACTACGACGGCGCGACGGTCGAGGCACCGGCCGACTACACCAACGAGGCCAAGGTCGCCGCAGTCGCCCAGGTGCTCGAGGGGGCCGACGACAAGGGCGCGGCTGCCGTCGCCGCCATGGACGAGCCCATGGGCAAGCTCGACTGCATCCGCCTGCTCTACACCGTGAGCGGCTTCGTGAAGTCGCGCACTGCGCCCGACGCTGCCTGGGCCGAGCAGGTTGGCTCCGCCACCTCCGACATCGCGCAGTTCTTCGGCCCCGAATACGGCGACACCGTCGTCATGAACGGTGCCGTGGCCGACGTGCCCGCATCGCTCATTTCCGAGAAGAACGCCGCCTTGCTTGTCGACGACGTCAACGGCACGCTTGAGATCTGCGACAACACCGTCTCGCTCACCGGCAACGCCGACGACGCGGCCAACGTCATCGTGGGCGCAACCGATCCCAACACCGCCCGCGACGGCGCCGAGGCGGCCAGCGAGGGCGACGGCCTGGTGTACAACGCGTCGGCCCGCAACGCTTTCTACCGTTACGGCATCGGCTCGGCCATGGCCGTGTGGGGCAAGGACTCCCATGTCAAGCTCTCCAGCACCGATGGCCGCCTAGTCGTCGACGGCGAGGCGACGGGCTCGGCGTACCCGGCTGGCACCATGGCGGGCGCGGTGTACTGCGGCTTCGGCGCGAGCGTGAGCGTCGCCAACGCAGTGGCCTACTCCAGCGAGCAGCACCTCTCCAACATTCTCTACAACGGCTCCTACCACTACACCGACTCGGCCGCATTTGGCACGGGTCGCGTGTTCAGCTCCGACTTCTGGGGCGGCTACCAGGTATTTGAGGACTGCGTTGCCAGCGGCGACTGCGTGACCGACGAGCCTACCACGCTCATCGTCAAGAACTCCGTCTATGGCAAGAGTCTGGGCGGCAACGGCTTTGCGTCCCTGTACTTCGAGAACTCCAAGGTGACGGGCGGCTGCGCCGAGTTCCAGAACACCACCTCGCTCGTGACCGACGTCGCGGCCATGACCGTAGTCAATTCCAGCGTCGAGTGCTCGGGCGACGCCTTCGCAAGCTCCACCAAGGGTGAGCGCGCCATCATTACGCTCGTAGACAGCCAGATCGACATGACGGTCGGCACGCAGCTGGCGCGCGTCGACGGCTACGACAGTGTCAACGCCATCACGCTTGCCTCCGTCGATCCGGCTGATGTCGATGCCTACCAGGCACGTTTCAACGGCCAGCTCACCTTCAAGCTCTATGGCGACAACACCATCGCCACGACCGACGGCACGCTGGGCGCCACGGTGGCCGAAGGCGCCACGCTCACGATCTTCGGCTCCGTGGTGGACGAGAGCGGCGCCGCCGTTGAGATTCCGGGTGCCGTGGTGGAGGCGGGCGACGAGTACGGCACGCTCACTGTGGTGAAGTGCACGACCGAGCACCCCGCCGCAGAGATGAGCTCGCAGCCTGCCGCCGGCGCGCCTGCAGGCGAGCAGGGAGCGCAAGGCACACCCGCAGGTGAGGCGACCCCCGCAACCGGCGACGAGCCCGCAGGCAACGCGACACCCGAGGATACGCCCGCAAGCGACTCCCCTGCCGGCGCCCCCGCGCCGAAGTAGAGTCCCCACTGGCGACTGCGGGTGCATACGTAGACGCCGAGGGTATGTGCGCGGCGCCCCGTCGGGTTGTATATGCCGTCCGACGGGGCGCTGTGCCTCTCGATGCGCTACGGCTCTATGATGTTGAACAACCCGGCGCCGTTGAGGGCAATGAAGCTGCGGCAAAGTTCGCCAAACAGCTCCTCGTCGCCTGTAACCTCGAGGACGGAGCGCACGGCGACCGCATCGCCTCCCATCAAGGTCAACAAGCCGCTCTTTGGTCCGACGAACGTCAGCAGGGCATCATCGACCGGCGCGGTCTGCGTATGCAGCATGGGGCCGTTCTTAAAGCGCAGCACAAACGACTGACCCGTATCGGTGCAGGTCACATTTACCTTGAAGTCCCTGTCGGCGAGTGCGGTCTTGTCCAATGCAATGCCAAGGTAGTCGAGAATGGGCTCCGCTCCCATGTTGTTGCGCATGTCTGAAGAGCTGTTGACAGTTGTCTGCACGAGCGCCTGGTTGCCGTGCCTGAGCTCCAGGGCCGCCGTGAGGTAGCAGTTGCGCCACGTGCCGCTCTCTGCCTGATAGCCCAGCTGTTCGAGCGCGTCGGCACACAGCAGGCGCGCCTCGGTGTTCTGAGGGTCGGCAAACACGAGAGTATTCGTGATCTGCGCGACCCACTGGTACTCGCCCTGCTCGAAATCGGCACGGGCGCGCTCCAACACCGCCGCCGGGTCGCCCAAGTACGAGGCGAGCTTGGCAGCGTACTTCTCAGGGCCAAGGTCGTTCAGATGCACCGGGTTCGCGTCGTACCAACCCATATAGCGCTGGTACACGGCCCGGGCATTATGAGCGACCGTGCCATAGTACTGGCGGGTGTACCAGCACTTCTCAAGCTCGGCAGGCAGTTCAATCGACTCGGCGATTTCAGATGAAACCATGCCCTGGTTGAGCATGGACAGCGCCTGGTCGTTGATGAACTTATACATAGCGGCGGTGTTCACGAGATACTCGTTCACGACCTCGTTGCCCCAATGAGGCCAGTTGTGGCTCTGGAACGCCACTTCCACCTGGGTGCCGTACAAACCCACTGCCTCCATGATGTACTTGGCCCAGGCGTTGCCGTCACGAACTTGCGCGCCGCGCAGCGTATACAGGTTGTGGAGCGTGCCGCAACAGTTCTCGGCGACCCAAAGGGCCCTGAGCTCGGGGAACCACATGTTCATCTCGGCGGGAGCCTCGGTGCCGGGAGTCAGCTGGAACTGGATGGTAACGCCGTCTATCACAAGCTCGGTGCCGGTCTGCGCAATCTCGAAGCTGGGCGAGATGTACGAGGTCGTTCCCAGGGACTGACCGGTGCCAATGCCCATGGCAAGGGAGCCCTGCGGTCCTTTCTCCAGGTAAGCGCCATACTGGTACGCCGCGCGACGACCCATGGCCCTGCCGGCGTAGGAGTTCTCAGACACGGCGTGCTCCTCGAAGTGCTCCGGCACGATGACGGGCACCTTGTCGCCAGCCAGCTGCTCTTCCAGGCTCATGGACGCCTTGGCCGCTTCCTCTTCGCTCACGACGCCCTTGATGCCGCCGTAATGGTCGATGTGAGGATGGCTGATGATGACGGCCTTCACGGGACGCTCGCCCAGATGTTCCTCGACCAGGGCCATCGCCGCCCGGGTGCACTCCACGCTCATGAGCGTGTCGATGACAATCCAGCCCGTCTGGCCCTCAACAAGCGTAAGGTTCGCCATGTCGTATCCGCGCACCTGGTAGATGCCGTCAATGACTTTGAACAGACCGTACACGTGGTTGTTCCGGGTGTTCTCCCACAGGCTAGGGTTCGCAGAGGCGGGGGCATCGGCCCCCTCCACGAACGTGTAGGCCTTTTGGCTCCAAATGACACGGCCTGCGTCGTCGCATATCTCAAGCGCGTCGGGGGCGGCTATGAGATTGCACGTCGCGTTCTCGTATTCGGAGCAATCCTCAAAATCGAGCTTATCGTACCATGCGACATTTACTGCCTCAGTAAGGCTTGAGGCGTCCTTGACCTCGTCGGTCAAACCTGCGGATCCGTCGAGAGCAAGGGCGACCCCCTGCGGCACTGTGGCGGCAAACACGCCGGTGCCCGCCAGCGCCATCCCCTCCAAAAGCCTTCGACGGCTGACATTGAGAGCGTTGCATGCATCGCACATAAGAAGCTCCTTTTGCCTGACCCCTATGTCACGCAGAGGGTCGATTGCTGCCGTGCCGCATTCCAAGCATGTCGCCGTTCACATCCCCCAGGCGACAGCCACGCACCGCGACACGAGGGATGGCCGCAGTATCTCATATTCTGAGGCCGGGATGAGAATGCCACGGCGTCAAGAATTCAAGAACTCGGCTTGTGGTATTACGGGACGCCTTCTTTAGGCACATATATATGCATAGGCATATATATAGACTTTAAAATGGCCCCGAAGGTCACATCGTCCGCCTGAAATACCCAGAGCGTCGCAGCAACGGGGGTCCAAGCGATTCGTTTGAGCCAATTGCCCACGTCACCTGGGCTTTCTATACTGGATTGGTTCTATCCGTACGTCACGAAGGAAAGTGCGATGGAAACCAAGCAGTTCACGAGGCGTAGCTTTATTGGTGCGGCGGGTGCCATTGCCCTGGCCAGTATGGGTATGGGATCGGTGGCGGCGTTCGCCGATGAAGCCAACCCCGCAGCCGAGCTTCGTCGTGACCCTGAGGCCGCAGCTGCCGCGTTCGCCGAGGTAGAGGACTTCCCCGTGGCCCTCACCCCCGCTACCGACGAGCACCCCGGCATGGAGGGCGTTGAGCAGGTACTGCTCGACCGCGCCACACTGCACGGCGGCATTGCCGTGAACTCGCGCGACCCCGAGCGTGACATCGACGACGCGCAGATTGCGCTGCTGCTGAGGGCCGCCAGACCGCCCCCACGGCCGGCGACCAGCGCAGCCTGCACTACATCGTGATTCGCGACCCCGAGTCCATGGACAAGATCAACGGCTGGCAGCTGGGCGGCAACTGCCCCGTGTGCATCGCAATCGTGTCTGAGGGCTGCCCGGCAGCGTGCGACGCCGGCATGGCTGCCATGGCCATGATGGTCCAGGCCTCCGCCATGGGCATCTGCACTTGTGTGCAAGGTCAGGGCTTCTCGGCCACCGACTCCGAGGGCAACCGCAAGGACTACAGCTACCTGGGCCTTAACGATGACTGGTACCCGAGGCCTACGTCTCGCTGGGCTACCCGGCAGTCGACGCGTACGCGAGCGCCTCGGTCGACATCTACGACGAGAACCACGTGCACCAGGAGAAGATCTAGGCGAGGTGCCGGGTGCCGGCCGATAAGCGCGCCGGACCGCCGCTGCCGCAGGGCTTGCCGGGCACCGAGGAGCGGCGGCGAGAGTCAGAAGGTGCGTGACTGGCGCCGACCCCAGCGATGGGCCGGTCGGCACGCATCATGTACGCTGAAGGTCGAGTTCTCAGTGGTAGCGTTGGCGAAAACCCACCTGTTCACTCGTCGCGCCAAGGAATAGCGCCCGTGTCAAACGCCGTGCTTCCCCAATCGGGGATCGCGGCGTTTTTTGCTACTCGAGCATCGTTTTGCCGCTGTCCTTTGGGGGATCGGCGCGTTTCCAACGGTAATGCGATCGAGTGTGTTGGTGTTCATAGATATGTGTATGCATATCTATGAACACGCATGCGCATCCTCCGGCTTCTTTTTGGTCCATCCAGCACGTTGGTTGGCGAATCGTGCCAAATGGACCATTTTCGACCGATTTCCAAGCTCGTTATGGTCCTTTTAGCACGATTGGTCCGCGAACGTGCCAAAACGATCATTTTGGGCGCAGTAAGGCCATTCTTCGATGGGCCGGATAGGTCCGAAAGGCAGGGCGGGCACCTCAACATGCACCGCACCGGCAGCATGGGAGCGCCTAGCCCAAGGGGGCAAGGATTGTGGACGAGGCCGAATAAGCCAGACCACCGGGGAGGACGCGGTCCACCTGGCTGGCCTCGAGACAACGGCGAGGACAGGAACCGGCGCATACACGGCCCTTGTCCAAAGATATTTCTTGCTGGTTCTAGTGACTTAGGGCATAGGCCACAAACTCGGGGTCAAGTTCCAAGTCATACTTCTCAACATGGTAGATGTCGCGGTCGCTCCATTGCCAACCACCGCGCCGATACCAAGGCCATGGGCGGTCCTCAACCGGCTCGCCCGTAATCGCGTCCTCAAAATGCCCCGCCGTCGCGCAAAATGGCACGGGTTTGCGCATGAATTCAAGAACCTTGTCCTTCTCGTCCAACTTTTTCGTAGGGAAGACCGCATCGTTCACGTAATTGCTTATCGTTGCGCTCTTCATCGTCGTCTCTTTTCTAGGGCGGGCTTCGACCGTGCGGTCCGTCATCATCAAACCGAGAGCACCCTCTCGGACCCATCTAACTGCTTGTTTTCCTGTGCCTGTCACTCGTCCAACGGCGCCCACCTGACGCGAGCGTGCATCTCCATCGTCTCGGCGACCACGACGGGTACATGCCGAGCCCGGACTCGGAGGCCGTGTAGTACGGGTACCCGTTCCCCACTGCACAGATGGACGAGGGAACTATATCCCTCATGTCGAAGACGTAGGCGTCGCCATCCACGGCGTAACGAGCAAACTTGCACCCAGGGCGGAGCTTTCCCGAGACGATTGCAAGGGCTTCGTCGAAGCTGATCATGACTCCTCCTCACAGCAGTCGTGCACTATGTCCGTCGGTTGCAGGTTGTCGACCCTCAGGAAAACGGCGAGGAGACACCTCCCGCCTTGCTATAGCGGTCCCTCAGGCAGCCGCCCCCGATCGCCCTCCCCTACGTTGCAGGTCGGCACAGCGGGCACCCTCGCCCGCTCACGCTATCACGAACATGTGCCTGTGCCTGGGTAGCTGGAGCCGCTGACCAAATGAGTTCCAGGCAACGCTGAAGGTTGCGTGGGGGGAGGAGGCGAGAAAGGCACGTGGGCAGGAAGGTGGGAGGTGGACCAAGTGAAATGATCTTTTACGCTAGGCTCAACTATTCGACATACTAAGAGCCCGCCTCTACGATTCCCACTCAACGTGGCAGAGAGGAGCAGAAAAACATGCCGACCTTGTTTCAACCTATGTGCACGCAAGAGACGCGAAGATGCATGCGTCTGGCGTTGATGGTCAGGCTGTGACTTCAATCCATGCGCCCACAAAGGCACAACAACCCCAAGCCGCTCGGCTTCACCGACTGCACCCAGCTTCAATCCACGCATCCTCAAAGAGCGCGACCAACCAAAAGGCACGGTGGCCCTGCCAACATCGATGTTTCAATCCACGCGCCCGCGAGGGGCGCGACTTCCCGCACCCCGCCTCAAACCATATGTCGTTGCCGTTTCAATCCACACGCCCGCGAGGGGCGCGACAGGGTGCAGGCCAGTGCCAGAACTGACAACGTAGGTTTCAATCCACGCGCCCGCGAAGGGCGCGACAGCATCTCAAAGGCCTGGTAGGTTCCAGCCGGCGTGTTTCAATCCACGCGCCCGCGAGGGACGCGACGAGAGAGCTGCCGGTGCCGGCGGGCGCACATGGCGTTTCAACCCACGCGCCCGCGAGGGGCGCGACCTAGATGCGGCTTGGGCTGTTGTCGATGGTAAAAAAGTTTCAACCCACGCGCCCGCGAGGGGCGCGACTAGACGCTGCTTGGGCGGTTGTCGATGGCAAAAAAGTTTCAACCCACGCGCCCGCGAGGGGCGCGACTGTCGACCGAGGTCGCGCCGTCCAGGCCGACGGTGTTTCAACCCACGCGCCCGCGAGGGGCGCGACAGGCCCGCGTCGGATATCGCCAGCACGTCCAAGTCGTTTCAACCCACGCGCCCGCGAGGGGCGCGATAACACCCTCCTGAAATCAGAGTCCGGCATTCCCGTTTCAACCCACGCGCCCGCGAGGGGCGCGACCGTATAACCACGTCCCTTACCGTCTTGCCGATTGCCGTTTCAACCCACGCGCCCGCGAGGGGCGCGACAGGTTACCCCCACACCCCCTAACCCCCCGTTAGTAGTTTCAACCCACGCGCCCGCGAGGGGCGCGACAAAGTTGGCTACCAGTCTAAGGACGGTGCAAAGGTTTCAACCCACGCGCCCGCGAGGGGCGCGACCAAGGTATGATGCAACTCGGCAACTATCTAAAGGTTTCAACCCACGCGCCCGCGAGGGGCGCGACGCTGACAAGTACGTATCTGTGTCTTTGTCAGGAGGTTTCAACCCACGCGCCCGCGAGGGGCGCGACCTTGTACCATACCTGGTAATACTGCGTGCTGTATGTTTCAACCCACGCGCCCGCGAGGGGCGCGACAGCTCAGGCTCGTGCAGGTGCTCGGGTGGGCATAGTTTCAACCCACGCGCCCGCGAGGGGCGCGACTCGTAGACGCCGCGCACGCTCTCAAGCTCGCCGTGTTTCAACCCACGCGCCCGCGAGGGGCGCGACATGTTGCTGCCGCAGTTGTTGTATCTCGCAAGGTAGTTTCAACCCACGCGCCCGCGAGGGGCGCGACCAAAGGCGGAAGGCATGATCTATTCCGACTGGAAGTTTCAACCCACGCGCCCGCGAGGGGCGCGACATCGAAGCCGCAATTGTGAGTTCCGACGATCCTTGGTTTCAACCCACGCGCCCGCGAGGGGCGCGACCCTGCTTCTCCATATCGTAAAGGACGTGATTCGATGTTTCAACCCACGCGCCCGCGAGGGGCGCGACACATGCCTAATCTCGCCGAGCCCGGTGCGGTTAAGTTTCAACCCACGCGCCCGCGAGGGGCGCGACTACAATCAGGGCGCGGCAATCATCGAAGGTTTTTTGTTTCAACCCACGCGCCCGCGAGGGGCGCGACGAGGGGCGCTTATTGTCGCGCAACTCATGAAAGGGGTTTCAACCCACGCGCCCGCGAGGGGCGCGACGGAATTCGGCCACATCATGGAAGGGCTTTAAATGTTTCAACCCACGCGCCCGCGAGGGGCGCGACCGAAGCGTGGTAATCATCTTAAAACCTCCCCATCGTTTCAACCCACGCGCCCGCGAGGGGCGCGACCTGAGCGATGTCGAATCCGCATTGACTGCATTTGTTTCAACCCACGCGCCCGCGAGGGGCGCGACCTTGCATGCGCTCCGTGCCGTGCATGCAGTAGAGGTTTCAACCCACGCGCCCGCGAGGGGCGCGACACGTATAGCACTGACCTCGCACACCGATATGCCAAGTTTCAACCCACGCGCCCGCGAGGGGCGCGACCAGGTCTCATCTCCGGTGCAAACCAGAACATGACTGTTTCAACCCACGCGCCCGCGAGGGGCGCGACGCTTGCGTAGGTGATCTCATTCACAACCTCTTTGGTTTCAACCCACGCGCCCGCGAGGGGCGCGACTTCGTGATTACGCCCGTCATGGATACACCAAAAAGTTTCAACCCACGCGCCCGCGAGGGGCGCGACTCGAGACTGTGGCAAACAACACACCTGAGCAGGGCGTTTCAACCCACGCGCCCGCGAGGGGCGCGACGCGACTATGGCACGCTCAACGCATTTCACGCACTGTTTCAACCCACGCGCCCGCGAGGGGCGCGACTGTCGGGCGGCGTGGCCGTCAACGACCGCGTGAAGTTTCAACCCACGCGCCCGCGAGGGGCGCGACTGCGGGCTTTGCGGCTGCAGGCGAGGCCTTCTTGTTTCAACCCACGCGCCCGCGAGGGGCGCGACTCGATGGTGTCCGCCGTGCCGTCGGGTAGCTTGGCGTTTCAACCCACGCGCCCGCGAGGGGCGCGACAACTCGTCAATCCACGCAGAATCCTGTCCAGATTCGTTTCAACCCACGCGCCCGCGAGGGGCGCGACTGTGTCTGCAGGTGATGACGTCGACTGGGTCGTAGGTTTCAACCCACGCGCCCGCGAGGGGCGCGACCAATCGTATTTTTGAGCAAAAAATCTTCCAGTTTGGTTTCAACCCACGCGCCCGCGAGGGGCGCGACAGGGCGAATAATGGAAATCAGGCTTACGCAGAAGCGTTTCAACCCACGCGCCCGCGAGGGGCGCGACCTACGTTTTTAGGGACTATAACCCTTCCAAACTGGTTTCAACCCACGCGCCCGCGAGGGGCGCGACTGAACCCCATCAACGGCGTCAAGGTGCCCGTCTGGGTTTCAACCCACGCGCCCGCGAGGGGCGCGACTCTCGATGGGTGTGGCAAGAATGCCAATATAGAGGGTTTCAACCCACGCGCCCGCGAGGGGCGCGACCGTAGAGCGCCTTCGGCAGGACATCGACACAGGCGAGTTTCAACCCACGCGCCCGCGAGGGGCGCGACATCAACGTCGACCTCGTCGATCTCAACGAGATGGGTTTCAACCCACGCGCCCGCGAGGGGCGCGACTGAATGGGGTGATGTTGTAATGTCAATGAGGACTGTTTCAACCCACGCGCCCGCGAGGGGCGCGACATGTCAGTATCTCGGCATCCCTTTTGTAGGATACGTTTCAACCCACGCGCCCGCGAGGGGCGCGACTCTTTTCCGATGATGTGATCGGGCTTATCACCGGTTTCAACCCACGCGCCCGCGAGGGGCGCGACGTGGAACCTCCCGAACTCTTCTCTTCCGTCGTAGTTTCAACCCACGCGCCCGCGAGGGGCGCGACATGAGGATGGTGGACGGTGCGAGCACACCACCGTATGTTTCAACCCACGCGCCCGCGAGGGGCGCGACCGGGATAGTCGCACCAGATAGCACCGTCGGAGGTGTTTCAACCCACGCGCCCGCGAGGGGCGCGACTCCAGTTCTATGCACTCACACCGCATAGAACCAATTACACTATACCGCAAATCGCTTTCTGCTGATTTCTCAACCCTCATAACACCCATTCGACGCGCAAATCCCGCGCGAACCTCTCTGGGAAATCTGCAGAGCTTAAGGTTCGCACGGGACTTTCGGACAGAAACTGTATACACGTCGAGGCGGAACTACCTGTGCGCAAGACGCTAACTCACCCCACCAACCCCCATCAAATAATGAAGGGTTCATCCGGGTTGTACGGCACACGTGTGCCAATATGCTCCACACGGTTTTCCCAGTTCTTGCCAAGATTATAGAGCCTCACCGTATCCTGTGACTGGTCGCAAATCTTCTCAAGCTCGTGCTTGATTTCGGCGTATTGGGCAGGCGTGATAGAACATTCAAACACCGAGTTTTGAACGCGCTGCCCATACCTCACGCACAGGCGAGCGACCTTGGCAAGCCGTCGCTCCCCTGCGGCATTCGCCGTCGATACATCGTAGACAATGAGCACGTACATGCCACCCATCACCTCCAGACAAAGGCGGGATAGTCGTCCAATTCCCCCCTCACATATCGGGCCAGCAGTTGCGCCTGGACATAGGGCAGCAGCCCCAAGGGTATCTTCTCGCGCAGGAAAGGGTGAGTCACCTCTTCCTGCTTGCGGCTCTGCCACAGCCCAATCAGGCGCTTGCGTTCTTCGTCCTTGAGCTCAAACCCCGTTTCTGTACTGCCGATAAAAGCATCAGTCGAGACCTGCCGCCTATTGACGATGCTCAAAATGAAGCGGTCTACCAGGTAAGCGCGCAATTCCTCCATGGCATCGAGCGCAAGGCTCAACCTCCCCGGTCGGTCTACATGGAAGAATCCAACATAAGGGTCAAGCCCAACCGTATTGCAGGCCGACGCCATGTCGTGCGCAAGAAGCGAGTAAAACAATGAAAGCAGGGCATTCAGCTCATCGCGCGGCGGCCTACGGCTACGCCCGCCAAACACAAAGCCCGTATCTTGCACCACCAGCTCATCAAATACCGAGAAGTACGCATCCGCCGCCTTGCCCTCCAACCCCATCAGCCCATCGCGCGTCATTGCCGCAGGCACTTGTCCAAGCAGCACATCAATCGTCTCCATAGCCAACGCCACGTGCCCATCACCTGCATCAGCGTGGTCACTTTGAAACCTCCGGAGCACCGTCCGCTGATTTCGTACCTTTGCCACAACAAAACGCCTGGCTACCGCAAGGCTCCGCTCCACATCATCGGCCATGCGATACTGCGCCCGACGCAACAAGACATTCCCCGTCGGCTCCCCAACGACTCGCGCGAGAAATTTGCCGCTCATGCCAAGAAAAGAAACGCCGATGCCTCGCTGGGCACACTCTCCCATCAAAGCAGGAGACATGCCCAGGCTTCCAAACAGCACCATGCCTTCAAGCAGATGCAAGGGGACCCGAAGGAGCACCTTACCCTCATGCTCGACAACAACGTTGCCATTGTCAGTACGCAGATAAGACTGCGGTGTCATCACATAAAGCGTGTTGAGCAAGTGCCTCACATCGTCCCCCTATCCACGCACGTCCAATCGATTCCCAGGTCTCTCCAGTAGCCAGAAGCATTCGACGTAAATATCTCGGGAGCGCATTCATTTTTCAGGGAACATCGAGCACAGCGTGCCGACTTCTTTGCGCGTGGCGTTTCGCCCGCCCGAAGCAACTCGTGCATGCGCCGCGCCATTTCCTCAACGCGCTCACGAAGCTCGCCGGTAACTTCAACCCGCTCTCTGCGCCGCGTCTCTCCGTAAAAGAGGGATCCTGATGTCACAGGAACCTCGTACATCTCTTCGAGGCACAGTGCCTGAGCCACCAGCTGCAAGCGATCATGATCGGCACTTTTAAACCGTCCCTTTTTGTACTCAACGGGTCGCAGACCATAGTATCCATCGCCCCTCAAGACACCGGTCTCCTCATTACAGGGGAAGAATTCAACAACATCCGACTCCCCTGCAAATCCCAAACGCCGACTGAAGATTCGCATTGAGCGTTCGGCAATAACACCTTTGTCGCTTGAATACCCCGCGAGATGCGCACGCTCATGAAATTGCTCGCCCAGTGTCGTGTCGAGGTTCTCCTCCCACCTGCACTCCAGGTGAATCAGCGCCCACTGTCGCTCACAATAGGAAAAGTGCTGAATGCCAGAGAGCGGCAGCAGGTCATCATCGCCATAGCAGGTCCCTCCTCTCGGAAGTTCGCCCGCATCTACAGCGCCCACCATACTGCCGCTCATCAGTTGCTACTAACCGCGCGGAGTCAGCTCGTCAAAAACCGAGACAGACACTCCCTCGGGCAGAGACGCCTCGTCAATCTCGATGGCATAGTCCTCATACGAGCGAGCGGGGCCCTCAGTCACGCGATGCACCGAGACAAGGTCGAAAAGACGATGCGCAGGTGCGTTGCCCAGTATCGAATCATGTTTGAACAAAACGAGCTTGCGCGAAGTCATAAGCCCACGAGCTGCACTGCGGTCGCACTCAAACATGTTCATGAGCGCCTCGCAGAGCAAATCAAGGTCTGCCTGGGAGAAACCTGACTTAGCAGCAAGGGCAGCAGACACAAAGCCCTCGAGTCGGTACAGACCGTACGGGACATACTGCTTGCGCCCCATCGTGCGCTCTTTTTCGATGTCCTTTTCATTCGTAACTGCCATACGAGTGATGCTCATCTCTTGAGGAAGCACCGGCTCCGCAGACTGGGAGAAGCACAGCTGCACCGGACCGCGCACTTGACCGCAGTTGACACCCGTAGTCATGACTGCACCGAATGTACGGATGTCATAAAAGTTGTCACACATAAATTGAGTGACCTTACGACGAGCCTCCTCATCTTTGGGAAGCTTGTCGGATGGCTTCATCTCATTGCGTACATATGCCTCTTCATTTCTCTTGTTGAGAACCACGCCCTCCTGCACGTAAATGCGATAGCCCTGGTCCCCTACGACCTCGCCATCTCGCACGAGGTCGACGTAGTTGCGAATCTTGCGCTTGATGCACACATCCGACACGATGCCGATGCCCATCTCCGGATCGACGCGAGGCATGTTGCCCGCATCGGGATCGCCGTTGGGGTTGCCGTTCTCAACATCAAAGTAGAACACGAAGTCATAGCGGTTCTTAATGGGCTCAGACATAATTCCTACTCCCCTTCTTCCTGGTTGTTCTCGGCACCCTCGGGCATTACATCCTGACCAGCAGCCTTCTTGCTGGTATATAGATCCTTCTTCTGCTGGTAATACCCTATGTAAAACTCACCCTGCTGGTCATACGTCAGCGTCGCGGGGAACGGATTCGTATCCGGCATGAGCGCGATAATCTCACTGATTTCGCGATCAGTCGCAACTCCGTACTCACTTTTACTGATGTGATGTTGAGCAAGTTTGAGCAGCTGCGGAAAGACGCGCGCCGGAGTCGTTGCGGCCGACCCGATGTAGCGGTCGCGTATCGTCGCGTTAATGTTCGTCTTTTTGCCGTTGCCTATAGCTTCGACCTGCACTTTCTCCAGGACGGCGAACAACCGCCCCAAGAGATAACCGATGTGGGTGTTTTCCTCATTCAGCGCCATCAACAGACTCCTTTCATAGTCTTGGCCCGTTTTTATGCCCAAGCGCTCACGGCGCACCAGATAGGCGCGCATCATTGCCGCACGACGCCCCATGTCCCAAACGTTGCGTCCGGCATGATCAGCCCGCATCCGCACAAGCAGCTGTTCGTAGAGGGCATCTGGGAATCGCGTGCCCCTGATGAGCGCACGCATACACGAAGTGACAAGCGGCGAGGGTATATCCTCACGCTTGCCCAGTGGCGCCACCTGCTCCAAATAGGACTTCATGGAGCATGGTGCGACTCCCACCATCTCGGTATCTCTCAAGAATGCAGCTAGATTTTCGCGCAGCTCCCCCAGGCTTCCTTCTTCGTAGAATCGCACAGCAAGACGAGCCTGATAGGGAGCGATTCCCAAGATGTGATACCGCGCGTCCTCATCGATATCAGGTATCAAGAGACCAGATTTGACACGGGCAAGTTGGCGCCTAATCGTGTCAAGCAGCTCCTGATCTTCGACCCTGCGCGCTTGCGCCATCTGGTCTTCCATTCCCATGGCAAGTGCAAGCAGCCCAAGTTCGGACGCGCTGTCTCGTTCTGTCCAAAAGGCAACGGTATCCTGCCCCACACGCGTACGATGGTTTTCGGACTTGAGC
Organism: uncultured Coriobacteriales bacterium; assembly: GCA_902464015.1. GTDB lineage: Bacteria > Actinomycetota > Coriobacteriia > Coriobacteriales > UMGS124 > UMGS124. Next base: position 9,417 of record CABQHM010000045.1, on the reverse strand, counting down.
AAATAGCGCAAGGCCTCACCGCTTTTATATGCAGCTTCCTGTGAGATGTTCGCTTTGTCCTGACCGTACGAACAGAACGCAACCTTGTTGAATGAAACAAGCGACGCGCCGGACGAATTGGCGCCTGAGACGCCAGTGACTTGAGGAAAGAGACGCGCTATGGGACCTTGCTCTCCAGTTACCAGACACATGCCCTCTTCGGCGCCCTGGGCACTCTGAGCGTTTGCATAACGCTCCCATGCCACCGCAAGCGCTGGCCTATTCTGAATTTGCTGCCACGCAGGATCTGACTGCAGGTGGAAAGCGATAGTCGCTTTGCTCGACGCCAGTTCCTCCCACATGGCGGTTGGCAAACCGTTGGCATATGGCCCTTTTTCGATAAAAGCCAGAAAAGCGCGCGCCGCTTCGTCGTCCACGCCCTCAAGCACAGCACGGTTTTTGTCAACGAAGTCACGGCGGGCTTCGGCATCGCGCTTGGCTTCACCGCCAAAGATGTATCGTGCGTTGTCGGCATACACAAAAGCGCACACGCCCGACGTGCGCGTAATATCGGGCAGCAGCTTCGGCATAGGGGCGTTCTTGGGGTTCTTCGCCCCGGGCTTTACCAATGGAATGCAAGATACGTAGTCGCCCGAAGCCGTGATGGTAATTTCCCACCCAACATTTTTTACCGTCCAGAACCGTGGGCACAACTCTTCAAACCCAGCGTCTCGGTCAGTCGGGCTGGCCTTAGGCTTCATGTCATAGTATGCGTACAAATCGCCGAGAATCATGCCATCACCCGGTCTCGCGTCGCCGCGACATCGATGACACCATGTACCATGCGCGCCCTAAAGAACATGGGGCGCATGTCGTTCTCATAGTCGAGGTCGTACAGCATGAAACCAAGGTCTTTGTCCTCGACATCGGCATAATAGGAGGCGGGAAGCTCGTCAGCATCCTCGACAAGTGAGACCTCTGCGGGAAACTCGCGACACCCTAAATACGGCTGGTTGAAGCATTGCCCCTTGCGCAACCGCCTCAGCGCAATGTTGTAGTGTTTCTCGGGCGTATCGACTGCAGGTTCCCCTTTGCCCGTCAGCTCAAAGTGAGCCTTTACCACATAGTCCACATCAGTAAGGTACAACGTGTTACGTTGTTGTCTCTGGCTTGGATCAGAAGCGGCTATCGCAGGGGGTTCTCCACCTACCGTATAGGCCTTCTTGAAGTCAGAGAAGTTTCCCTTTGAGCCCACCTCATTGCGTCGTATTGAATCGAACTCAATGCGATTGAGCACTTCAATCGAATCGATAATCCATTTTAGCTCGGGCTTATAGTAAACCGCTTCGATGATACCGCGTGCAGCCGAGGGCGTCATCACGTCATAGCTCACGCGCTCGGTATGAAACTCTGGGCGGCTAAAAACCGCACGCGGACCCTTAACACGCACGCAAATGCCAAATCCCATTCTGACCTCCTTTCGCAACCGTGTCGCACAGAGCAGACAACTTACACCATCAGAAGATCGAACTCACCCTCGCCCACCTTAAGCAAACCAACCTCCTCTGAGTACAGCGAAACAGAACCCGGGCGGGTCTCAAGCACATAGTACGCACCCACCGGACGGAAATAGGATTCGTATTGTTGGAGCGCCCAACGGGGAATCGAGACACTGAACCTCTGGAGGACACGCCACAAATCCGATGAAACCTCACCCGACTCTACCCGCTCCAGCAGGGCCATGCCTTCTTCGCCCCATGGCACAAACACCGCAATGGTGTCATCAGCAATAAACTGGTAGTCGTTCGCATATTGCTCGAACGAAAGCTTGCCTGCGGAGGCGGCGCCGGGGGTCTCATCGCCACCTGCAATGTCGCGCAGGATGCCGCATGCATCTAGCCCATTGAACCCATAGCCGCTTTGCGAGCCATAGCGCCGATTGAAGAAATACCGCACGCCGGCGCGACCGAATGGGTCCTCCCCCGCATCGCTCTGCACGCGTATGGTCTCAAGGCCCAGTTGACGCATTGCCGCCAACCAGTTGCGCGTCGAAAGTTTCGTTTCTGTACCTGCACTATCGCGTGCCTCACGAGATGGCCGAATGTCAGGACACTCAAACACAATGACCTGACCACAAGAAAGCTTGCCTCCACGGTTACAGCGCCCCGCGGCCTGGACAATCGAGTCGATACCAGCCATCTCACGCAATACAACAGGAAAGTCAACGTCAACGCCCGCCTCGATGAGCTGAGTCGACACAACGCGGCACGGCAATCCGTCACGCAGGCGCTGCTTAATCTCGGCGATAATGAGGCTGCGATGCTCGGGAATCATGCGGGCGCTGAGATGGAAGGTACCGCCCCCGCATCCAGGGCGTTCCTTCAGCGCCTCGTAAACAGTGCGGGCGCCGTCTTGAGTTCCCACAACGCAAAGAACTTGGCCGTGTGTTGCCAGGCAATCAACCAATTCGTCCAAAGACCAGGCAGCGTCGCCAATGTGGGAGTAATCGTATGCAGTGCGCCTGCCAAGCGGCTCAAACAGCCTTCCCTCCTGGTCGTCAACAATCGGAACAGGACTGCGAGAAAACGGCCAGTATCCATCGAGATTCGGCTGGGTTGCCGTACTCAAAACAGTCGTCGTCCCCCCATAATCAGCCAACACCTGAATCATGGCGAGCGTCGGTTCCAGCAACGAGTCCGGCAATGTCTGGGCTTCGTCGAGAATGACGACGGCGTTTGCAATGTTGTGCACCTTTCGACAGCGAGACGGCTTGTTCGAGAACAGGGACTCAAACAACTGCACGTTCGTCGTGACGATAATCGGCGCGTCCCAATTCTGCACCAAAAGGCGCTCACGAAGCCACCGCTCGTCGTCCTGGGCTTCTCCCGTATCACACAAACCTTGCCCAAAATCGTAGTTCGAATGGTGCTCAAGCACATTGCGGGCACCAAAGATCTCTTTCAACGTGGCCGCCGTCTGCTCGACAATGGAGGTATAGGGAATAGCGATGATGACGCGCTGCTGGCCATTTCGCAACGCATGGTGCAATGCAAAAGAAAGCGATGCCAGCGTCTTTCCACCGCCAGTGGGAACCTCCAGCGCGAAGATGCCCGGCTCACTATCGGATGCTGCAAGGCATTGGGAGAGCACCTGGGCGCGGACAGCATTAACCGCCTTCGTTGCATCGCCCTTGGCATGCTCGGCCAGTATGCTCATATGGTTGTCGAGTATGGATGTCAGCTCGCCAAGGCTCAACGGCACATCACTGCGGGCATCGCTCAAATCAGGCTGCATGAAGTGCTCAGAATCAAGGTAGTCCGCATCAACCAGAGAGCTAAAGATTACCTGCTCAGTAAAGTAGATACCAAATTCTATCTCACGTCTGGCATCATTTGTAGTGGATGCTTCTGGGCGACGAGTAAAACAGTGCGGCAGCGCTGATGGCACAGACAAGCAAGACTCAGCCGGCAGGTCGGCTATCGTTCGGAAAGTATCCTCGAACGGCTCAATGTCCCTTGCTTCGAGACGGTCTTTGAGTGGAGTACGGCGTCCCGTTTTTGCCCAGTTCGGCATGCCACCGTGATGGCCCGCAATGGCAAATGCCAGCAGTCTGCCAACTCCATTAGCGGAATACACCCTGCTAGCAAGTTGCGCACCAGCCGTGGCATGGTCAACTTTGATTGGCGCGCCCGCCAAGCGTCGCTGGAATGCATCGCTTGCCTTGCCGGCGTCATGCAACAACCCCGCCACACGGGCCCAGTCACTTGCGCCGACAGGAGAAGCAAACTCTGCGGCCTTTTCTGCAACAGCCTCGAGGTGGTCAACAAGAAGCTGCCCATGCTCAAGGCATCCGCCCGCATCGGTGTGAGCATAGTAAACCTGCATGCAAAGCCCCCGTCTCATTGGAGGATGTCCGAAGGCACGTGTCCGATAACGCCCATCGCCCGCCGCACCGCAAGCAGTGCGGCGGGCTCCGGCAACACGCAACTTCAACACCTTACTGGTTCAACCCACGCACTGAGACTATCCATGCGACACTACACGGCAATCCTATGCCAATTATAAACTTCAGTAAAGTTTTAAAGTTAAATTCTCAGGCCACAGATTAGAACATGGAGCGCACCATGAATTGCGCCCACCGCCACGGAGAGAGTGCCCGGAAAAGGACAGATACATCCTTGTAAACAAGTAACGCCGGAGTCGCACCTCCGGCGTTAGTCAAAAATCCACGGAAGCTGCCTTGCGCCCCGCCCCGCGCCACCTAGCGCTTCGCGAAAAACGCTACGCCGATGGCACCGGGGCCCACGTGGGTGCCAATCGTTGCGCCGATACCGCTCGTGGGGATGGACGCAAGCCCCGCCTCGTCTGCCGGGTCAACGCCAAAGAGCCCGGCGCTCCCGCGCAGGAAATCCCTCATGGCGGAGTCATCGATGCCCGAGTAGGCGGCAACATGGGGCATCGCCAAATCGACGCCACCCTCCCCTTCTACCAGGTGCGCAAGCTGAGCGCGTCCGGCCTTTGCGCCACGTGCCTTGCCAACCGCCACGATTGCCCCGGCCCGCACGGCCACAATCGGCTTCACGTTGAGCAGCGTGCCCGCCGCCGCGCTCACCGCCGAGATGCGGCCGCCGCGACGCAGGTACTCGAGCGTGTCGAGCAGGGCGAACACCCGAATGTCCTGCTTGCGCATATTGAGCTCCTCCACGAGCTCGGAGGCGCCCATGCCCTGACCCAAGCAGCGCATGGCATACCTGAACAGGACCTGCTCGCCGATGCTTACGTTTTCCGAGTCCACAATGTGCACGCGGCCCCGTTCATGCAGCGGGAGCTCGTCTCGGGCCATGAGGGCGCTCGCGCACGTGCCCGACAGGCCCGACGACACGGTGAGGCACACGACCTCCTCGCCTTTTGCAAGCGAGCGCCTGAACGCCTCCTCAAAGAAGCCGGGTGAAATCTGGCTCGTCGTTGGCTGCTCCTTGCCCTGGGTAAGCCTGTTGTAGAACTCCTCGTGCGTGAGGTCGACGCCGTCGAGGTACTCATGTCCTCCCATGCGCACATGCAGTGGCAAAAACGCCGCCCCTGACGCCACCACTTCATCGCGGGCAATGTCGCAGGCTGAATCGACCATCAGTTTCACGCTCATGTGCGGGGCTTTCTAGGAAGGGCACGCCTGGGCGGCCGGTTGCAGTCCGACTACGATACCCGCCGCGACGCCCACACATGCCCCCGGGCGGTCTTCGGCATAGCAAGTACATGAGAAAAGGCTGTCACACAGACCCCGTGACGACAATCACGTCCCTGTGACGCGCGTGTGACGTGGGCTTATGCTACGCTTCCCCCGCCAGCGAGAGTCCGCGCGGGCGGCGCCTGTTGAAGGGAGGCACCGCCTCATGAACCAAGAACACTTCGGCTTAATCGTAGGCCTCGCAACGATCGGCGCGTTCCTTCTGGAGCTCGCCAAGGTCCTATACACCGTTTGCAAGAAGCTGAGTTCGCGTCGGATGGCTCGGAAGGGGGAGAAAGACACCCCAATAAACAAGTAACGCCGGAGTTGCACCTCCGGCGCTCATAAAAATCCGCGCCGCCCGCAGCCACTTGCGGGCCTCGCTGGTAGGAGTGTACCCCATCAGATGACCAACATTCAAGACCGCTCGCCAGTCCCACGCGTCGCATTTCTAAATGATATGCCTTCCCCTAAGCCAAAGCACTCCGTCTGTTTCGTGCATATCCGACTATTTTGCGACAAAATGTCGCAATTTACCTATTTGCGTCAGAATGATTGCATCATATTGGATATTGCGACATTTTAACTATATTTATTGCGTCGTATGCGTCGTAATAGTATTCTTCTGTCGCAATAAGCCGCGAGACAAGGAGTATCGATGACGCCGTTACAGCTGCAAGAAACGATTCTTCTTGGAGAAGGCCCATCGGTTGAGTTCAAACGATGCGGTAATCAACCCGAATCCGACACGTTCGAAACCATCTGCTCTTTCAGCAACCGCAACGGCGGAAGCATCTATCTAGGCATCACAGACTCAGGAGACATCGCCGGGGTTCCTCGAGCTTCTCTGCTGAGCATAAAGCGCAACATCGTCAATGTCACCAACAACGAAAACGTCTTCAGCCCCACCGTTGTCACAGAATTCGAGGAAATTCAAGTAGGAGACAAAATAGTCCTGCGCGTATGGGTACCCATGAGCTCCTCGATCCACCGCTACAAAAAGATAGTGTACGACCGCGTTGAAGACGCCGACATCCGAGTCGAAACGACAGACGGGCTCGCCGGCATGTACCTACGCAAGCAAAATGTGTTTACCGAACAACGGATCTTCCCCTATCTTACCGACAGCGACCTTGCCCTTGACCGCATGGGTGAATTTCGCAGACGCGCCTACGCCAAGCATGCCGATCATCCCTGGAAGCAAATGAGCGACCGCGAGATTCTCAAAAGCATGAGGTTGTATGCGATGGATTATGCCTCGGGCGAAGAGGGATATACATTAGCGGCAGCCCTGCTCATGGGACGGGATGATGTCATCGCCTCGGTCTGTCCCGCCTACAAAACCGACGTCATAATCCGTATTGACAACACTGAGAGGTACGACGACCGTCTCTGTACCAGCACAAACCTCATTGATGCACATATGCAGATATGTAAATTCATAAGCGCATATTTACCCGACCGCTTTCACCTTGAACAAGGACAGGCCATAAGCCCGCGCGATATCATCGTCCGCGAGGTCGTCACCAACAGCCTCATTCATCGGGAATACATCAGCCCGCGCCCGGCCCGCATCATCATCGACCGTAAGAAGCTTGTCGCCGACAATGCCAGCCGCGCATCGTTTCAAGGGGCTCTCAGCCCACAGAACTCTTTCCCTACGCCGAAGAACCCCACGATCGCAAAGTTCTTCAACCAGATAGGCTTGGCCGAGGAGCTCGGGTCCGGAGTGCCAACGATCTTTAGATACTCGCAAGCGTATACCGGAACCAACCCCGTGCTCACAGAGGGCGACGTGTTCAAGACTGTTATACCGTTGTCACTGCCAAAAGCGGGAGAACCCATGACGCCTGGAAAAAGCGAGAAGCATTCGAACAGCGGCGCAGACCCAAACTTGACCACAGCGAGAGACGCCGCACTACATGAAGCGCACGAAACCAGAATGGTCGGCCTCCCCACGGATGCGTCCCCGCGCATGTCGGCAGTCAACCGCACCGATTCTGTATACACAGCGGCAAGAGAAGTTCTTTCTCAACAACCTTTCCTGGCAGTCAAGGACATATGCGCCATACTGGGACTTTCGCCCCGCACGGCTCAACGCGAACTCGCTAAGCTGGCCGAACAGGGTCTCCTCGCCACTGAGGGTCGGACCCGAGGAAAGACATACAGGTTGCCATAAAACAAGGCCGATCAATGCCTTTTCCGACTCCGGTTGGCTCCTCATGAGGAGCGCGTGACATGCCTCACGAGATGGCACCGTCTGAAGCTTCATCGTAAGGAATCGCTGAGCTTTAGCTTCTCATATAGAAGTATGCCGGTATGCATATCATCATACGCATACCGGCATATCTCTTCATTCTTTTCTGTTTAAAACAGCAGGTAAACAGCCCTGTGAACTACATCACCATCGAGTGGTACAGCAGCGCGAGAATCATTGTGAGCAGGCCCGACACGCCAATTGCGATGCCGCTCATGGCACCCTCAATCTCGCCGAGCTGCATGGCGCGACTCGTGCCGATGGCGTGGCTGCACGTGCCGATTGCCACACCGGCGGCGATGGGGCTCTTCACATGAAAGACCTTGATAAGCGTGGGCGCCAGAATCGAACCCATGATACCCGTGGCGATGACGACCGCCACCGTGACCGACGTGATGCCGCCGAGCTCCTCAGACAGGCTCATGGCGATGGGCGTCGTGACCGACTTGGGCAGCATACTCATCGTGACCGCCTCGTCCAGCCCGAACGCCTTGCACAGCAAGAATGCGCTCAACATGCTCGTGAGGCTGCCGATGAGGCACCCGGTCATAATCGGGATGAAGTGGCGCTTGAGCACTGCGATTTGGCGATACACCGAATAGGCGAGTACGGCGGTCGCGGGCCCGAGGAAGAACGAGATGAGCTGCGCGCCCTGCTGATAGTCGGCCAGCGGAATATGGAAGACCGACAAAATAACAATGATGAACGCCGTTGCCACAAGCAGGGGGTTCAACAGGGGAGAGTGGAGCTTTCCGCTCAGCCAGCGCGCGCCCTGGAACGCCACAAGCGAGATGACGATGCCAAACGCAAAAATTGCGATTGCCTCCATGGCCTATGCCTCCTTCTGAGACTCTTGACCGGCCGCCGCTGCCCTCTCCGCAGCGCGGACCTCGCTGCGTGCCATGAGGTTCGCAACAGTGGACACGGTGAACGACGTGACGAAAAACACGATGATCGTCGTGAGGAAGGTGATGAGGACGAGCTTGATCATGACGTCCTCGATCTGGCTGAAGATTCCCATGACTGCCACGGCGGCAGGCACAAAGAAAATCGCCATATTGTCGAGCAGGAAGTCTGCCGCGTCGGAGATGCACTCCATCTTGATGACCCCGCCGAGCATAAACACGAGCAACAGTACCATCGAGCAGATGTTGGAAGGCACGTCGATGGGGAGCACGTCGCTGATCTGTTCGCCGGCAAGGCAGACTGCAATAATGAGTCCAAGCTGCAAGACAATGCGCCAAACCTTGCGCACCGCGGCAACCACCGTCTCGGCAACCGGGCGCGAGTAATGGTGTTGAAGCGCTCCGGAAGTTGAGTTGAGCTCGTTTTCACGCAAGGGCGACTGCAAGAGGGGAGCAGCCGAGCCAATTCCCTCACGAGCGGTCGCCTGGGCAACGGCTTCCTCGTCAATCATTTCCGCCTGTATCTCGGCGGCTTCTTTTTCGTCCATCTCACCGACCTGTCTTTCGCTGCTTGGGGAGAATGCTCCCCCTAGATAAGGCTCAACAGAGTACGCTTCGGCTGCGCCAAACCCGCAAAGACTCCGAGAAACTATCCGCTCTCCAAATTGCTGGCAAAGAACTGCCACATTTCTTGCCAAAAACACCTGTCTAGCTGGTTTTTGGCAATTCCGTCCTGAAGCACATTTGGTAAAGTATGATTATATGAATAGTAGTATTGCTGTACATGCCTATATATTAAACTACCTGGTAATTGAGTATATATAGACATATTTATAGATATACATACATATGCTTATACGAAGATACTCAAATACATCAATGCAGAGAGCTTCTCCTTAATAGAGTTCACGGGCAGCTGAACGCACGCTGGTAGGCTCTTGAAACCTATTGCGTCTCCCGGCGCTCTCGTCGTAATCATCATCCCGCTGCGCACATAGAAAAAGGGGCTGTAACAAAAGCCCCGCCAACCATTTTTGGAGGCACCCGTCCGA
>CABQHM010000044.1 GCA_902464015.1 uncultured Coriobacteriales bacterium | reverse complement strand
CTGACCTCCTGCGTCTTCCGCAGTATCCGGTTCTCGGGGTTCGCGCGGCCGCACTGACTGGGGTGCGGCGCGAGGGGGAACTATACACGCGCCTGCAGGGCGGGGGCAAGCGTGGGAAAGAGGATGCACAAGATGGACACAACTGGGAATAATGACTCTTTAAGCAGTTTTCCAAGGACGCTTGCGCCGCTTCCGCAGCGACAGGCGGCAGTGCCGAGAAAACTGCCCTCTCCGGCCTTGCGACGACTCGCATAATGCAAGGAGCCCGCATCCACCTGGGAAACGGGCTTCTTTTGGGCACTACTGCTCTTTTTCTGTCGCCATATAGAGACAGCTAGGCGTTCTTCCAAACGGAAAGTATTTCTTCGGGCGGCACGGCACCAGCCCTCACTATGTAAGGCGTTTCCTGCGTGCAATCTACGATGGTAGATGCCTCGCCGCAACGCGTTGCACCAGCGCAAATAACAGCGTCCACTTGCCGGGCGATTTCCTCTTCTATCTGCATGCCATCCGCAGGCGCAGGCAGCCCACTCGTGTTGGCGCTCGTGACTGCCATGGCCTCGCCGAGACGAGAAAGGATATCGAGGGCAATGCTTGATCCGGGAACACGCAGTGCCACGGTGCCGTTATCCCCCTGGTACGCGGCGGGGACTTTGTCAGACGCCTTCACAATGAGCGTCATTCCACCTGGCCAAAATGCCCGGGCGAGAGCATAGGTCTGCGTGCTTACATCGCGGCCGTATTCCCCCAGGGCATCGACCGAGGGCACCAGCAAGGGAATTTTCTTCGCATGGTCGCGCTTTTTGATTTCAAAGAGACGCTCCGGGCCATCAGGGTAGGCCGACACGCACAGCCCGATTCCATACACCGTGTCGGTAGGAAAGACGGCCACGCCTCCCTTGCGCAGCGCATCGCACGTCGCGTCGAGCGCCTCATCGACAGTGCATGACTGCCCGGGAACATACATGTGGCCCATATTCCCTACTTTCTTATCGCAAGCAGAATCCTGTCGCGACCCGTAAGGTCCTTAACGATGCGAATGTCTTGGAAATGCTCGTTTACCTGCTGGTCTTGCGCTGCAAGCTGCAAGCAGTCCTCGTGCAGCTCGAACGCCATGAGACCGCCCTCGCGAAGTGCGCCCTTTGCTGTCTGCACGATGCGATGGAACACGTCGAGTCCGTCCTGTCCACCATCCAGGGCAAGGCGGGGTTCGAAACTGCCAACCTCGCGAGGAAGCGTGTCGACAATCGCCGAGGGGATGTAGGGAGGATTGGAAACAAGCACGTCGAACGTTGCCTTGTCGGCCCCCTCAACACCCTCGGCAATATCAGTATGGACAATCTCGACGACATCCTCGCAGCCCAAGGCCTCGCGATTACGCGTGGCGAGCGCAATAGCGTCAGGCGAAATATCGGTCGCCACAACGGTCGTGCCGGGACGTTCACCGGCAATAGACAGCGAGATGCAGCCAGTGCCCGTGCCGATCTCAAGCACATGCTGGGGTCCATCTTGCTTGTCGATGTACTCAAGCACGCAATCGACCAGAATCTCAGTCTCCGGGCGCGGGATGAGCACACCGGGGGCGCACTTCAGCACAATGTGGCGAAACGGCATCTCGCCAGTCACGTATTGCAGGGGCTCGCCGGCACCACGACGCTTGACACCCTCGCGCAGGATCGAAAGCTCGCCTGCGTCGAGGGGTCGGTCGTAATTCATGTAAACCTCGATGCGCGAAAAGCCAGTGGCAGCGCACATGAGCCACTCGGCAGACAGGCGGGGATGCTCGTCACCATGACGCTCGAGATACCCGCGCATCCATTCAAGCGTCGAGCGCACCGTCCACATATCCATGCCTGGCGTACCGCCCTGCCTGCTTAAACAGCCTGAGCGAGACGCTCGGCACGGTCGGCGGCCACAAGGGCCTCCGTCACGCTGTCGAGGGCGTCGCCATTGAGCACGCCGTTGTAGGTGGAGTTGAAACCGATGCGGTGATCGGTCACGCGGTCCTGAGGCTGGTTGTAAGTGCGAATCTTCTCGGCACGGTCGCCGTGGCCGATCTGGCCCTGACGCTGTGCGCCGAGCTCAGCCTGCTGCCTCTGGAGCTCCATCTCATACAGTCGAGCGCGAAGGACCTGCATGCAGACCTCGCGGTTCTGAATCTGGGAGCGCTGGTCCTGCGACTGCACCACGGTGTTGGTGGGCAGGTGCGTGATGCGGACGGCCGAATAGGTCGTGTTGACGCACTGGCCACCAGGGCCCGACGCGCAGAAGGTATCGATGCGCAGGTCACTCGGGTCAATCTGGACATCAATCTCGTCAGCCTCAGGCATGACGGCGACCGTTGCAGTAGAAGTCTGAATGCGACCCTGGCTCTCGGTCTTGGGAACGCGCTGAACGCGGTGGACACCAGCCTCGTACTTCATGACCGAGTACACCTTGTCGCCCGTAAGCTTGAACTCGACGGTCTTGAAACCGCCGGCGTCGGAGGGGCTGGCATCGATAGGCTCGAACTTCCAGCCACGACGGTCGGCAAGGCGGCGATACATAGCGTAGAGGTCGCCTGCGAAGATGTTGGCCTCATCGCCGCCGGCTGCGCCGCGAATCTCGATGATGGTGTTCTTCTCGTCGTTGGGGTCGCCGGGGATGAGGAGAATCTTGATCTCTTCCTCAAGGCCGGGAAGCTTTGCCTGGTTCTCCTCGACTTCCTCCTGCAGCATGGCGCGCGCCTCGGAGTCGGACTCCTCGCGCATCAGCTCGCGGGCGGTGTCGATGTCATCGAGGGCGCCCACGTATTCGCGTGCCTTCTCCACGAGCGGCATCTGGTTAGAGCGCTCCTTGGCCAGGCGCGCATACTCTTTGGGGTCGCTGACCACAGCGGGGTCGTAGAGCTTCTGCTCCAATGCCTCGTAGTTGCGGATAAGCTGTTCGAGTTTGTCGCGCATGGCGCGCTCCTGTCATAGTCTAGGTGCGGGTATTGCATCCGTTAATTGTAGCATGACAGATATGGAGGTCCCCTGAAGGGGAACATTCTCGAAAAACAAGCAGCAAGTGCCGGCTGGTTTAGAGGACAAGCGGGTTGCGCCGCGCGGGTTCGATGCGGGCAGCGCGCATGGCATCCAAGAACGACTCGCGACTGCGCGTCGCAATGAGTTCCTGAGGGAAATCGATTTCCTCGAGCATTTCGAGCGCCTGGTCGAAGCGACCCACCGTGTACGAGATGTGCGCGTCGGTGCCCAAGGAAATCGAGCAGCCCAACTCGGCGCAGCGCTGCGCGATGCGGCGGCAGCGCTCTTGTGCAGCCGGGTAGGCAATGACGGTCGAGTTGTTGATCTCAATCAGTTTGCCCAGATCGCGAGCGGCCTCGATGACAGGGTCAAGCTCAAAGTCGATGCCCAGCCGACCGATATGCCCCAGGATGAGCACCTTGGGGTGCTCAAGCGCATGGACATACATGGCCGCGTTTTGGGCAGGCGTCGCAAGGCTGCAAAACGTCTTGATGTGCACGCTTGCAATGGCGTAATCGGTGTCCGACAGTATGCGTGTCTCAAGGTCGAGCGGCTCGGGGTAAGGGTCGCCGGGGATTTTGTTGGGCATGGGGATGCCGTGACCGAAAAGCGTTCCCTGCACGTCGACGATGTCGGCCTCCGCGCCGCGCAACAAGGTCACCCCGTGCCATTCGCGCGGCCAAACCACGGTGTCAAGGAATGACTGGTAGTCGCGGATGTCGGCGCCCGTGCCGTCGGTCTGCGCGCCAACGCTTGTCATGCAGCTGAAATGGTCGGTCACGCCCAGCAAGTCGACACCGCGTTCCGAGGCGGCGCGCACATTCTCCTCCACCGTCGAGTAGGCATGGCGGGAAGCAACGGTATGGGTATGCACGTCACAGCGGTTCTCTAGCAAGATAAGCCTCCACATTGTCCAAGACACGGTCGAAAAAATTGACCCGTAGGGCAGTGTGGCATGAGAGGACGCATGAATCAACCTCGCGCGGGCGAACCGCACCGATGCGACCGGCCAAACGCAAAACGAGCGCCCCAATAGGGCACCCGTTTCTAAAAGAATCGGCTTTAATCTCCGGCCGGTAGCTGGACCTCTCGATAGAAGCAGCTGCGGTGCCCTGTGTGGCAGGCAGGCCCCGCCGAGTCAACTATGACCAGCAGCGTGTCGGCATCGCAGTCGAAAAGCAGGCGCTTCACAAGCTGGACGTTCCCGCTTGTCGCGCCCTTGTTCCAAAGTTCCTGCCGAGAGCGCGACCAGAACCACGTCGTGCCCGTTGAAACGGTGAGAGCAAGCGACTCGGCATTCATCCAGGCCATCATCAGAACCTCGCCCGTGCCTTGCTGCTGCACGACGCACGGGACCAGGCCACGCTCGTCGAAACGAACGCCCAGCTGATTGGCGACATTGGCAGTGCCTTCGAGCACAACCGGCTCGACGGGCTCTTGCGCATAGCTTCCCACGGCTAGCCCTCCTTAAAAGCGGGCCGCACCGGAATGCCTTGGCCAGCCAGGTAGTCTTTGACCTGCTTGACGGTATAGGTGCCAAAATGGAAAACACTCGCGGCGAGCACCGCATCGGCCTCGCCTTCGACGATGCCTTCCGCAAAATGTTCGAGCGTTCCCACGCCGCCCGAGGCAATCACGGGGATGGGCACCGCCCGCGCCACGGCACGCGTGAGCGCGAGGTCGAAACCGTCCTGCGTGCCGTCGCGGTCCATGCTCGTGAGCAAAATCTCACCGGCACCGCGGCGCGCCGCTTCCTCGGCCCACGACACGGCGTCGTAGCCGGTGGCCACGCGGCCACCCGACACGTAGACCTCCCATTTGTCGCCGGGCCCGGTGTGCTTGGCGTCGATGGCCACCACAACCGCCTGGCTGCCGAAAGCACCCGCAGCACGCGTGATAAGCGATGGGTCGCGCACGGCCGCCGAATTAAGAGAGACCTTGTCGGCGCCGGCGGCAATCATGCGGCGCATGCCGACGATGTCGCGAAAGCCCCCGCCGACGGCAAAGGGGATGGCCACTTGGCGCGCCGCGCGGCTTGCGAGCTCCTCGGTTGTTGCACGGTTATCGCTCGTAGCGGTGATATCGAGGAAAACAACCTCGTCGGCACCTTGGGAATCGTAGAACGAGGCCAGCTCGACGGGGTCGCCGGCATCGCGCAGGTCGACGAAGTTGACGCCCTTCACAACGCGGCCATCTTTCACATCCATGCAGGGAATGACACGTTTTGCAAGCATATCGGCTACCCCTTTGCGCAAACGGAAAGAGCGTCTTCGAGCGTAAACGCGCCCTCGTAGAGCGCGCGCCCCGTAATGGCCCCTTCGATGACGTCGTCGCCCAAGGCCGCCAAAGCGCGCAAATCATCGAGAGTGGCGACGCCGCCCGAGGCAACAACGGGGAATCCCGCTACGCGAGCGATGTCGCGATATGCCTGGGCATTCACACCCGTGCGCATGCCGTCGCGGGCGATGTCGGTAAAGACGAGGTGGCGAAAGCCCATGCGCGCAAGCTCGCCCACAAGCTCGTCGGCCGCCATGCTCGCTTCCTCACGCCAGCCGTTAACCGCGACGCGACCATCGTTGGCGGCGACGTCCGCACTGAGCAGATTGCCAAACTCAGCTGCGGCGGCGCGGGCAAAGTCGGGATCGCGCACAAGGGCTGTGCCAAGCGCAATACGCGAAACGCCCAGCTTGGCAAGCGCATCGATGCGTTCGAGCGAGCGCACGCCGCCGCCTGTGTCCACCTTGATTCCAGGCAGTGCGGCGATGCCCGCTATGGCACGTGCGTTGGCGGCGAGGGCCTCGTCGTCTTCCTCAAATGCCGCGGACAGGTCGACGACGTGAATCCACGTGGCACCACACGCCGCAAAATCACGCGCGACGGCAACGGGGTCGTCGGAATAGACATCGACGTCAGAGCGCTTGCCACGACGCAGGCGCACGACCTTGCCGCCAAGCAAGTCAATTGCGGGATACAGGATCATAGGGCGCTCCTCAGGGCAAGCGAGGTGAAGTTCGACATGACACGCTGTCCGGCAGCGGAGGATTTCTCTGGGTGGAACTGGGTGCCAAACACAAGACGTCCATCCCATACCGCGCTCGCGAAGCGCGTACCGTGCTCGGTGGTCGCAACGACCTGGGAAGAGTCTTCCGGATGACAGACATAGGAATGCGTGTGATAAAAGTACGTGCCGCCCGCCACACCGTCAAACAGAGGACAACGCTCCCCAGATGCCGTGAAGTCGGCAGCGTTCCAGCCGACATGGGGCACCTTGACGCCCCGGCCCTCCAGACGTCGCACCTCACCGCGCAAGATGCCCAGTCCCGGGACCCATTCGGGGACTTCACCGAAAGCAGGTGGTTCGGCATGCTCGTTGCCGCGGTCAAACAGAAGCTGCATGCCTAGGCAAATGCCCAAAAGCGCACGGCCTGATGCGACAAGACGCCGGATCGCCTCATCCTGACCCGATGAGCGCATATACGTCATCGCATCGTCAAAAGCACCGACACCGGGCACCACAGCAGCAGCGGCCTGCTCGATGAGAGCAGGGTCGTCAGTCACGAGCACCTGAGCGCCGGCAGCCACCAATGCCCGCTCAACAGAAAGAAGGTTTCCCTTGTGGTAATCGACCACGGCGATGTAGGCCGCCATGCTAGAGGCTCCCCTTCGTGGAGGGGATGCCGCTCACACGCGGGTCAGACTCAACGGCCTGTCTGAGCGCACGGGCAAGCGCCTTGAAAGAAGCCTCGATGATGTGGTGCGAGTTCTCTCCCGTGACGGTGCGCACATGGAGCGTCACACCTGCGTTGGCAGCAAAGGCGATGAAGAACTCCTTTGCGAGCTGCGTGTCAAACGAACCGACCCGTTCGGTGGGAATCTTGAGGTCGCAGAAGGCAGCCCCGCGCCCCGACACGTCGAGGGCGCATGTCACGAGCGCCTCGTCCATGGGGATGGTGGCGCAACCGTACCGCGTGATGCCGCGCGCGTCGCCCAGGGCACGGCGCACGCACGTGCCCAAAACAATGCCAACGTCCTCGACGGTGTGGTGGTCATCGATCTCCACGTCACCGCTTGCCTCCACCGTAAGGTCGAGGCAGCCATGACGTCCGAGAGCGTCAAGCATATGGTCGAGAAACGGCACACCCGTCGCCACATCGGCGCTGCCAGTGCCGTCAAGTGAGAGGTCGATGAGAACGTCGGTCTCCTTGGTGATGCGATGCTCGCGCGCGCGGCGCTCAAACGTGGGGATGGCGCTTGGTTCGTTCACGGAAGGCTCCTTCTACTGAATGGGGCGCTCAGACAGTCCCAAGTGACGGCGCAAGCTCACAAGCAGCTCGTCGTCCTCCTCGGGCTTGCCGACACTGATGCGCAAACAGCCCTCGAGACCGGGCGTATGCGAGAAGTTTCGCACGAGAATCGAGTCGGCGGCGAGCAGCTCGTGCATCTCGTCGGCACACGGCAAACCGCCGGCCTGGCCCGGGAAGCGCACCATGACGAAGTTCGCCTCCGAAGGCCAGACACGCAGGCCATCGGCGCCGTCGGGCAGGCTGGCCGCAACCTCGGCCGCAAGAGCTTCGAGCGCCTCCGTAAGCCGGGAGCGCTCCTCGCGCGCTGCCTCGATAACGGGCGCGAACTCGCCGCGCATCTCGACGACCGTCTCGGCAACCACCTGCGACATGCGGTTCACCGAGTACGGAAGGCGCACGGCAAGCATGGCGTCGGCCACATCGTCAGGGCAGATGAGATAGCCCACACGAGCACCTGCCAGGGCATACGCCTTCGACATGGTACGCAGCACGCACACGTTGGACAGCTCCGCCACGAGCGGCACGCAACTTGCCTGGACATCGCAGAACTCCGCGTACGCCTCGTCCACCAGCACAAGCGCCGAGGTGGCCTGAGCCAGCTTGCGGACAAAATCGACCGAGGCGAGGTTGCCCGTGGGGTTGTTGGGCGAAGTGACCACAACCAAGGCAGCTCGCGGGTCGCGCGCGGCCTCGAGCAAACCGTCTTCGTCCAGCTCAAACGTGTTCGCGTCGCGGTTAACGTTCATAACGGACGTTGCGGTGAGCTTGGCGTAGAGCTCATACGCCGAAAACGTCGGCGGGCAGTTCACAAGGACGCGTCCCTCCCCGCCATATGCGAGGAGCAAGTTGAAGAGCAGCTCGTCTCCGCCATTGGCCACCACGACGCGATGCGCCGACACGTCCCACATCTGACCCAGAAGCTCGCGCAGACGTGGGCTAGTGGCCTCGGGGTAACGGTTCAACGCAACGCCCGCCAAGCGGCGCTGGACCTCGCTCGCGACATCGTCGGGCATGCCCCAGTTGTTCTCGTTTGCCGAGAGCATGATGCGCACGGGGCGCATGTCCGGGTCGTATGGCTCAAGGTCAGCCAAATCGGGGCGCACAGAGCAGGCCATAGCTACTCGCAATCCTGGTCGGTGGCGTCTTCGGCCAGGTAATCGGCCATAACCGTACGGCGCATGAGGGCCGACTGGGCGTGTGCCCACAGGCCCTCTGCGGTCGCAAGCGTCACCACGTCGTCGCAGTCCGCCTCAAGCCCCTCGTAGGAATAACAGATGACCGAGGACTTCTTCACGAACTGCTCGACCGAAAGCGGGCTGGAGAAACGCGCCGTACCACCGGTGGGCAACGTGTGGTTGGGGCCGGCGACGTAGTCGCCCAGCGGCTCGGAGCTCCACTCGCCCACGAAGATGGCGCCGGCATTGCGGATACGGCCGATCAGCTCCATGCCCTCGAAGGTCTGGAGCTCCAGGTGCTCGGGGGCAATGGTGTTCACGGCATCAATGGCGGCGTCGAGCGTGGGGCACACCACGACGGTGCCGTTGTCATCCCACGACTGACGCGTAATCTCGGCACGGGGGCTCTCGGCGAGGTATTCCTGGAAGTAGGCGTTCACAGCTTCCGGCAGCGTGGGGTCGGTCGTGACCAGGTACGACGTTGCCATGGGGTCGTGCTCGGCCTGAGCCATGAGGTCGATGGCCACCAGGCGCGGGTCGGACGTCTCATCGGCAAGCACGCACACCTCGGAGGGGCCGGCCACCATGTCGATGCCGCAATCGCCCGAGACGAGCTTCTTGGCGACCGCCACGTATGCGTTGCCCGGGCCCGTCACCTTGCTCACCTGCGGGATGGACTCGGTGCCGTACGCGAGGGCGGCAATGGCCTGGGCGCCGCCCACAGTGTAGATCTCATCGACGCCGGCAATTTTGGCGGCGCACAGCGTGTAAGGCGAAAGCTTGCCATCTGCCTGGGGCGGCGTGACCATGACGATGCGCTCAACGCCGGCGACCTTGGCAGGCACGGCGTTCATGAGTACGGTGGAAGGATACTGGGCGCGGCCGCCGGGCACGTAGATGCCCACAGAGTCGAGCGGCGTCACCTTCTGGCCCAGGATGGTGCCGTCAGGGCGCGTCGTAAACCACGACTGCTGCACCTCACGCTGGTGAAAGTCTCGAATCTGGGCCTCGGCCTTCTTGCAGGAAGCAAGAAACTCCTCGCCCACCTCGTCGAGCGAGGCGTCAATGACCTGCTGGGACACGCGGAAGTCGGCGATGTCGACGTGGTCGAACTTGCTCTCAAAGGCGCGCAGTGCTGCATCCTTCTTCTCACGAACCTCCTCGACGATGGCGGCGGCAGAAGCGATGACGCTTGCGGGCAGCGCGCCCTTGCGCGAAAGCATGGACTCGGTGAGGACCTCGTCTTCGGCGAGCTCGATAATCTTCATGACAATACGACCTTTCTCAAAAGGGTTTTATTCCTGGGTTGCAGCCGCTGCAGCCTCGAGGCGGGCGGCAAGCTCGAACACGCGAGGATCCGTGCGCGCCGAGGCGGGGTTGGCGAAGAAGCGGGCAGTGCAATCGAGCACATCGTCGACAACGACAAGGTTGTTCTCACGCAGCGTCGTGCCCGTCGCCGTAATGTCAACGATGCAGTCAGCCATGCCCACGAGGGGGGCGAGCTCGATGTTGCCGTGGAACTTGAGCACGTCGGCCTCCATGCCGATACGCGCGAAATGCTGGCGAGTAATACGGGGGTACTTCGTGGCAACGCGCACCGAACCCAGCCGGCGATAGTTCTCCTGAACCCGCTCGTGGGCACCCGCAGGCTCGGCAACCACAAAGTGGCAGGCACCAAAGCGCAGGTCAGACAGCTCGAGAACGTCCATATCGGCCTCGATGAGCGAATCGCGCCCACAGATGCCGCAGTCCGCACCGCCAAAGGCCACGAATGCCGGGGCGTCGGTGGGCCTCACGATGATGTACTCGACGTCCTTGCCGCGGATGATGAGCTGGCGGCCAGGATCTGCAAGGTTGGCCACATCGAGCCCAGCGGCTTCGAACAGCTTGACCGCCCCTGAGAAAAGCGAGCCCTTCGACACGGCAACACGCAGAGGCCGAGGCGCATCTGCGCTGCGCTCGAGGGCCGTCTGGATGCAGTCGAGCGAAAGCGAGAAGCCGGCAGCGCACCTGGGCTCACCATAACGTTCGAACATCTTGTCGTAGCGACCGCCGGCACCCAATTGAGCACCCAACCTGGGTAGATACGCCTCAAGCACCATGCCTGTGTAGTAACCGAACGACCCCATGACGGAGAAGTCGACGGTGGCCTCCCCCTTGAGGCCGGCGGCCTGCGCGCGGGCAAGAAGCTCGGCCACCTCATCAAGACGACATTCCTGCGCACATCCGCACGGCTCGACAAGGGCGCGGGCCGCCTCGACGGCCTCTGCGCCACCGCGGATGCGCGGCAAACCCAACAGCGCGTCGGCAATTGCAGGGGCAAGTCCCTCGGACGCCTCATCCACGAGCTTGGCCAGACCGATGAGATCGCAGCGCTGGCAAAGCCCGCGTGCCCGCTGGCACCACTCGTCGGGCATTCCCGAACATGCAAGCAGCACGTCTAGCGGCCTGGCACTTCCCATGGCGATGACGTAGCCCTCCAAGCCGGCAGCCTCAAGAGCGCGCGCCATAAGCAGCAGCGTCTCGGCGTCGGCCTCAAGACCGTCGACGCCGATGAGCTCCACGCCAAGCTGGGTGAGTTGGCGGGGCTGACCGGTAAGCGCGTCGCACTCGCGCATGACGGGTGCGTTGTACCGCAGGCGCAAGGGGCCCTGCCGGCCGCGCAGGCGCGTGGCAACCATGCGAGCGACAGGCAGCGTCACGTCGGGGCGCAGCATGAGCAGCGCACCATCGGAATCGAAGAGGCGAAACGCCACGTCGCTTGCGGCATCGGTGTCCTGGAGCAGGTCGCTCATTTCAAGCAGGGGCGTCTCAACAGGGAGATACCCAGCCTGGGCAAAGCATGCGCCCACCGCGGAGCTTATCTGTTCGCGCCAAAGTGCCTCTTCGGGAAGCACGTCTCTGAATCCGCGCGGGGTGGATGTGGTAGTCGTGGAACTCACCGCTTTCGTTTTCAAGAAGCCTTTGTTACAACTGTAATCGCGAACTGTTTCCAATGGCCTAATATGATTGAGGCACTTTAGCACGGTAGAGTGCTAAAGTGCCTCACATTAACTCGCTTGTAACATAGGCGCACGTCTCATCCACGCATCAGACGCCCCAGGCCTTTTACACGATGGCCACCGTGCCCTGACCACGCAGGATGTCGTCGACCTCAACGGCAAGCGACATGTTCTTCGTGTTCACATGCATGGGGATCTCAGCACGCATGGTGTGGCCCGAGGCTTCCTCAACAAGCAGCTCGACGTTGTCGGAACCGGCATAGCGCGAGAAGACGCGCGACAGCTGCGTGATGAGGTTCTGGTTGAGCAGCGCACTCGTCACGCGAATCTCCAGCGTCTTGGGGCGGTTCGACGCCTGGTCGAGCACAAGCGGCTCGATGTCGACCACCATGAGCTGGTTTCCACGGTCGGAGCGGTCAAGGTTGGCGCGCACCTTGACGAAGACGTCGCCCACACGCTCCCCGGTCATGGGGTCGACCTCGCCCTGAAGGATGTGTCCCTTCTTCGCAAAGACCTTGGGGAAGCACACGCAGGTGACGTCGGCCTCCATGTCGGCCAGGTTGAAGACAGCCATCTGGTCGCCCGACTTCGTGACCTTCTTCTGAAGGCCGTCAACCATACCTGCCCAGCTGAAAATCTTCTTTTCGGGCACCTTGTACTGGCCGGAATCGCCTTCGCCCGCCTCCTCCTCAATCTGGCCGATGCTGAAGTCGCGTGCCTGGGACAGGGCATACTCGAAGGGGCGCAGGGGGTGGTCGGATACGTAGATGCCGAGCACTTCCTTTTCAAGGGTGAGCCTGGTGCGGTCATCCCACTCAACACCGTCCGGCTCAACGCGTGCGTTGAAGCTTCCCGCGTCGTCGTCTTCCTCGAACAGGTCGAACATGGAGAGCTGGCCGGCTGCTTCGTTCTTCTGACGCTTTGTCGCCGCGTCGATGATGTTCTCGGGGTTGTCCTTGCTCACAAGCCAGCAGAGTTGCTTGCGCGTATAGCCCGTGTCGTCAAAGGCACCTGCCTTGATGAGGGACTCGATGACGCGGCGGTTCGCCTTGCTCGAATCCACGCGATCAAGGAAGTCGAAGATATCCTGGTAGGGGCCATTTGCCTCGCGCTCAGCCACAATGAGGTCGCTCACGCCCTCGCCCACGCCGCGGATGCCGGCAAGACCGAAGCGAATGCCCTCAGGCACCGGCGTGAACTCGTTGCCCGAGGAGTTGATATCTGGCGGCAACACGTCGATGCCGTCGAAACGGCATGCCGCGATGTAGTGAACGATTTTCTCGGTCTTACCCGTGTAGGAGGTAAGTACGGCGGCCATGTACTCGCGGGGATAATGGGCCTTGAGCCAGGCCGTCTGCATAACAAGAATGGCGTATCCCGCAGAGTGCGACTTGTTGAAAGCGTAGGAGGCGAACTCAAGAACGTCGTCCCAAATCTTCTGGGCGATCTCCTTCTTGTAGCCGTTGGCCACCGCGCCGTTCATCCAGTGGTCGTACGTGGTCTCTTCCTTGCCGTCAGACCAGTTGAACACCGTGGAGGTCAGAAGCTTGATCTTCTTCTTTGCCACGGGCTTACGGATGCGCGAGTCCGATTCGCCGGCCGAGAAACCGCTCATCTTCATCGAGATCTGCATAACCTGTTCCTGGTAGACCATGGTGCCATAGGTCTCGCCAAGGATGTCGTCAAGGCGCGGGTCGTACGAGACGGCCTCCTCCTTGCCGTTCATACGGTTGATGTAGGAGTCCACCATGCCTGCGCCCAGAGGTCCGGGGCGATACAAGGCGATAAGAGCGACGACGTGCTTGTACTCACGCGGCTTCATGTTCTTGATGGTGGCCGTCATGCCGCCAGACTCGACCTGGAAGACGCCGGCCGTGTGGCCCGAACCCATGAGCTCGAAGATCTTGGGGTCGTCGAAAGGAATCTCAGCCTCGTTGATGTCGATGCCGCAGGTAGCCTTGATGTTCTTTTTGGCCTTGGAGATAACGGTGAGCGTACGCAGGCCCAGGAAGTCCATCTTGAGCAGGCCCATGTCGGCGACCATGTGGCCTTCGTACTGGGTGATCTCCACGCCGCCCTTGGTGTCGAGCTTCGTAGGCACATGCTCGTTGACCGGGTCTCGGCAGATAAGGACGGCACAGGCGTGCACGCCCTCGCCGCGCGTGAGGCCCTCAATAGCCAGCGCCGTGTCGATGACCTGCTTTGCATCGGGGTCTTCCTTGTAGGCCTGCACAAAGTCGGGCGAGAAATAGTCCTTGTGCTTCTCGTCTTTGCCCATAGTCGCGGCAAGCGTCGTGTCGGGGGCGTTGGAAATCATCTTGGAGAGCTTCTGGGAGAAGCTCACCGGGAAGCCCAGCACGCGCGCCGCGTCGTTGACGGCCTGCTTGGCCTTGAGGACCGAGTACGTGATGACGTGCGTGACGTGGTCGGCGCCGTAGCGGCGGCGGACATAGTCCACCACCTCCAGGCGCCGCTCATCGTCGAAGTCCATATCGATATCGGGCATCTCGGTACGCTCGGGCGACAGGAATCGCTCGAACATCAGGCCGTTCTCAAGCGGGTCGAAGCCCGTGATGTCCATGGCGTACGCAACGATGGCGCCTGCGGCAGAACCACGGCCCGGACCCACGCCGATGCCGTTTGCCTTGGCCCACTTCACGTAGTCGGCGACGATAAGGAAGTAGGCGGCAAAACCCTTGTCGCAGATGACCTTGTATTCGTACTCGAAGCGCTCCACAACATCGGGACGCGCGGTCTTCCAATCGGCTCCGTAGTGGCGCGACAAGCCCGCCTCGCAGTCGCGGCGGAACTGGCTTTCGTGGGTCTGCCCCTCGTCAAGACCAGGGTAGCGAGGAAGAATGATCTGGTCGAAGTCCAGGTAGACGCCCGATTTTTCGTCAAGGACCTCACCGGGCTTGGCGCCGCACTTCTCAGCGATCTCAATCGTGTTGTCACAGGCCTCCTGGTACAGGGGGCCCAGAGCCGCACGCATCTCTTCCTCGGTCTTCATATAAAACTGGTCGTTCTTGAAGCGCATGCGATCGGGGTCGTCGAGTTTCTTGCCCATGCCGATGCACATCATGGCGTCCTGCGTGACGGCATCCTCGCGCAGCAGGTAATGGAAGTCGTTCGTGGCGACCGTCTTGATGCCGAGCTCGCGGGCAAGCTTGTCAAGGTGCCCGTTGAGCTCGTCTTGCGTCATGCCGGTGTCGGTGCGCACGCCTTGATTTTGCAGCTCGATGTAGAAATCGCCGGGCGCAAAGATCGAACCGAACGTCTTGGCCCACTCCACTGCCTGTCGGTCGTCGCCCCTGTCGATGCACTGCGGGATGATACCGGCGATACATGCCGAGGTGGCGATGAGACCGTCGGCATTGTTGCGCAGCATGTCGAGCGTCACGCGGGGCTTGTAATAAAAGCCGCGCGTGGCCGCCTGAGACACCACGTTCATGAGGTTGACGTAGCCCGCATTGTTCTTAGCGAGCAGAATCATGTGGTACAGCTCGGGTTTGCGGTCGCGCGAAAGCGTGGAGTCCGGCGTGAAGTAGACCTCGCAGCCCAAGATGGGCTTGATGCCGTATTCGGCGCCCTTGCGTCCGTCGGGACTGCCGGCAACCTGGGCATCAAGGTAATACTGTGCGCAACCATACATATAACCATGGTCGGTGATGGCACACGCCGGCATGCCAAGCTCCCATGCGCGCTTGGCCATGTCCTTGAGACGCGTGATTCCGTCGAGCAGTGAGTACTCGGTATGACAGTGCAGGTGTACGAAAGCCATGTGCTTGCTCCTTATCGACTATGGCGATGATAAAGGCAAGCGCGGACAGTTAGAAAGCACCCGGGCAAGAACCCTTACAAACAGCGGGCGCGCCGGCAAAACCAACGCGCCCACTCAATGTCACTCCTCGTCGTCGGCGCCGCCAAGCTCCTCAAGCAAGCCCAGCGCGCACTCAAGCACAGACTCGTCCTTGCGCAGGGGATAGTTGACCTTGCCGGTCTTGGCAAAGACCTGCGCGCCCTTCTTGCGCCACGCGTCGAAAACCGGTTTGGGCACCTCGGCACCGGCCAACGTGAGCTTGCCGACCGCAGTGCCCACCGACGTGATGCCGAGCCTGTCGGCGCGAATCCTGATGCGAGCGCGCGTGAACAGGTTTCGAGCCGCCTCGGGAAGCTCGCCGTAACTCTCCACGCACTGCTTTTCCAGCGCGTCCACCCCCTCCAGGTCGGTGAGGGCAGCAAGCTTGCGATACATGAGGACGCGCTTGTCCACCTCGGGCAGGTACTCCTCGCTGAAGTAGTAATCCACCGGCAGGTTGATGGTCACGCTCGTGGCCGCCTCGTCGGCAGGCTCCTCGCCGCGCGCCTGCGCCACAGCCTCGCCGAGCATCTGCGTGTACAGGTCGAAGCCCACGCTCGACAGGTTGCCGTGCTGTTCGGCACCCATGAGCGAGCCGGCACCGCGAATCTCCAGGTCGCGCATGGCGATGCGCATGCCGCTTCCCAGGTCGGTGAACTCCCCGATTGCCAGAAGCCTGTCGGTGGCCTCGGGGGTCAGCGGGACATCGGGCGGGAACATGAAGTAGGCGTAGGCCTGCTGCCTGCCACGTCCCACACGACCCTTGAGCTGATAGAGCTGCGCCAGGCCCAGGCGCTGGGAGTCCTCGATGATGAGTGTGTTGGTATGGGGGTTGTCAATGCCGCTCTCGATGATGGTCGTGGCCACGAGCACGTCAACCTCGCCGGTCACGAACTTCTGCATGACGTTTTCGACCTCGTTGGGGGTCATCTTGCCATGCGCCACACCCACGCGAGCCTCGGGCGCCACGCTCAGCACGCGCTGCACGGCCTCGTCGATGGTTTTCACGCGGTTCGACACGTAGTAGACCTGCCCGCCACGAGCAAGTTCCAGGCGCACGGCCGAACTCACGACATCCTCGTCCCACTCGCCCACATGTACCTTCACGGGGATACGCCCAGCAGGCGCCGTCTTGATGAGCGACATGTCGCGCACGCCGCTCATGGCCATCTGCATCGTGCGGGGGATGGGCGTTGCCGAAAGGGTCAGCACGTCAACCTGCTCGCGCAGGTTCTTGAGGTGCTCCTTGTGCTGCACGCCAAAGCGCTGCTCCTCATCGACGATGACAAGCCCCAGGTCGCGTGGGTTGACGTCGCTCGAAAGGAGTCGATGGGTACCCACAAGCACCTGCACCGTGCCTGCGGCGAACCCCTCGAGGGCCTTTTTCTGCTGCTTGGGGGTGCGGAAGCGGCTGAGCACCTCCACTTCCACGTCAAAGTCGGCAAAACGCTCGAAGAACGTCTGGTAGTGCTGCTGGGCCAGAATCGTCGTGGGACACAGCACCATGACCTGCTTGCCGTCCTGCGTTGCCTTGAAGGCAGCGCGCAGTGCGACCTCGGTCTTGCCGAAGCCCACGTCTCCGCACAGTAGGCGGTCCATAGGCTTGGGGGCCTCCATGTCGGCCTTGATATCCTGGATGGCAGCCGCCTGGTCGGCCGTTATCTCGTAGGGGAAGCCCTCCTCCATCTGACGCTGCCAGGCTGTGTCGGGCGAGAAGGCAAAACCGCGCGCGGCGGCGCGGCGCGTGTACAGGTCGACGAGGTCGAAGGCCAGCGCCTTAGCCGCTTTGCGTGCCTTGGTGGTGGCTCGCGTCCAGTCAGCCGAGTTGAGCCGCGTGAGACGCGGGGCATCGGAATCGGGACCTACGTAGCGCGTCAGGCGATCAACCTGCTCGAAAGGCACGAACAGCTTGTCGGCACCGGCATATTCAAGCTGGAAGTAATCGCGCTCTTTGCCTGCAACCTCCTTGCGCACGATGGCCGTGAAGTGCGCGATGCCGTGCGTGGCATGCACCACGTAGTCTCCCGGTTTAAAGGGGAACGTGATGTCGGTCACATCGATGTTCTTGCGTCGTCCATGCTTGGCCATACGGCTCTGCAGGTCGGCGGAGCTAATGACGGCCAGACGCGCGTCGGGGATGACAACTCCCGCAGGTATGGGGGCGTCCGTCACCGTGATGGGACCGCGCGGGAGCGGCTCGTGGGAGACACGCGCCCACTCAGGAATGCAGGCGCCCCTGTTTTCAGTTGAGGTGGCAAGCGACTCAACGATGGGAATGTGCTCGTCAGTGAGCGTGATCTTCATCGCACGGCGCGCCTCGCTATCGGGAATGGCGAAGACCGTGGCGTAACCCATATGGCGCAGCGAGTCGAGCCTGCGCACAAGGCGGGCCCCTCCGGCAACATCAGGCTGCTGCACGCGCAGCTCAGAGGTCGCGCCGCCTCCCGCGCGCATGATAGACACGAGCGTCAAACGCTGCTGTGAGCCGAAGTCCATCTGGGCAGGCTTGAGATAGAGTCCCTCCAGGGACACCTTGGCATTGCGAGCCAGAACACTGACCTCGTCGTAATAGCGTGTCGCATCATCAAAGAGAGAGCGAGGCTCGGCGAGCACCATGAGCACCTCGGGCGCCACGTGCGCGAGGGGCCCGGTTGTAGACGCATAAAGGCTTGGCAGATAGCGGTCCGCCTCGTGGAAGACGATGCCTTGAGAGAACATCTCCATATGGCGGGCGAGCTCGTCATCGTCCTGACTTGCCTGGTACAGCTTGCGGCGGCAACGTTCGATAGCTTTGGGAGAAAGCGCAAGCTCGCGCGCCGGGTACATCTCAACGTCCGTCACCTGGCCGATAGTCTGCCCCGTGGAGGGAACGAGCGTGCGTATGGCATCAATCTCATCGCCGAAGAACTCCAGGCGGACCGGACCCGTGGACTGGGCCGGCCAGACATCAACGAGGTCGCCATGCACATGAAACGTTCCCGGTCCATCCACCGCGCCCTGCGAGGTGTACCCGAGAAACAACAGCTTCTCGGGTACTGTGGCAAAATCGATTTCCTGGCCTATCTCAAAGGAAATCGGCATGAAGTAGTCACTGCCCACAGGAGGCACGCACCTCAGCAGCGCCCGCGCAGAGGCGACCGCCAAGCACGGCTCCCCCGCCTTCAGGCGCGCAAGGGCACGACAGCGCGCACCCACCACGGCGTCGTCGCTCGGTTTGTCCGACCACGGCAGGTCGCAACGCAAGGGGATGCGTTCGACCTGATCAAGTCCCACGTAAGAGGCCAATGCCTGCGCCATGCGCTGGGCCGCGTCCTCGCCGGCGACAACGACCACGCAAGGGCGCGGGTTACGCGCATAGAGCGCCGCGATGGCAAGGGGCCTGGCCGACTGGGCGATTCCAAGCGTGGCATCTTGCGCCGTTGCAAGATTGCGCTCGATATCTCGAAACTCCGCCGCACTGGCAAGTTGGTCGGCAATCCTGTGAATGAGCACTAGGGACTCCTTGTGAGTATCGCAATACCTGATGGGCTGCGCTTTTAAGAGGCTCGGGTGCAAGCGTCGCACCGCTCTCAAAACGCCTTCCACACCAGATGTCACCCGTATACAAACGCGGGACCCGGCCCCGAGGTGAGGTCAGGCCCCGCGTTTGAGTTTACTACGGGAGTCCCATTGTGCGAGCAACAACCGAAGTTGTTATTTGTCATTCATCGAGGGCACTTCTTCAGGATAGACATCCTCCAAGTGGCCGTCGTACACATAGTGCTTGGTCTCCTTGGCCACAATCCCTCCCAGGACCAGCACCGCGATGCAGTTGGGAACCGCCATCAGGCCGTTGGTGATGTCGGAGATGTTCCAGACGAGGTCGCCGCCGCCAATGCATCCCCAGGACACGAACACCAAAAAGACAATCGAATACGGTAGGATGCCCTTCTTGCCGAAGAGGTACATGATTGCGCGGTTACCGTACTGGCTCCAGCCAAGAATCGTGGAATAGGTGAAGCAGAGAAGGCCAACCACCAGCACGAACGGGCCAAACACAGGAATCGACTCGAAGCAGGCCGTCGCAAGCGCCGCGCCGCCGCTGAAGATGTTAGTGGTACCGCCAGCAATGGTGTTGTTGAACGTGGCGGCAAGTTCAGGGTTGGCCAACAACGACGTCACGAGCATGAGTCCAGTAATGAGGCAGATGACGACCGTATCCCAGAACGTACCGCTCATAGACACGAGAGCCTGACGGGCGGGATTGCGAGTCACTGCGCTCGAAGCAACAAGCGGGGCGGAGCCCAGGCCGCTCTCGTTGGAGAAAAGACCACGCTTGAAGCCGAACTGGAGAGCCAGCATGACAGTCGATCCCACCGCGCCGCCAAAAGCCGCCTGCGGCGTGAACGCGCACACGAGGATGGTGGAAATCGCCTCGCCCAGGTACTGGCCGTTAATGCCAATGATTACCAGGCAGCACACAACATAGAACACAGCCATGATAGGAACGAGCTTCTCACAGACACGGGAGACGCTCTTAAGGCCGCCGAGGATGACAAAGGCGACAAGGACCGTCACGACCAGGCCGATGACCCATGTGGGGATGCTCTCACCGTCGAAGAGCGACGTTGCCGTGATGGCGCCGGCAAGCGAGTTAGACTGCACCGAGGCACCGATGCCAAAGGAGGCAATGGCCGTAAACAGCGCAAAGAGGACGGCGAGGAGCTTGCCCAAGCCCTTGTTCTTGAAACCGCGCTCGAGGGCGTACATGGCGCCGCCGATCATCTTGCCGTTCTCATCCTTCACGCGCCACTTCACACCGATGTAGGTCTCCGCGTACTTGGTGGCGATGCCGAAGATACCCGTGATCCACATCCAGAAGATGGCACCCGGACCGCCGGAGAGGAGACCCGTCGCCACACCCACGATGTTGCCGGTGCCGATAGTCGCAGCAAGCGCCGTGGTCAGGGCGCCGAACTGGCTGATGTCGCCTTCAGCGCTGCTGGGGTCGTCTTTACTCACCGACAGCTTGATGGCCGTGCCAATCTTGCGTTGGATGAAACGCGTGCGCACGGTCGTGTAAATGTGAGTGCCCAGCAACAGCACGATGAGGGGCCATCCCCAAACAAATGCGTCAACTGCGCTGACTCCAGCTGAAAACGCCTCAATGAAAGCGTCCATGTTGGCCTCCTGGACTCCATGAAGCGGCCTGCCCGCTCCGTTGGACCCTGATTATGCAACCCTGAACGTTTCTTGTTGTTTCCTATGCATTAAGCCTGTTGGCAGGCGCCACTCATCCAGCAAAAACACCCGGTCGCACGGCAATGTTGTAGTACGTTGCAAACACGATGAAGACCACGGCCACGGCAATCATTGCCCAGGTCCAGCGCTTTTCGCCCTTGAGATACTCATCCACTGTCTTGGCATGCGACACGCGCAGGTATCCCGCCATGTTTGCGCCACGCGCATAGACAATCAGAAACGCCAGCATGCACGCCAGGCAAGCGACAGCGAGCAGGATGTACAAACCGCCTGCATGCACCGCCGTGTAGACGATATTATCGAGGAAGATCAAGATGGGATACATCAAGATGAGGTACCACTGGCCATGACCCGGCCCCCAAAGCGCCGGCATGAAGAATGCGCCCCAGTTCATCTTAGGCAAATGCGGCAGCGGCTCTGATTCCCTGAGCAGCAAGGCCACGGCTACGCGGTCCTTTGTGTGCCCGCAGTCTCGCGGGTTGAGTTTGTCATCCAGCTCGACGAAGTCCTTGCAATCGCGGCACAGACCCGCATAGCGCATGCCCTCGGCTGGAGGCGGAACTTGTTCTTCCTCATCCATTGCAAAGGCTTCCATTTCGGTTTTCCCCATCGATTACCTCTTCTTTCTACAGGCGTCCACAACGTCACGCACGAATGCATCGCAGTCAAGGTCATTCGCCTCGCTCGACACCCTCACGAGCCAACCAGAGTCCCCCGCAACAGCAGTGGTCTCGATTCGCTTGCCTTGATCGTTTCGAGCCGCAAGACACACAAGGTCGCAATCCTCCTCTGCGACAAGCACCATCTCGTTCGACTTGCCATCAACGGGGGAAACCGCAAAGCCCGCATCCATAAGCCCGTGCGCCAGATATCCCGTCATCACGCTCGCATCAGGGGTGCCGTGCACCCGCGGAAGCACAACGGATGCCGTTCCCTGCTCGAGCAGATCTTCCACCCCGATGCCAAGTTCCTCGCGCAGATACTTCACTGCCGTTCGAGCAAGCAGAGGAACGGCTGCTGCGACCTTCGGAGTCAGCGCCCTGACAAACTCCGAGGGGCTCATGTTCTCCACCTGAATGCCAAAGCAATGCCCCGTGCAGGAGATTCCCAAGAAGCTCGCAGATCCAAGCACATCGGCAAAGCGCACATCATGCAGTGAGGCCATGCCCGCAGGCGTGGGAGCCACATCCGTTGGCTCAAAGGAGAATATCTCGCCAGGTGTTGCCCCTGGTACCTCAACAGCGTCAAGCACAAGGGCGAAGTCCGCCTCACGCAAGTCAGAGATGATGGCCATGCCCATGCAAGCACGGTCGATAACCATGACATTGTCGGGGAACCTGTAGCGTGACAACAAATAACGTGCCACGGCAGGTCCGACACCATCATCCAAAAGAAGCTCGTTTCCTATGCAAATGAGCGAAACCCTCACGCCTGGAGGCCCCCTTTGTCCAATCAAAAATGCACGTCGAATAAAAAAGGGGCCTGCGGGTAAGCCCGCAAGCCCCTTAAAGAGCGCGTATGCCTTAGAGGCAAACTAGCACTTGATGCCGGCCTTGTCCAGGTCGTCGGTACGAGGAGCCGCACCGTAGCTGGGGCCATGGCCCATGCCGTCGTAACCCACCACGTTGCGAATCTCGGGGTCGTACACCAGGCCAGCGTGCTCCTTGCGGAACAGGATCAGCTTGGTGGGAGAGACGCCCTCGATGTTGGCAAGGTAGAGGTGGAAGCACATGATGTACATGATGATGAACATCGTGATGTAGTGGATGATGCGGATGTTCATCACGCCGATGCCCTCGGTCAGGACCAGGGAGATGGCCCAGTTGCTCGTGGGAATCCAAAGAGCGAAGCCCGTCCAAGCCATGAGGAGGATCAGCGGCAGGAACAGCAGATAGAAGATCTTCTGCAGAACGCCGAGCTTAGCACCGAGGCAGTGCCCCTTGTTCATGAACAGGTAGTACTTGACCGTCTCGAGAAGCATGTGACGGTTGTTGCGCTGGGGCAGCCACGTCTTGAAGTCACGCACGACGGCACGGGTGCCACCGGAAGGAGCGGACTTGATGAAGAACGACAGGACAACACGCATGATGAGGTTAATCGTGATGACGATACCGCAGAACACGTGAATACCACGACACATGCTCATCGCAAGGGGGAAGAACGGGTAGTGGATATAGAAACCCGTAAAGATCAACGTGAACATGCAGATCAGGTTCACCCAGTGAGTGATGACGAAAGGCAGCGGGTGGGCTTCCTTATAGTGTGCAAGATGCGCCATGCTACCTCACCCCCCAAGGGCTCTCGACCGTCGTGAAGCTCTTGCCCGTCTTGGGCTCGAACACGTGCACGCAGCAAGCGGTGCAGGGATCGAAGCTGTGGACAAGGCGCAGGGCCTTGATGGGCTTTTCAACGTCAACGACCTCAGTACCAAGCAGAGCCTGCTCGAGCGGACCGCGCGTGCCCTCGCTGTCGCGAGGACCGAGGTTCCACGTCGAAGGGATGACGATCTGGTACTTGTTGATCTGGTCGTTCGTGAGCTTCGCCATGTGATAGAGGGCGCCACGAGGGGCCTCCCACAGGGCAACACCGGTACCGGTGGTGTTCTCCGGCTTGGTGTAGTAATCATGGTTGCCAGCGCCGACGTACTCGATGAGGTCGAGGCACTCCCGCTCCATGCAGTCCATGATGTAGACCATCTCGACAGCACGACCGGCGACACGACCGAAGACCGACTCCAGATAGGAGACGTTACCAGCCTGGCCGAGCTTCTCGAGAATGGAGTCAACGAGCGTGACAACCTCTTCAACGCCACGCTTGTAAGCAACAAGAACACGGGCCAGAGGCGAAGCCTCGTAGACGCCGCCGTTGTAACGGGGAGCCTTGCACCAGGTGTACTTGCTGTCGCGGTTGTAGCCCTCGGTAGGATACCAAGGATCGGTGATACCGTTGATCGGGTTGACCGGCTCGCTGTCCTTGTAGTAAGCGCGGGCGATATCCTCGGTGATGAGGTTGTCGTCCACGTCGGACAGCTCGAGATTGTCGCCCGTCAGAACGCCAGCAGGCAGGTAACGGTTGTTGATCTCGAAGGACGGATCGTTGAAAACGCCCCATGCGATGAAGTTGCCCGGGCCCTTGCCGTAGGTGAACTCGTTGGAGTACACCTTGGACAGGGCGATCGCATCGGGAAGCACGACGTTGTTGACCCACGCCTTGATGTCCTTGATGCGATACAGGATGTCATCAAGCTTCTCGGAGGTAGGCACGAACATGGTGCCACCAGCCAGAGCCGTCATGATGTGGGGCATCTTGCCGCCGATGATACCGTTGATCTCAGAGGCCTTGGCCTGCATCTCGAGAGCCTCGATGTAGTGGGCAGTCGCGATGAGGTTGAGCTCAGGCGTGAGCTTGAAAGCCGCGGAGCCATCGGCATCCGTGGTATCAAACCAGTTGCCCGAGAAGATGGAAAGCTGGCCATTGTCGGCGAAAGCCTGCAGGCGCTTCTGGATGTTGGCGAAGTCCGCGGCGGCCATGCCGTTCTCCTGGCAGACGTCGAACGTGTCGGCGATGTCTGCGTTGATGGAGTCGAGCGGGTTGACATAGTCAAGGCCGTTGAGGTTGTAGAACCACAGGATGTGGCTGTGCATGAACTGCGCCATCTCCGAGAGGTTGCGGACCATACGGCCGCCCTCGGGGGGATTGATGCCGAAAGCGGCCTCGCAAGCCATAGCAGCAGCATGGGAGTGCGAGACGGGGCAAACGCCGCAGATACGCTGAGCAATGATGGAGGCATCCTGGCTGGAACGGTTCTCAAGAATGAGCTCCATGCCGCGGAACAGACCCGCGGAGACCCACGCGTCCTTTACCTGTCCATCCTCGACTTCCATGTCGATGCGAAGGTGGCCTTCGATACGAGTTACGGGGTCAATGGTTGACTGAGCCATGTGTGTTTGCCTCCCTTCTACTTCTTATGGTTCGCGTGACGCTCGACAACACCGTCAGCGTCGAGCTGCTCATAGAGCTGGTCGGCGACAGCGGCAGCCTCAGCGGCACCCGGGGTCTTGTGCTTGACGTCGTACTCACGCTCGACCTCGAAGTCAGCGCCGCCGTCGGTGCGCTTCGTGATCTTCATGCCAACGGCATGGACCACGATGATGCCGACAACAAGACCCAGCACCGTACCGCAGATTGCAGCAGGAGAGACCTTCCAGTCGAGAATCTGGAAGTAACGATGACGTGCCAGGAAGGGCGTGTTCTCGTCAACCCAGTTGCCATTGGCATTCATGGGGCTGATAACGCCGCAGCCAACGCAAGGGGCACCGGCCTCAACGCACCAAGAGACGCGACGGTTCGACTTCACGATGGGGCAGTTGGTGAAGGTCTGCGGACCCTTGCAGCCAAGGGCATAGAGGCAGTAACCCTTCTCCTCCTCGATGGAGCCGAAGTTGTAGACGAACTCACCGTTCTCAAAGTGGCCACGACGGGGGCAGTTGTCATGGACGGTCTCGTTGAACATGAGCTTGGGCTCATTGTTGTTGTTGAGCTCAGGGATGCGACCCATCAGCAAGTACTCAACAAGAACGGCGACAATCCACTCGGGGTTGCCGGGGCAGCACGGAATGTTGATGACCGGCGTGTCGATACCGTTCTTCTTGAGGAACTTCTGAACGCCAAGAGCGCCAGAGGGGTTGGGGCGAGCAGCCTGCCAACCACCGTCGCAAGCGCAAGAGCCATAGGCGATGACTGCCTCAGCGGAGTAAGCAGTCTCAAGAAGGATGTCAGTACCCTTCTCGTCAGCAATGCGAAGCGCGTTGCCGTCCCAGCCCTCAACGACTGCACCCTCGTAGACTACAAGGTAGCCACCGGCTGCAATCGTCTGCTTACGAGCCTCCTCCATAGAATGGCCAGCCGCTGCGGAAAGCGTCTCGCTGTAGTTCAGCGAAAGCAGCTCCAGGACAACGGACGGCACATCAGGAGTATCGACCTGAGCAAAAGCCTCAGTGCAGCCCGTGCACGAAGCGCCCTCAAGCCAGATGACGGGCTTCAGATTGCCCTCGGAGTTACCGATGACGCTCTCAAGAGCCTCGGCAATCTGGGGAGCGGCGGTCTGGGAAAGACCGATCATCGTGGCGATACCAGCGCAATAGCCGAGGAACTTACGACGGCTAATGCCACGGGACTCCAGAACCTGAGCACCCTTGCTGATCTCATTCACCTGCTGTGTTGCCATTCTTACACCTCCCTCTCAAACTAGGCTAAGCCTAACGTGTGGCCAAACCGATTTCAGCCACCTTACCAAGGTGAATCGTAGACCAACAAAGGTGAGGTAAAAGCGCGAAATTGCGTCAAATCACAAATATGCACGGTAATAGTAAACGCTTAGATTTAACAAACAATGTTCACACTAATTCAATATACGTAACATTAAATGACTAACCAAAGTGTATACCAACTGGTATACAAAAACAGCCTTTACCCGGGCAAGTTTGCCTTATCGCCGCAAGGTCACATCACTGATAGCGGGAAAGCTACAAGGCGAGAGATGGCTGATCCGAATGAAATACCGTCAATATCTGGTACTGCACATTTCAGCCTAAAATGGACATGGTTGATTCATAGACGATGCTCGCCTACACCCAATTCACAAGCAAGTTCAGGTAATAGGAACGTTGCGTGCATCTTGGAGCGAAAAGCCAATGAATCCCCAGCTTCCAATTGCTGGAAGCAACCTAGCACGCGCGAAGGCCGAGCGGCCCAGCCATGGCACTCCCAGCCCCGGTTGCCGTCGCGGAGAAAAGCCGTAGGCAGGCGAACCCACGCCATAAACGCGAAAAGGCCCCGGAGGGCCTTTTTGGTGACGCGGGCGCCCTGGGGGCCGCACAGCGCTCGAGGAAGGTGACTCTTGAGAACGGTCGGGAGCGGAGGGACAATTGATGTGTCCCGAAGGGCTCGGCCGATTAGTGGCGCCCGGCTGAGGCGCTCGCGCGC
>CABQHM010000043.1 GCA_902464015.1 uncultured Coriobacteriales bacterium | reverse complement strand
GCGGTTTTGCCACGAATTTTGCCTCAAAAACTCTGTTACGTGATGGGAATCAACCCATGAATGCAAGATCATATGATCATTTATTTAGATTTACATAAGACATATTATGGGGGAGTTATAACAGCCTAGGAATCCTTGAGGTTTTGGATTTGAGTGAGCTCGTTGTAGAAGCTCTCGATGTCTTGGAAGTCCTTATATACGGAGGCAAAGCGCACATAGGCAACCGTGTCGAGCTTGAGAAGGCGCTTGAGCACCATGTCACCCAAATCGTTGGATGCGACCACCGTGGTCATGTTGTTGCGCAGCTCGCTCACGATGTCGCTCACAAGGTTGTCGAGAACCTCATTGGAAATCGAGCGCTTGATGGTTGCCTTGGTAAGGCTGGCGCGCAGCTTGGTGCGATCAAACGGCTCAAGCGTACCGTCGCGCTTGGCAACCTGGATGGGAGTTTCCTCACGGCGCTCATAGGTTGTGAAACGCTCACCACATGCGGGGTTCAGGCACTCGCGGCGGCGACGTATGGCAAAACCCGACTCATACGAACGTGAGTCAATGACCTTCGAGTCTTCAAAGCCGCATTTTGGGCAACGCATCCGTGTGTCTCCCCTCGCTTTTCGCACACGTTAAGCATAGCCCATCGCACGGCTTCGCATCACCTCAGAAAGCCGGAACTTCGATAATTTGACCCGGCACGATAAGGCTTGACGAAAGGCCGTTGTGGTCAACGATCCAATGCACGCTCTCAGCCACAGAGAGTCCCTGTCCGCAGTATTCGGCACCAATAGACCACAGTGTGTCACCAGCCTGCACGCACACAAACTGATCGGACTGCTCGACATGCGACGTCTGACCTTGGGCAACAAACGGCATCGTCAGAGCAACGCCGAGCACAATGATGCAGAAGAACGCAATGCAAATCATGGAATCGCGCCTTTGGACGCACCTGTACGACTCTTCCCTCGTCATGGCATACCTCTTTCCTCGCGGTCGATGTGGGGCATTATCCAGACCGTGGGGACAGAAATTGAAAGCCTTGAAATCGAATGGATGTTCGTGTTATGGTGCAAATCAAACACATGTTCGATTTGGAGGAACACACAGTGCAGGTTCAGCGACTTAGCAAGCGACAGCAACAGATTTACGATTTCATATGCTCAGAAGTGGCATCCAAGGGCTATCCACCAAGCGTGCGCGAAATTGCCGATGCCGTGGGCTTGCGAAGCCCGTCCACCGTGCATGTGCACCTGCAGGTTTTGGAGGACCGAGGCTATATCAAGCGCAACCTGTCGAAGTCCCGGGCGCTGGAGGTCGTTCACACCCAAGATACCGAGACATTCGACGACGCCAAGGAAGCGGAAACGCCTGCAAGCGACGCCAACATGGTGAGGCTGCCCCTGCTGGGGCGCGTAGCCGCAGGGGAGCCGATTCTTGCCGTGAGCAACGTGGAGGAGTACATGACGCTCCCCCGCTGTCTTGTGGGCGACGAAGCGTCATTTATCCTCAAGGTCAAAGGCGACTCGATGATCGGTGCCGGCATATTCAACGGCGACTACGTCGTGGTCAAACAGCAGCCTGATGCCGTAAGTGGCGAGATTGTTGTCGCGCAGCTCGAAGACGAGGCCACCGTCAAGACCTTTTATCGCGAGCGCGACACCGTGCGTCTGCAGCCCGAAAACCCCACGATGCAGCCCATTTACACTCGAAACCCGCGCATCCTCGGTCGCGTGGTGGCCCTCATCCGCACCATGTAAGGCGCAGTCCTACTCCACAGCCTCGTCCACCGCAAAAGCGCGAGCCCGGTTGGCGACGCTTACAGGCAGCACAACCTCGAGCAGGGTACCTTCGGGCACATACTCCTCGTGCAAAATATGGCCGTACTTGTGGCAATCAGACAGCAGCGAGCCTTGGCCGTACGGAATGAGGACCTTCAGGTGCTCGTCGCGCAAGGCGGCTTGCTTGGCAAGGTTGGCAACGAGGTCCTCAATCCCCTCGCCTGTAACCGCTGAGACAAAGATGGCCTCAGGATAGCTTTCACGAAGTTCAGCGGCACGCTCAGGCTCAAGCAGGTCGCACTTGTTGAAGACCAGCAGACGGTCGATACCGTCGGCCTTGATCTGCTTGAGAACCTCTTCAACGGCCGCAAGTTGCTCAACAAGATGCGGGTCATTGCCGTCCACCACATGCAGGATGAGATGGGCATCGGCAACCTCGGCGAGCGTCGACTTAAACGACTCCACAAGGGTGTGCGGCAGCTTGCGTACAAAGCCAACCGTGTCGGTAATGGTGGTCGTCTTGCCGCCTGGCAGCTCAAAAACCCTCGTCGTGGGGTCAAGCGTGGCGAAGAGCTGGTCTTGCACATACACGCCGGCGTCAGTCAAGCGGTTGAGCAGCGTCGACTTGCCGGCGTTGGTGTAACCCGCCAAGGCAACGCGGAAGACATCGGAAGAGGTGCGCTCTTTGCGTTGCACGTCGCGGTTGGAGGCGATGTTGGCCAGCTCACGACGCAGCACGGAGATGCGGTCGCGAATAAGACGACGGTCAACCTCGAGTTGGCTTTCGCCCTGGCCAAAGCGCGAACCGATGCCGCCGCGCGTCCTGTCCTTGGCAAGGTGGGCCCACATACCACGAAGACGCGGGTAAAGATACTGCAGCTGAGCCATCTGCACCTGCAGCTTGCCCTCATGGGTCTTGGCATGCAGGCCGAAGATGTCGAGGATGAGCGCCGTACGGTCAATGACCTTGTACTTCATTCCCAGGATACGCTCGATGTTTGCCTGCTGAGAAGGTGACAGCTCGGCGTCGAAGATGATGACGTCGGCATTGCAGCTCTGTGCGAGGTCGCGCAGCTCAAGCACCTTGCCTGAGCCAAGGTAGGTCTTTGCATACGGATGGTCGAGCTTTTGGGTCAGCTCCCCCACCGTCTGGGCGCCCGCCGTCTCGGCCAGATGCGAGAGTTCCTCAAGCGAAGCCTCGAGGTCCCAGGCAGACTGAGGGGTATCGATACCCACGAGAATGCAGCGCTCCTGCGCACGCGCCGTGTCAAAGGGTCCGTTATATGGCATAGCAATCACTCCTTACAGAGCCTGCTGGACACCAGGTTCGCTGAAAAGGCCGACAACGCGGTCTACGAGTTCATCCTCCCCCATCTGGCTCACATCGAACCAGTGTATGCGCTTGTCTGCGTTAAACCACGTATATTGACGCTTGGCATAACGGCGCGAAGAGCGCTTGATGTCCTCGACGGCCTCTTCCATGGAGGTCTCGCCGCGAAGAGCTGCAATGATCTCCTTGTACCCGATAGCTTGATTCGAGGTGAGCGTGTCGGCAAGACCGGCGTCCATAAGGCCGCGTACCTCATCGACAAGGCCGAGCTCCATCATCTTGTCCACGCGACGGTTGATACGCTCGTAGAGCATCTCACGAGGCATCGTGAGGCCCACATGAAGCGTGAGATAGCGGTCGACGCGCTCGTGAAGGGTAGCGTGCTCCTGGGCATACGAGCTCCCCTGCTCAAGCAGCTCAAATGCGCGCACAACGCGGCGCACGTTATTCGGATGGATGAGCGCGGCGCTGCACGGGTCCTTGGACTGCAGCAACTCGTGGAACGCGTCGTTTCCTATCTGCGCAGCAAGAGTCTCATAGCGCTCGCGCACAGGGTTTTCCACCTGCTCGCCCTCGGGAAAGCCCATGTCCTCAAGTGCAGCACGCACGTACAGACCGGTGCCGCCGCAAACAACGGGCAGCACGTCACGCGCGAGGAGCCCGTCGATGCAGACATGGGAGTCTTGCGCGAAGACAGCCGCCGAGTAAGGCTGCCCGATATCCACAAGGTCGATGCAGTGCAACGGCACGCGACGCTCAAAAACGGGCGTCTTTGCCGTGCCGATGTCCATCCCGCGATAGACCTGCATGGAGTCGGCGGAAACAACCTCGCCGCCCAAGCGCAGACACAGGGCATCGGCAAGCGAGGACTTTCCGCTTGCCGTGGGACCGACGACCGATATGACCTGATAGGCGCTCATGATACGCAAACTTTCATCCTAGAGCGTCTCGCCCACAAGCTGGCCGCGCAGGTACCAGGTGCGGGCCTCGTCCACATGCACGTCGACAATCGTGCCGATGTAATCGTCGATGGTCTTGCCGGCAGGGATGGGGGCGTGCACGGTCTGGTTCTTGGGGCTGCGACCGGACAGCATCGACTCGTCGCGCTTGGAGACACCTTCGACCAGAACCGGCACGACCTGGTCGAGCTCGGCCTGGTTGGCCTTGTATGCGCAGTCCTGCACGACGTTCACAAGACGGTCGAAGCGGTCCTGGATGACCTCGCGCGGCGTGTCGTCCACCATCTCGGCCGCAGGCGTACCAGCGCGCTTGGAGTAGATGAACGTGAAGGTCTGGGAGTAGCCCACCTGCTCGACAAGGGACATGGTCTGCAGGAAGTCCTCCTCGGTCTCACCGGGAAAGCCGACAATGAGGTCGGTGGAGAGGGCGATGCCAGGAACGGCGGCCTTGATCTTGTCAACGAGCTGCAAGTACGCTTCGCGATCGTAGGTGCGATTCATCATCTTGAGGATGTGGGAAGAGCCGGACTGCGCAGGAAGATGGAGCGCGGGCATCACAGACTTGACCTCGGCCATAGCAGCAATAGTCTCGTCGGAAAGGTCCTTGGGATGGCTCGTGGCAAAACGCAGGCGCTCGATGCCGCTGTTGCCCACCTCGCGCAGAAGCTCGGCGAAACGAGGGGCGCCGTACAGGTCGCGACCATAGGAGTTCACGTTCTGACCGAGCAGGGTGATCTCCTTGACACCCTCCCCTACCAGGCGATGCACTTCTTCGAGGACATCCTCGAAAACACGGCTACGCTCGCGACCGCGCACGTAGGGCACGATGCAGTAGGTGCAGAAGTTGTTGCAGCCATAGGTGATGGGCACCCAGGCATGGAAGGCGTCGTCGCGCTTGGAAGGCAGGTCGCTGGCGCACACGCCGTCCTCGTCGGTCTCAGCGATGGCGATGCAATGGCCCTCGCCGGCAAGAGCAGCCGAAAGCAGGTCGGGAAGACGGTGGATGGTATGGGTGCCAAAGACGATGTCGACGTTGCCCAGGA
Organism: uncultured Coriobacteriales bacterium; assembly: GCA_902464015.1. Classification (GTDB taxonomy): domain Bacteria; phylum Actinomycetota; class Coriobacteriia; order Coriobacteriales; family UMGS124; genus UMGS124. The sequence goes on along the minus strand of CABQHM010000043.1, from coordinate 22,455 downwards.
TGTCGAAGAGCTTGTCGCCGTCGCGCTGACCAATGCAGCCGCCCACAGCCACGATGCGACGCTCGCTTCCCTCACGCGGGGGAATGTTGCGCATTGATTGCACCTGGCCGTACAACCTCGTGTCGGCAGCCTCGCGCACGCAGCAAGTAAGGAAGACGACGATGTCGGCCTCCTCGATTTCAGAGACCTCAAGCGAGCCAGCCGTCTCCAGCATGCCGCGCACGCGCTCGGCGTCATGGAAGTTCATCTGGCAGCCAAAGGCACGGACGAGATAGGTGCTGCCACTCAAGGGCTGCATGGAGTTGGCGATCATTGCTTCTTCGGGGTGAGAGGAGAAGGGCATGGGGGCTCCTGTACGGTAAAAGATGAGGCTCAAAACGGGCGGGTCGATTGTAGCCTATGGGTCAGTTAGAGCTGTTTGGAAATCGGAAAGGTCACGACCACCTTGTCCTGCGCAACGCGTACTTTGACGTCTCCCGCCAAGTCGAGGTAGTAGCGCTCGGCTAGCATCTCAAAATCGCGTGCCATGAGGGAGGCGAACTCCTCGGTGTCATCACGCGAGATTTTAAGCTTGCGGCGGTCTTGAAGAAGGTCGACCTGACCGGGCTTTTGGGGCGCGCCCTCACCAGCAAGCAAACGACGAATCTCGTTCAGGGGATTGACCTCGAAATTGAGAATGCGATAGCAGCTGCGCTGGGAAACGGTGATACCCAGTGTCTCGGCCGCCTGCTGCAGCTCGAGAGGCGTGGCTGCAAATGTCGGTAGAAGCCAGAAGGCACATCCCTCACGCTCAACTGTAGGGTGAGCGGCGACGTATTTGCGCCCTTGCGCAACAAGCGTGGCCAAAACCTCAGCAGGGCTGCCCACAAAAAAGCGTTGGGATGTGGGGCAGTCAAGCGCGATGTCGGCAACAGTGCGCAGGATGTTATGAGGCCCGCGCGTCTTGTCGACTGTGGCATCTGGCGCGACAGGCGCCTCGGGCTGCTCGACAAGCGTGGGCAGCGTGGACTGGTCGGCGCGCTCAGGAACGACCGTAGTGTCGAAGGCGACGCTGATGACGCAGCCTTTGCCCTTCTCGGAGCAGACAATGCGACTCTCAAGGGAGTTTTGGCGGATGGAATAGAGTGCCATGCCCCTGCCGTGCACACCCCAGCGGTCCATGTGCATGGACTCAAGCTTGCTTGTGACGCGCGGGTCGAAGACCTTCTCGGCAATGGAGGAAGGCACGCCGTCGCCATCGTCGATGACAATGAGGTTGCGGCGGGCACCGTCGCGGGTGCTGGCCACAAACACATGCTGGGCATGGGCGTCGCGAGAGTTGCGCACCATTTCGCAGACGGCGTCCTCGACGTACTGGATGTCTTGTTTTGCCTGGCGACGCTCGGCCTCAGATACCTTTAAACGAACGAACCCTGCGCCGAGACGTTCCTCGATGCGCAGGGATTCGTCACCTAACACGTTTTCGATAAATGAGGTCAGACCGTCGGAGCGGCTGGCTTCATTACTTGGCAATGTCGCAAGCCCTGCTTTCGCGAATGACCACGACCTTTACCTGGCCGGGGTACTCCATCTGGTTCTCGATCTCGGTCGCGATGTCGTGCGCGAGAACGACGGCGGCAGCGTCGGAAATTTCCTCGGGCTTGACCATAACGCGAATCTCGCGACCGGCCTGCATGGCATAGGTGCGCTCGACACCGGGATGCGAATTCGAAATCTCCTCAAGCTTCTCAAGGCGCTTGATGTAGGTCTCAGCAGACTCGCGACGGGCACCAGGACGGGCGGCAGAGCAAGCGTCGGCGGCCTGAACGAGCACATCGAGCACGCTCGAGGGGTCAACGTCGTTGTGGTGAGCCTCAATGGCGTGCACGATGGTGGGAACCTCGCCGTACTTGCGGGCAAGGTCGGCGCCGATGACGGCGTGGGGACCCTCGACGCGATGGTCGATGGCCTTGCCAATGTCGTGCAAAAGACCCGCGCGCTTGAAGGGCGAGGAATCGAGACCGAGCTCGTCGGCCATAATCTCGCACATGCGGGCAACCTCAACGGAGTGGTTGAGGACGTTCTGGCCGTACGAAGTGCGGTAACGCAGGGCACCCAGGGTCCTCACGAGCTCGGGGTGAATGTCGTTGACCTCGAGGTCGAAGCAGGCCTGCTCGCCGGCCTCGAGCACCTTGGCGTTCACCTGATCGGTGGCCTTGTTGAAGAGTTCCTCGATGCGCGCCGGATGAATGCGACCGTCGGCAATGAGGTTCTCGAGAGTGACGCGGGCGATTTCGCGACGGACCGGGTCGAAGCTAGAGAGCTGCACGGTCTCGGGCGTGTCATCGATGATGAGGTTCACGCCGGTCATCTGCTCGAAAGTGCGGATGTTGCGACCCTCGCGGCCGATGATGCGGCCTTTGAGGTCATCAGAGGGGATGTGCACCGTGGTGAGCGTGACCTCACCCACATGGTCGGAGGCGCAGCGCTGGATGGCGGTGGCAAGAATGCGACGCGCGGTGCTCTCGCACTCGATGCGCGTACGCTGCTCGCTCTCGCGGATGATGGTGGCGCTCTGACGCGTCACATCGTCGCGCACACGATCGAGCAGCTCCTTGTGAGCCTCATCGGTGGTGAGGCCGCTGATACGCTCGAGCTCGGAGGTGTGCTTGCGCTCGAGCTCCTCGACGTCGCGGGCACGCTTCTCAATCTGGCCAGCCTCGCTAGAGAGCTGGTGCTCCTTCTTATCGAGCGAGTCAGAGCGACGGTCGAGGGACTCCTCGCGCTGAAGCAGGCGGTTCTCGCGCTCGCGAATCTCGCCAGCGCGCTGGGCCGCCTCGGCCTCGGATGCCTTCTTCTTCTCGAGAATCTCGGAATCGGCGGTCTGCCTAATGCGGAAGACCTCTTCCTTGGCGGAAATTTCTGCTTCCTTCTTGATGGTCTCGGCCTGCTTTTTTGCGCCGTCGAGTACCTGATCGGCCTCGGACTTTGCCTGAGTAAGCTTGCCGCTTGCGCTCTTAGCGGCGAAAAGCAGGGCGAGAGCCGCACCAATGACCGCTGCAGCGATTGCAACGACAACGTACATAACGTCCATGTGCTACCTCCCGGCTTCGTTTAGCTGTTATGCAAAACGGACGAAAGACGAGCACATGCCAACACTGACACGCCGCACGTTAGACGTCCGGCATCGTGAGCACCCTGAGGAATTAGATGAAGTTTTGACCGTTCTATATCCAAAACTCGCCTAAAACGAGAGAAGTCACAAATGCTAGACGATTGTACGTTCTCGGTGCGTTTTTGGTCAACCTCGCGGCATGAATCTACGCAGGCACTCTAAAGGCAGGAGGCCTTATGCGCCGTGCACGACCATCATTCGACCGCACACCGGGCACACGGCAAGGCTGTCGCCCTTGATGAGCTGCTCATACTGAGACTGCTGAAGCTCAACGCGGCAGCCGGTGCACACGTGATCCTCGAGCTTGCAGATACCCACAAGGTTGTGCTGGGCGCAGGAGACGCGGTAGCGCTCGAGAAGGTCTGCGGGAATGGCCTGCTGCAGAGTCTCGCGGCGGGCGACGAGACGGGTAAGGTCCTCGCGCAGGGCACTGGCGCTCTTCTTGAAAGCCTCGACGAGCTCGGCCTCCTTGGCCTCGAGCTGGGTCTTGATGGAGGCAGCCTGACGATAGAGGCCCTCGAGACGCTCAAGCTCGGCCTTGGCCTTCTTCTGGTTGAAATCGATCTTCTCAAGGCGCTTGGCCAGACGGTCAAGCTCGGCCTTATAGCTCTGAGTGAGACGGAAGTCATCGGAAGCCTCGCTGTCGCGCTTGACTTCCTCGACACGGGCGCTCAGCGTGCGGCGGCGACCGTCGTTGTCCTCGACCTCGATGCGGGCGTCCTTGAGCAGGCCCACAATCTTCGTGGTCTTCTTGGAAAGCTCCTTGAGCCTTCCGCGAACCTCCTTGATTTGCTCTGCCTGGGGAATCTCGTCAATTGCCTTACGGTCGCGCATAATCTGCAAGTCAACCTGCTGGAGCTCGAGAAGATCGGTCGTGACCGGCATACTTGATTCCTCTTTCTCTGCAATTTCGTGTACAAGGAAGGTTACAAAAGCATTTCATTCAATGGTCGAATCATGATACACGCCCAGACGCGTATCAGATGCTAGACCAATGCGAATCCTCGCAAAGCACCACACGCGCATCTTCAGGCACACCGAACGAGTCGAGAACGTCGTTGAGAACACCCACGAGCGGCAGCTCCGACACATCATGGCCGAGCACGATGACCGCGCATCCGTGGGTGAGAAGCTCGAGCGCCTTGTGGTAGCCGCACTCACCGCACACCACGACGTCGCAGCCTGCCTCAAGCGCATAGTGGCCGCAGTCACCGAGACTGCCGGTGAAGAATGCGGCACGGGTGCGAGTGGAATCAAGCGAACCATAGGCCTGCGCCACGTCGCCCAATGCGTCCTTGCACGAACGAGCAAGCTCGCGCAGCGTCATGCCGGAAGGCAGCGGCACGCAGGCACCCAGGCGGCCGAGGTTCTCCGGACGGTCGGATTCCAGGCCGCCGGACTGCGGAGCAAGACCCAGGCGAGCAGGCATGGCCGCACGAGCAGCCTCGCATCGGTCAAGGTTGGTATGGAACGACAAGACGGCAACACCCAGACGCATGGCCTCCCAAAGACACGAGCTTGCAAAGCCCGCACCGGAAGAGGGCGGCGTAAGGGCATCGGGCATGGAGAGGCAGACCGGATGATGGGTGAGCAGCACGTTGGCACCAGCCGCATAAGCTGTGCGAACGTTGCCTGCCGAGGCGTCAAGGGCAAGGGCGATCTTGGTGACCTCCGCGTCGGGGTCACCCACCGAAAGGCCGACCTTGTCCCACGGCTCAGCCCACATCTTCGGCAGGCATGAGAAGAGAGACGTCTCAAGTTCGCGCACCTTCATGGCAAATCACCTTTTCGAAATGAGTCGAGCCGGACGGGACAAACAGACACCGCGCGGGCGTCGGCAGTATTACGCGATTGAGACGCTACGCCAGCCACCAGCTGCAGTCGGGACATCGATGCTGCGATAGCCCGCCGCAGCGGCAAGCGCATAGGCCTGACCGATGTTCTCGCCGACGCGCGTCACCACATGGGCATCGGAGCCCACGGTGATGGGGACGCCGGCCGCGCGGAAAAGGGAGAGCAACTCAGGGTGGGGGTAGAACCTGCAAACAGGCTTGATGGAACCCGCCGTGTTGATCTCCACGCGCACGCCGGCGGCAGCTGCATCACGGGCAGCCTGAGCATACAGGCGCTGCATAGCATCGCCCGAGGGATAACGGCCCAAGAGGCTCACGAGGTCGGGATGCGCCATGGAATCGAATAGGCCGCTGTGGCATGCTTGGCCCCAAAGGCGGAAATACCCCTCCCAAACAGCGTCGACACCGCGCTCCTCCCAAAACGAGAGGTCGCTGAGGTCATCAATCCAGCGCATGTCCACCATGTGCACCGAGCCGAGCTTGAACGTCGCCCCGTGGGTCCAGCGGATGACGTTGTCGGCACAACCCGGGTAGTAGTCGCACTCGAATCCAAAGACGACGTCAACTTCAGGGTGCTGTGCACGCGCCGCCTCGATGTCGGCGGCATAGGCGGGAAGGTCGGCTTCAGGGACACTGACCTCGCACGTGGGGTCGATTTCATGGGGCAACGTGAGATGGTCGGTGATGCAGATGGTGGTCAGTCCGAGCTCGCAGGCGCGGGAGACGTTGTCCTCCACACTCGCCTTGCCGTCGGAATAAAAGGTGTGGGTATGGCAGTCAACGAACTCCATGGTGCTCCCCTATCGTTTGCGCGTCGAGGCCTCGCGGCACACCCGTGCAAGTGCATGCGCCAAGCCCTCGCACTCCTCAGCACTCACACGCGCATCGAAGGAGATGCGCAGCGCACAGAAGGCGAGGTCGCGGGGCACTCCCATGGCAGCCAGCACATGACTGGGGTCGAGCGAACCGCTTGAACAGGCAGAACCGCCCGAAACTTCGTATCCCAGGTCGTCCAAGCCAAGGACGAGACCCTCCGTCTGATGGCCAGGCACAAGCAGATGCACGATGTTGGGAAGCGTCTCGGGCGTGTCGATGCCTTCGCGGCGCAAGGTCTCGAAAAAGTCGAGTCCTTCGGCGCACAGCGTGTCAACAATCAGGCGACCGTGGCTACGCAGAAGCGCGTCATTGTCTTGAAGCGTGGCAGCGGCATGCTTGGCGACGGCCGCAAAGGCCATGGCCGAACGCACGTCTTGCGTGCCGCTGCGAAGACCGCCCTCCTGGCCCCCTCCCACCTGCTGCGCCACGATAGGCGTGCGCGAGCGCACATAAAGCGCTCCGCACGAGACGGGACCCGCGACCTTGTGCGCAGCAAACGAGGCGGTGTCAACGCCCAATTGCGAGGTGCTGAAGGGAACATGGCCAAACGTCTGAATCGCATCGCAATGCACAAGCGCGCCCTGGGCATGCGCAAGGGTTACGACGCGCGCGATGGGCTGTACGGATCCAACCTCGTTGTTTGCGCCCATCACGCAAACGAGCGCCACATCGGGACCCAGCATGTGCTCAAGGGCCTCGAGGTCCACGACACCGTTGGAAAGCACAGGAATCCGCTCGACCATAAAACCATCACGTTCAAGTGAAGCCGCAGGGTCAAGAACAGAGTCGTGCTCAACAGCACTCACAAGCACGCGGCGGCGCTTGGAGCCCAGTGTTTGGAGCTGTGCGAGTGCCGTGCCGCGGATGGCGAGTGTGTTGGCCTCGGTGCCACCACTTGTGAAGACAATTTCGCTGGGACGCTTCGCGCCAACGGCGCGTGCAACGTCGGTACGAGCGCGTTCAAGCGCGGCAAAAGCAGCACGGCCGCTGGTATGCAGGGAGTTCGGATTGGCGCCGGCCCATTCTTGCGCGTCGTAGCGGGCCATCTCCTCACGGCACAGGCTGGACATGGGGCTTGACGCCGCATGGTCGAAATAGTGGCGCACGCGCATGCTTAGAGCACCAAGCTCGCAGCGCCAGCAGCCCTGATCTGCTCCATGGCGGCATGGGGATCCTCGGCACCGAAGATGGCCGAGCCAGCCACAAGCATGTTCGCGCCGGCCTCGCACACGAGCGGAGCAGTCTTGACGCCAATGCCACCATCAACCTCAACCACAGGGTTACAGCCGAGGTTTGCGCACATGTCACGCAGCTCGCGGATGCGGCGGGCGGTGGAGGTGATGTAAGACTGGCCACCGAAGCCGGGGTTCACGCTCATGACAAGTACGACATCGAGCTCCTCGACGACATCGCGCAGCAAGCACACGGGAGTGGCGGGGTTGATGGCGATGCCGGCAAGGGCCCCGCGCTCGCGGACATGGCGAGCAAAACGGTTGGCATGTGTGAGGGCCTCAAGCTGGGCAGTCACGAGCGAGGCACCTGCGTCGATGTACCAGTCGCTAGTCGACTCGGGGTTGTCCACCATGAGGTGCACATCGAGGGGGTTGCTGAAGCAGCCAGCCAGACCTTTGACGAACATAGGACCGATGGTGAGGTTCGGCAAGAAATGACCGTCCATGACGTCGACATGGATGAAGTCAGCGCCGTTGGAAACCTGCGAGACGCTCTCACGCAGGGCCATGAAATCCGCCGAGAGAATCGACGGGGACATCATCACATCGGTTTTGGACAACGTAGCTGCAGGCATGGCGTGCTCCCCTCTTCGAACTCCAGACGATGGGCGAAACAGTTTGTGTTAATCGAGACCGTAGAACTCCATGCGCGGAGTGCGGCGGAACAAGGTCTCGGCAATCTCGGGCAGAGGTGTGCCCTCATAGAGCAGCGAGTGCACCGCCTCGGTGAGCGGCACCTCGACTCCCAGCTCACGGGCCATATGCAGAATGGAACGGCAGGCGCGGGCACCCTCGACGACCATGTGGGTGCGTGCCTCGTAGGACTCGAGCGTTTCACCCTTTGCAAGCGCTGCGCCGAAGGTCTGGTTGCGAGAGTGGGCGCTCGTGCAGGTGGCAACGAGGTCGCCCATACCGGCCAGGCCCATGCAGGTCATGGGGTCGCCGCCGCGAGCGGCCACGATGCGGCTCATCTCGGCAAGGCCGCGCGTCATGATGACGGAGAGCGTGTTGTCACCAAACGAGAGACCCTTGACCACACCGCAGGCAATGGCCACAACGTTCTTGGCCGCAGCGCATACCTCAACACCCACCTCGTCGGTGGACACGTAGGTGCGGAAAAGATCAGCGTTAAAAAGGTCCTTAAAGTACTCGGCGCATGCCAGGTCGCTGGAGGCGGCGACGGCGCCGGCGGGCATGTCGAGGCAGACTTCCTCGGCATGGTTGGGTCCCGACAGGCACGCAATGCGATTGCGCCCCGTGAGCTCGTCTTCCACAACCTCGGTCATGAGCTTGTTGGTGCCGTACTCGATGCCCTTGGTAAGTACGCAAACGGGCAGGTCGGGCGCGATAAAGGGGCTGCAGTCACGAGCGACCGAGCGCAGGTGGCTTGAGGGCACAACGAACAGCACCGCGTCGGCCCCCTCGAGGCACCACGCATGGTCGGTGCTGGAGACCACATTCTCGCCTAGCTTGCATGCGGGCAAATAGACGGGGTTGGTATGCTCCTCGTTGATGGAACGGGCAACCTCGGGGTTGTGCGACCAAAGGCGCACCTCGTTGCCCTGCTTGGCCATATGCCCGGCAACTGCGGTACCCCACGAGCCGGCGCCGACCACGCAGACGCGCTGCTTCACCACATCACCTACTTCGACTTTTTAACGGAGAACTTGCTCTCCTGCCCGTGGGCGAGCTTCTTGATGTTGGAGCGATGGCCCCAAATGACAAGCGCCGACACGATGCAGACGATGACCGTGAAAGCCACCGAAGGCTGATAAAAAAGATTGGCAAAAATGGGCAGCGACAGGGCACCGGCAATGCTGCCGAGCGAGACATATCGCGTGCTAACAGCAAAAATCAGGAACGGCCCCCAGAGGCTCAGACCTGCCCACGGCATGAGCACCACCGCGCCGCCAAAGCCCGAAGCGATGCCTTTGCCACCATGAAAATGCAGGAATGGGGTGAACATATGGCCCAAAATGACCGCAAGGTACACCAGTGCCGCACACCAGTCGTAGACGCCGCCCGGGGCGGTCGTCTCGATGGCACCTGCGCCCACCACGCCGATGAGAAGCTTGCCGATCAAAACGGCGACCACGGCCTTGAGGATGTCGCTGACCAGCGTGAGAATGCCAGCCTTGGCACCCAGGGTGCGAGCCACGTTGGTAGAACCGACGTTGCCCGAACCCTGGGTACGGATATCCACGTTGCCAAAAGCCTTACCGATGAGATAGGCGGAAGGGATGCCGCCAAGAACATACGCGATGACACACGCCAGGGCACACATCACATAGACAAGCATGGTGGAAGGTTATCTCCTAACGGTTTCGCGCTGCCAAAGGCAAGAGCCTACATGGCCTTCTTCTTGAACTTGAACCTGATGGGCGTACCGGTGAGGTCGAAACGGTCGCGGATGCGGTTCTCGAGGAAGTGCTCGTAGTTGGGGGTGACGAGCTCGGGCATGTTCACGAAGATGGTGAAGATGGGAGGCTTGTTGCCCGTCTGCGTGATGTAGTTCATCTTGAGGCGCTTCGTGCCCTTCGTCACCGTGTGGCCGAACTCGCGCAGCTCGGTGAGGAGCTTGTTGAGCTGCGGGGTCGGGATGACCTGGCGACGGTGGGCGTCGGCGGTGTTCACAGCGTCCCACACGCGCAGGCAGGAGCGGCCCGTGAGGGCGGAGATGCGCACCACAGGGGCGTAGGAGACGAAGTGCAGGCGCTCGGCCACGTCGTTCTCGAGCTCCTCGCGGCGCTCGGCGGTGTCGACGAGGTCCCACTTGTTGAGCAGGACGACCACGGCGATGCCGTTGTTGTGCGCCATGCCGGCGACGCGCTGGTCCTGCTCGGTAACGCCGATGGTGGAGTCGATGACGATGAGGGCCACGTCGGCGCGCTCGATAGCGCGCTCGGCACGCACGTAGGAGTAGAACTCCAGGTCCTCGTTGATGACGGTGCGCTTGCGCATACCGGCGGTGTCGATGAGGCGGTACTTGACGCCCTCGTGCTCGACGAGCGTGTCGACGGCGTCACGGGTGGTGCCGGCCACGTCGCTCACGATGGAGCGCTGCTCGCCGCAGAGGCGGTTGAGCAACGAGGACTTGCCGGCGTTGGGGCGGCCGACGATGGCGACGCGGATGAGGTCCTCGGGGATCTCCTCCTCGGTGGCCTCAGGCAGCGAAGCCACGACGTCGTCGAGGATGTCGCCCACGCCGTTGCCGTGCTGGGCGCTGATGGGGTACGGGTCGCCCAGACCCAGGCTGTAGAACTCGTAGGCGTTGGCGTCCTGCAGGACGGAGTCGCACTTGTTGACGGCCAGGAAGACCGGCTTGTCGGTGCGCTTCAGGATGCGGGAGACGGCCTCGTCCTCCTCGGTGACGCCGGTCTTGCCGTCGACGAGGAAGATGATGGCGTCGGCCTCGTTGATGGCGAGCACCGCCTGGTCGCGAATCTTGCTCTGGAACGCATCCTCGGAATCGCCGACCTCGATACCGCCGGTATCGCACAGCGAGAACTCGGTGCCGTTCCAGTCCGAATCATGGAACGTCCTGTCACGAGTGACGCCCTCGGTCTCGTGCACGATGGCCTCGGGACGCTGGGAAACTCGGTTGACGAACGTGGACTTGCCCACATTGGGCCTGCCCACCACTGCAACGACAGGCTTTGTCATGGGTGAACCTCCTTGAGAAAAAACATACGTGCGCTCAGGGTACCACGCTCAGAGCGCTTCGAACGCGCGTTTGATGCCTTGGGGCACCGCGGTCACGAAAAAGCCCCGAGCACCGCGGTCCTCGAGCGCGTGGATAAGCTCGTCGGCCGTGACGCCGTCAAGCGTGAGACGGTCGGCGTTGAGCATGATGTCGGGCAGCCACACGACGGTGTGCGACAGGTCCTGGGGCAGCTGTGCCAAAACGTCGCAGGCGCACAGAAGGCCCGTGACGTTGACGTTGCCCCCGAAGTAGTCGTTCTCCACCGCCACGACCTCGCAGCGGCCCCCGACGGGCAGCGCAGAGACGAAGTCGCGCACCACGTGCGCGCTCGCGCAGCCCGAGACGAGCAGCACCCGCTCCCCCGCCGCATCGAGACGCTGGGCAGCCGCGCGGATGGGACCGAGCGCCTCCTCGTCAGCGAGCAGGCCGGCGGCCTCGTCGAGAAACGAGCGCACCATGCCGATGCCGTCGTAGTACTGGGGATAGCCGTCGTACTCCTCGGCGCAGGGCGGATCGGTGCGCGCCATGAGGTAGAACTCGTCGGCGAGCTGGTAACGCGTGCGACCCGTGGCCTTGCGGTTGCGCAGCTGGTAGGGCCACACGGCGTCGATGACCGCCTGGGCGCGGGCCGGCTCGTTGAACGACTCGGTGAACGTGTCCTGGTGGCGCGTGAAGCCCAGAGGCACGATGCCCAGCGAGGTGATGAGCGGGCGGGCCTCCACGAAGTCGAGCGTGCGCACGAGCTCCTCGCCGTCGTTCTCGTTGGGGCACAGCACGATCTGGGCATGGACCTCAATTCCGCCTTCGAGAATCTGCTCGAGGGCGTCCAGGCCGCGTTGGGCGTTCTTGCCCATGAGGCGGGCGCGCACATCGGGACTCACCGCATGCAGCGACACGTTGAGCGGCGACAGAGCATGCGAGACGATGCGCTCGACGTCGTCGTCGGTGAGGTTCGTGAGCGTGACGAAGTTGCCCTGGAGAAAGGACAGACGATAGTCGTCATCGCGCATGTAAAGCGTGCGACGCATGCCACGGGGAAGCATCTTCATAAAGCAGAAGAGGCAGTTGTTGCGGCATAAGCGCATGCCGTCGAACACGGCCCCGTCAAAAGAGATGCCCCAGTCCTGGCCCCAGTCGCGCTCGATATGGCACTCGAACTCGAACTCGTCGGGCGTGTCGGGGTTGGCGATACCCTCGAGGTCGACCTCGGGGCCGTCGGCCTCCCAATCCCAGTCGATCATGTCGCGCAGCTCAACACCGTTCACGTGCGACACGATCATGCCGGGCTCGAGACCCTCCAGGGCGGCTGGGCTGCCTGGCTCGACCTCGAGCACCGTGGCCCCGCGCCAGCGGGCACGCCCGCCGGGACGCGCCGCCTGGCCCTTGAGCAGCTCGCTTGTCGGCTCGTAGGGCGTGCTCGCGTCAGTCATGCGAAATCTCCTCGAGACGCTCCACCACGCCTGCCACCTGGTCGGCCGGGGTGGAGGCACCGGCAGTCACACCGATGGTCTCAACCCCCGCGAACCAGGCTGGGTCGAGCTCGCCAGGCGTCTCGATATGGTGGGTGTTGTCGCAGCGTTCGCGGCACACGAGGAAGAGCCTGCGCGTATTGCCCGAGTTCTTGCCGCCCACGACCACCATGGCATCGGAGCGGGAGGCGAGCTCGGCGGCAGCGCACTGGCGCTGCAGAGTGGCCGAGCACACGGTGTTGAACACGCGCAGCTCGCGCACGCGCGGCAGCAGGGCCGCGACGACCTCGTCGAGGAAGGCCTGCGTCTGCGTGGTCTGCACCACGATGCCAACGCGACGCTTGATTGCGACGTCGGCGAGTTCCTCGGCGCTAGAGACCACGAGCGCGTCTTTGCCGGAGCGCGCCAGGATGCCCTCCACCTCGGGGTGGCCCGCTTCGCCAAGCACAAGCACCTGGTAGCCCTCCTGCGCAAGGCAGGCGGCGGCATCGTGGGCCTTCTTCACATGCGGGCAGGTGGCATCCACCACATGCAGGCCGAGGGCCTGGGCGTCCTCGATGACCTGGGGCACGACGCCGTGGCTGCGAATGACGAGCGTGGCTGAGGCCGGCGCCTCGCGCACGTCGTCGATGGCGTCCACACCGCGGCTCGCAAGGTCGCTCACGACGATGGGGTTGTGAATAAGGGGCCCAAGCGTGCAGACCGTACCTCCCTGGGCGATGCAGTCCTCAACGATGTGCAGGGCGCGCTCCACGCCGTAACAGGCGCCGGCAAAACGCGCAGTCTGAATCTCGGCCATGTCGGCCCCTTCCCTTACGGTGGCGCCCACTACTTCGAAATCTGGGAGCGAAGCTCGCTGCGCATGGCGTAGACGCGCTCCATGCCCTGCGCCTCGAGCGCGGCAGCCTTCTCCTTGCGACCCTCGCCGGGCATGTCTGCCAGGCGCATCGGCTCGCCGAAGAGCACGCGCACGCGCGAGGGGCGCGGCAGCTTGTAGCGCTTGTTGGGATTGATGCGCTCTGTGCCGTCGATGGCAACAGGCACCACGTCTGCCCCGGACATCAGGGCAATGAGCGAGAAGCCGCCAAAGACCTCGGGGCGCGCCTCAGGATCCCAGATGCGCGTGCCCTCGGGGAAAATGAGCACGTTCTCGCCGCGCTTCAAGGCAGCGATGGCGCGCTTGATGGCCTTGGTGTCGGCCGTACCGCGCTTGAGCGGGATGGCGCCCACGCGGGCGAAGAACCAGGAGACAAACTTGTTCTCGTCAAGCTCGCTCTTGTACAGCGGGCGCATGTGCTCGCCGCTCACGCCGGCATAAGCCACCAGGAAGGCCGGATCGAACATCGAGGCATGGTTGCAGATGAAGACGCGGCCCAGCTCGCCGACAGGCCTGCCGTTCTTGCAGAACGGCAGCTTGCCCGAGACCGACCAGCGCCAGTACAGCTTGCCGAAGCCAAGCACCACGCGGTATGCGAAGGCGCTGAAGAGGCGCGCCCTGCGGGGCCACTCGGCAATGGGCATGTCGAAGTACTTCTCGGTGGTGGAAGGCTGGGGCTTCTTTTCGGGCTGGGGCTTGGTGTTTGCGGAATCGTTTGCGCTCATGGTTTATGCCTCCTGCGCCTGGGCGGCATCAATCAGGTCCTCAACAAGGCGCACCACGTCGGCGACGCCCAAGCCCGAGGAGTCGATATGCACAGCGTCCTCGGCCGCCACGAGGGGTGCGGTGGCGCGGGTGGAGTCGGCGCGGTCGCGCTCGACGATGCGGCGGTAGATGTCTTCCTCGCAGGCCTCGTCGGCGTCGGCGCCGAAGCGCTGCGTGTTCTGCACGCTGCGACGATGCGCGCGGGCATGGGCATCGGCCGTGAGGAACACCTTGACCTCGGCGTCGGGGAAGACGACGGTGCCGATGTCGCGGCCCTCGGCCACCACGTCGGCGGCACCTGCAAGTCTGCGCTGGAGCTCAACCATGGAGGTGCGCACGGCAGGAACGCTCGACACCGAGCTCACGGCAGCGTCGACGCGCGGCGTGCGAATCTCGCTCGTCACATCGCGCCCGTCAACCAGCACGCGCTGACCGCCGTCGGCGGCCGGGACGAAGGCAAGCTCGATCGACTCGGCGATTGCGGCCAGTGAGGCCTCGTCAGCAAGGTCGACGTCGCCCTCCAGGGCGAGCAGGGCAACGCTGCGATACATCGCGCCCGTGTCGAGGTAGACGAACCCCCTGCCCTGCGCAACAGCCTTGGCAACCGTCGACTTGCCCGCTCCAGCAGGGCCGTCGATTGCAACCTTCATGTCTAACTCCAATCTTTATTGTCTAGGCGAACGCTCCACCTTGTCTTGCACATCAACACTCAAAGGCTCTAGTTGAACCTACGACTTCTTAAGACTGCGAGGGTCAACACCCGGGCGCGTACCCGTGTAGCGGCCCGTTTCGGTGGCCTTGCGCAGGGCCTCGACCTCGGCGGCATTGAGCAACCTCCACTTGCCCACAGGAAGCCCGGCAGCGGTGATGGGGCCGAAACTCACGCGGTTGAGACGGAAGACTGGGTGCCCCACATAGGAGAGCATGCGCTTCACCTGGCGCTTGCGGCCCTCGTGCAGCACAACCTCAACCAGGTCGTCGCCGGCGTGCATGGAGGGATCGCACACGTCGCGGCCTTCAAAGTCCGAAAGTGTGCGCACCTCGGCGGGGGCAGTCATGCCGTCGTCGAGCTCCACGCCCTCGCAGAGCCTCTTCACGTCGAAGGGCGAGAGCCTGCCTGCCACGCAGGCATGGTAGGTCTTGTCCACGTGTGTGCTGGGATGCAGCAGGCGCGCGGCCAGCTCGCCGTCGGTCATGAAGAGCAGCACGCCCGTCGTGTCCTGGTCGAGCCTGCCCACGGGGAAAAGCCCAGGGTAACGATCGGTGGGCACAAGCGAGGCCACCGTGGGGCGGCCATAGGGGTCGTCCATGGTGGTCAGACAGCCCTCGGGCTTGTTGAGTACGAGGTAGACGTTGCCGTCAGAGAGGCTCACAACGCGGCCGTCGACCGTGACCACGTCCACCAGCGGGTCGACCTTGGTACCCAGCTCGGTGGCGACCTGGCCGTTCACGCAGACGCGTCCGGCGGTCATGAGGTCCTCAGAACCCCTTCGACTTGCAGCACCGGCGCGGGCAAGGAACTTCTGCAGGCGCATGGGGACGATGCGCTCTTCATTCTCAGGCGTTTGCATGTTACTCGTCGTCTCCGTTCGTGTCGGGAGCGTCCTGGGCGGGTTCGAGGTCGGCGTCTTCGCCCTCGTCCTCGGCGTCATCTGCCGCCTGGGCAGACATCTTGGCACCAAGGCGCTCGCTGATGAGGCGCCTTGTTTGCTCGTCAGGCGCGAAGTCTTCAAGGGGCGGCAGGTCGTTCAGGTCGTGCAGGCCAAAGCGCTCAAGGAAGGCCTTCGTAGTGCCGAACGTGGAGGCACCGGCCCCCTCGCGATGCGTGAGCTCGCGCACAAGGCCCTTGTCGATGAGCGAGGCAATGGCGCTGTCGGAACTTACGCCACGCACCGCGCGCACGCCGTCGCGCGTGGCCGGCTGCGTGTAGGCAATGACGGCAAGCGTCTCCAGAGCGGCGGCGGAAAGCTTGCGGGTGTCCCACGACTTCACGAAGGCGCGGACCGCCTCGTCGTGGCTGGGGTGCGTGTAGAGCCTCCAGCCGCCGGCCACGTAGCGCAGCTGAAAGCCGCGGCCCAGCTCGGCATACTCGGCGGAGAGGTCCTCGAGCGCCGCCTTGGCCTCGTCGCGGCCGCAGCCGAGCATCTCGGCAAAGACGGCGGTCTCCACGGGCTCGGTGGCCACAAGCAACAGCGACTCGAGCACCGAGCGCATGTCGTCGGTCTCCAGGGCCTTCAGGGCTTCAAACCCCATGCTCACTCCTCCCCCGACGCCGACAGCTCGCCCAGAGGCGCGGCATCGAGTGTCTTCTCATGCGACGTGATGGTGATGTCGCCAAATAACTCTTCTTGCTCCAGGCCCACGATGTCGCGTTTTCCCAGCTCAAGCAAGGCAAGGATGCTCACGACCTTGTTCTGGGTGGAGGGGTTGTCCTCCACGAGCTCGCTGAACAGCATGCGCTGGCGAGCGCGCACCACGGCGTCGACCTCCACGACGCGCTCCTCAAGCGGCATGCGCTTGGCGGCGATGTGCTCGCTTTGCAGCAGCACGAGTTCGCGGCGCCCCAAAAAGCGCGCACAGGTGCGGGCGAGCTGGTCGAGCGTCACACCCTTGAGGAAGTCGGGGGCGGCGTCACGGAAGCGTTCGTCGGGGCCGATGGTGCGCGGGTGCATCTTCGACTCGGCGAGCATGCGCGACTCAAGCGCGGCGGCGGCCATCTTGTAGGTGCGGTACGCCATGAGCCTGGCCACGAGGACGTCGCGCATCTCGTCGGCCGTGAGGTCCTCGTAGCCGTCGTCGAAGTCCTCCTCGGTCGTGTCCTCCACAGGGTCGCCCTGCACAAGCGCGGCCGCCTTGAGGTCAAGCAGCGTGGCAGCCACGAGCACGAAGTCGCTCGCCACCTCCAGGTCCACGTCGGGCATGTTCGCGACCTCGGCGAGGTACTGGTCGGCCACTGCGGACACGCTCACGGTGCCGATGTCGATCTTTTGACGCATCACCAGCTGAAGGAGCAGGTCAAACGGCCCCTCGAAGCCAGCGACGGAAACACGGTACGCCATACGCAGCTCGCCTTAGGGAATGAGGACGTTCAGCAGGGCGTAGGCCGTGTGCTTGAGGTACCAACCCAGCGGGTCCCACGGCGTGACCATGGGAACGAGGAACAGCAAGGCAAGCAGGATGAACATGGAGTACTGCTTCACTTTGTAGAACTTCTCCATGCCGGCCGGCGTGAGGAACGCGGTCACGATGCTCGCGCCGTCGAGCGGCGGCAGCGGGATGATGTTGAAGAAGAGCAGCACGAGGTTGATGAGGCAGTAGTAGTAGCCGATGCGGTAGACCCAGATGAGCGCCTCGACCATGCCCATCGACATGGTCGGCGAGACCGCGGCCTGCACGATGCAGCAGATGGCCGCGCCCACAAGCGCCTGGGCCAGGTTGCTGGCAGGGCCGGCGAAGGCCACGATGAGCTCGCCGCGCTTGCGGTCCTTGAAGTACATGGGGTTGTACGGCACGGGCTTGGCGTAGGCAAAGATGGGGCCGCCGATGAAGCTCATGATGAGCGGCAGCAGCACCGAACCGACGGGGTCGAGGTGCTTGGCCGGGTTGAGCGAGAGCCTGCCGGCGCGCTTGGCCGTGGGGTCGCCCAGGCGATAGGCGGCATAGCCGTGCGAGATCTCGTGCACCATGATCGAGAAGACGATGCACGCGAGCTCGATCAGTACGATAAAAATGCGTTCAGGCGTCATGGAGCTCACTTGACGACCCCCTTAAGGAAATGCAGCAAACGGGCAAGCAGGAAGAATGCAACGGCAAGCAGCGCAAAGTCGGTGCGGAACACCCCGCCGAAAGGCGAGGCCACCACACCCCAGAAGCACAGGGGCGCCGGGATGAGCTGCGTAATGGAAAGCGCCAGAGGCGCCACATGCAGGGCAAGGGCCACCTGGGTGGACAAAAGCGAGGCACACAGCAGCAACAGCACCAGGCTCACGGCCATGCAGATGCAGCTCAGCACATAGAGAACTGCCCTCACAACGCCAGCCATGCTAGTTCCCCTGCAGCTGGGAGAGGGCGGCTGCCGTCTCCTCCTCGATGAGCGTGGAGAGCTCGAGCCACTCCTCCTCGAGCTGCGCCAGGCGCGGCTTGATCTTGGAGTACTCGTCCATGGCCTTGTCGAAAGCGGCTTTGTCGTCGTAGAGGTCGTTGGACGACATCATCTCGACGAGCTCGGCATGGCGCTTCTGGGCCGCGGTCATCTCCTTCTCCACCTTGGACAGGCGGCGCTTCTCGTCGGCGAAGCGGCGGGCCACCTCGGCCTTTGCGGCAGCCTCGGCCTTGCGCTGATCGCGCGAGCGGTAATTGCCGCCCGTCTGACGCTCGGGGGCGGCAGGGACGGCCTGCTTGGCACCGCCCTGCTTGCCGCCGGAGGCGCGGCCGTCGCGCGCGCCCTGGGGCGCCTCGCCCGTGAGCTGCTCGGACTTCCAGAGATAATAGTCATAGTCGCCGTCGTACACGGTGATCTGACCGTCTTTGACCTCGACGATGCGGTTGGCCACGGCGCGGATGAGGTGACGGTCGTGCGAGATGAGCACAATGGTGCCGTCAAACTGCGACAGAGCCTCCTCGAGGATGTCCACCGAGTCGATGTCGAGGTGGTTGGTGGGCTCGTCGAGGCACAGCAGCGGCGTGGGCGCCACGAGCATCTTGGCCAGCGCCAGACGCGCCTTCTCGCCACCGGAGAGCACCGACACCTTCTTCTCGATGTCGTCGCCCTTGAAGAGGAACGCGCCTAAAAGCTGGCGCTCCTCAGAAGAGGTCCAGCCGGCGGCAGAGCGGTCCATCTCCTGCATCACTGTGTTTTTGGCGTCGAGCTCCTCAAGCTGGTGCTGGGCGTAGTAGGCCACGCTCACGTGGTCGCCAAGCTTGCGGGTGCCCGCGTCGGGCGCCTGGTCGCCGGCAATCATCTTCATAAGGGTGGACTTGCCCGCGCCGTTGGGGCCCACCAGGGCGATGCGCTCGCCGCGATAAAGCTTGAGCGAGACGTCGGAGTACACGTGCTTGTCGCCGTAGCTCTTGGCCACGTGCTTGAGCTCCATCACGAGGTCGGAGGTGCGCAGCGGCTGCGGGAAGTGGAAATGGACCTTCTTCTGCTGCTCGGGCAGCACGATGCGCTCGGCCATGAGCTTGTCGAGCTTCTTGATGCGGTCCTGCGCCTGACGGGCCTTGGTGGCCTTGTAGCGGAACTTCTCGATGAACTCCTCAAGGTGGGCAATCTCGCGGTCCTGCTCAGCCTTGGCGGCCTTGAGCTGCTCGAGTGCTGCCTCGCGCTGCTCGATGAAGGAGGAATAGTTGCCAGTGTACACGGTGAGCTTACCGTGCTCGATGGAGGCCACGTGGTTGACCATGCCGTCGAGGAAGGCGCGGTCGTGGCTCACGATGAGGATGGCGCCGTCGTAGCTCGAAAGGAAGCTCTCGAGCCAACGGACGCTGGCAAGGTCGAGGTGGTTGGTGGGCTCGTCGAGCAGCAGCACGTCGGGGTGGCGAAGTAGCAGCTTGGAGAGCTGAATGCGCATCTGCCAACCGCCGGAGAACTCGGAGACGTCGCGGCTTAGGTCAGAAATGGGGAAGCCCAAGCCGGTGAGGATGGCGCGAGCGCGGGGCTCGATCTCGTAGCCGTCGGCCGCCTCGAAGCGGTTGCGGGCACGGCCGTACTCCTCGAGGAGCTGCTCGTGGTCCTGCACGTGGGCAGGATCGGACAGCAGGTGCTCGAGCTCGGCGATGCGCTTCTCAAGGGCGCGAATCTCGGTGGCCGAGGAGAGCACCTCCTCGATGACCGAGCGACCCGAGATCTCGATGGCCTCCTGCTCGAGGTAGCCCACCGAGGTGTTCTTTGCGAAGTAGATGTTGCCCGAGTCGGGAGTCTCGACGCCCATGATCATCTTGAGCATCGTAGTCTTGCCCGCGCCGTTGGGGCCTACCAGGGCATAGCGCTCGCGAGCGTTGATCTGAAACGACGCGTCGCTGAAAAGGGTGCGTCCACCAAAGGACTTCGTAAGCTTGTCGACCTGTAGGATCATGAGGCCAGATTCCAATCTTCGTCACGGGAGGGGCTGGCAGCCGTGGTAACAGTTAGAGCAACTATAGCCCAAGCCCCGCGCCCTCATACCCTCACACGGAAGGCTCTAGAAGAAGAGCGGATTGCACGCCCCACAGACAGCAAAAAGGCCTGGAAGGCATGCCTTCCAGGCCTTGCGGCAATCACTGGTGGGCCCAGCAGGATTCGAACCTGCAACATAGGGATTATGAGTCCCCCGCGCTAACCGTTGCGCCATAGGCCCAGTATGAAAGAACCATACCACAAGCATCGCACCGCGAACACGCAAGTTACAAAAACACAGGGGAAGAGGACCCGAAAAAGACCCGCCCGCCTCCCCATGGCAAGAGGAAGCGGGCGGGAAAGATGATGGACGCGCTGCGCGGCCTAGGCGGCCAGAGCGGAGGCGGGGTCCTCCCCTAGCGCGAGCGAGTCGGACGCAGGGTCGCCCTCGTCGGAGACGGCGGAATCATCCGAAGGACCCTCGTCGGGCGCGGACTCCTCGGAGGGCTCTTCGGGCTCGGAGGGAGCCTCAGGCGTAGCCGGGGTCTCGGGTTCGCTGGGGACCTCGGACTCCGAGGGCTCGCTGGGGACCTCGGGCTCCGAAGGCTCGCCGGGCTCGACCGAAGGCACATCGGGCTCGGAGGGCTGCTCGGGGGTGGAGGGCTCAGAGGGAGCCGCAGCGTCGCCGGGCTCGGCGGGCGCTGCATCCTGTACCTGCGGCAACTTTGCCTCGTGGCCGTCCTGCACCGCCCATGCCTGGAGGGCTGTAAGGTCGGCTATGGGGTTGCCCTCGCAGTTCAGGCGCACGAGGGCGTCGAGGCCCCCGATGTCGAGCGAGGAGAGCCCGTTGCCCGACACGTCGAGCTGCGCAAGCGATGATGCCTTGCCCTCGACGCGCTCGAACGAGACGGAGGCGAGCCTCGTCATGCCGGCACGGTCGGAGTCGTTCCACGAGAGGTTGGCAGACACCACGGGCACGCCCGCGACCTCGAGCGGGACAACCAGGGAGTCGCCCTCGCCCGCATACCCAGTGAGATACGCACCCGGCCCCACGTAGCGCCCGGCCAGCTCGGGGTACTCAAGACCGTACTCGAAGGACGCACCCTCAGGCACGACGACGTAGCGCAGGCCGTCCTGCTCCCCCTCGACGATCTGAGCAGGCAGCAAAGCATCAGCGTCCGACGCAGCGTCAGCCGCAACCGCCAGCGTCGCCGGCTTCGTCCTGGTGAACGTCCCCGCAACGCCCGCAGGCGGACGGTCGTACTCCTTACCCTCAGCGTCATACCAGGGGCCGTACGGGAGCTCACCAACAAGCGGGCCGCATCCTGTACCCAAGGTCACGGAGCTCAGGGACGAGCAGTCGGAGAACATGAAGGAGAGGTCCGTCGCCGAGGAGACGTCCCAGCCGGAGAGGTCGAGGGACTGAAGGCGTGAGCAGCCGCGGAACACGCTGTAGAGGTACGTCGCCGAGGAGACGTCCCAGCCAGAGAGGTCGAGGGAGGTCAGGGACGAGCAGCCGGAGAACATGGAGGAGAGGTTCGCGGCCGAGGAGACGTCCCAGCCGGAGAGGTCGAGGGAGGTGAGGGACGAGCAACCCTCGAACATGGAGCGGAGGCTCGTCGCCGAGGAGACGTCCCAGCCGGAGACGTCGAGGGACTGGAGGGCGGAGCAGCCCTCGAACATGCCATCGGAGTCATCATAGCGATTGGAACCGAACGACCTCACATTGGACACGTCCCAGCCGGAGAGGTCGAGGGAGGTGAGGGACGAGCAGCCGCGGAACATGGAGCGGAGGTCCGTCGCCGAGGAGACGTCCCAGCCGGAGAGGTCGAGGGAGGTGAGGGACGAGCAGCCGGAGAACATGCCGGAGAGGTCCGTCGCCGAGGAGGTGTCCCAGCCGGAGAGGTCGAGGGACTGGAGGGCGGAGCAGCCCTCGAACATGTCGGAGAGGTCCGTCGCCGAGGAGGTGTCCCAGCCGGAGAGGTCGAGGGACTGGAGGGCGGAGCAGCCCTCGAACATGTCGGAGAGGTCCGTCGCCGAGGAGGTGTCCCAGCCGGAGAGGTCGAGGGACTGGAGGCGTGAGCAGCCAGAGAACATGCCGTAGAGGCCCGTCGCCGAGGAGGTGTCCCAGCCGGAGACGTCGAGGGAGGTGAGGGACGAGCAGTAGGAGAACATGCCGGAGAGGCCCGTCGCCGAGGAGACTTCCCAGCCGGAGAGGTCGAGGGACTGAAGGGCGAAGCAGCCGAAGAACAGGCCGTAGAGGCCCGTCGCCGAGGAGACGTCCCAGCCGGAGAGGTCGAGGGAGGTGAGGGACGAGCAGCCGGAGAACATGCCCTCATAGTAATAGCCATCGGGACCGAACGACCTCACATTGGACACGTCCCAGCCGGAGAGGTCGAGGGAGGTGAGGGACGAGCAGCCCTCGAACATGC
>CABQHM010000042.1 GCA_902464015.1 uncultured Coriobacteriales bacterium | reverse complement strand
GCGGTTTTGCCACGAATTTTGCCTCAAAAACTCTGTTACGTGATGGGAATCAACCCAAATGAAGGCATTGCTGTTTCCTTGGAGTACGAGCAATGAAATCTCTCGCTCGCGTTCAGAGAGTCCTAGGCCACCGCAAACATAGGCCATTTCTTCAAGTGTGATTGTGCTCAAGTCCATCGAGGATGCCTGACTGGGCGTTTCATATCCAGTGTGTTCTTGGGCTTCTTCCATTTCAAGGCGCTTGACCATCTCGCCATCTTCGAGAAGAAATACCGAAACAAGCACAGTGACTCCGATGATGGCGGCGGCTGTTCCTACGAGGGGCAAGTCAGATAGGTTGAGTTGGGAACAGAGGATTTCGCTGGTGGTACTGCATGTAGTGAGGGCGGTCTGACCGACGGCAAATACGAATGCGCCGCCCCTTGGGTCGTACTCGCCTATGCGTGCCCAGAGCGTCCAAGTAAATACGCGGAAAAACGCCCAGGCGCCGCCAATGGCCAAAGCCTCATAGTGTTGACTGCCTGGCTCTAGTACCAAGGTAAGTAGCAAACAACCAATAACAAATGGGGTAATGAGGCGGTAGAGTCGGGAGAAGCTACCAATTTTTCCTTGTGTGATTTGGGCGACCGCCAAGATAGCAAGGCAAACACAGATGCCTGCCACAAGTGTATAAAACTCAGTGGACACGGTCGTTTTTGTCTCTGAGAGATGGTTGGTGGCGATAAAAACTGCGCCGAGGGCACCCGTGGCGATGAAGGGCTTAAGGTTGGGGAGCGCATGGGTGGAGGAGCTGTCCCATGAACCGTGGCTTGATTCCTCAGTGCCCCAGCCATTTAAAACCTCAGTTCTCAGGGCCAACAGAGTGACTCCTGATAGCAAGGGGAGTATGGGTCTAAACACCAAGGCCGCCTCAGGAGATAGACATGCCTCTATCAAGCAGATACCGAACGAAATGCTATAGCCGCCCGCAGTACAGCCAAGCATGTGAGAGGCGCCACAGGAGCTTAGAAGCTCTCCCCATAGGACGACAAGTCCCGCGCTTGTAGCGAACAGGATTTTCCCGATGGCAACGCCAGCAAAGTGTGCCTCGCCGCCAATCCACCCGCAAAGATAAAGTAGTGTGGTTCCAAGGGCCGGTCCCATACAGGCGATAAAAATGAGCCAGCGGCGCTCAATAAGCATGCCAGGTTTTCGGTGCATGCTTACGGCGAAAACAAGCAGCAGGAACAAGAGAAGGGTAGTGGCGGCATAGCCCCATGTACCGAGTGTCTCACGCACGCCGGATAGAGGGGCAGGGAAAAGAGTGGGCGAAATATCGATAGTTTGCCAACCGAGGTAGCAGCCGATGCCAGTGGACATAAGCATGCGGGCGGCCGGACTGAAATCGGCTTTTCCACGCGCCCTGTGCGGGGAATTGTTCTCGATGTCTCGAACCTCTCCTGCCATCGTAGCGACTCCCTCATATGCATCGTGAATAAAATCGACAAACATCCAGCTTATAGACCGTGCGAGAAAAGCAATACCTCACAGTCTACCTCACGTGGGGACATACGGTACCTTTCATTTTCACGCAGGTTCATTGGCTTGACGTATGGATTGAGGGCTCGTTGCGGCCGATGCTTTGTATTGTTCGACCGACGCATGTGCGTCAGTCGCTCTTTGGTCTGGGCTGGTGTGCCCATCAATATAAGGAGGCTCTACTATGAATGACAGCACTTTGAACCGTCGCTCTTTCGTTGCCTTGTCGTGCACTGCTGCTGGCATGGCCGTGGCTGCCGGTGCCGGCAGTGCCAAGGCTGATGACGTTAAAGCCCAAGCTGTTGCTTTGGGTAATGCCGATGTCAACTTTGCCGAAGAAGTCGAAGTCCTCATCGTTGGCGCTGGTCTTTCTGGCATGATGGCCGCTTGGGAGATTGCCTCTGCGGGACATCAGGTTCTCATTGCTGAGCAGAATGGCTTCCTTGGCGGTGACGCCATTTACTCTGCTGCTTGCATGATGTGCACTACGGCGGATCTTACCAAGGAGGAGCGCCCTGAAAAGTACATGGATGAAGATACCATTCGTACGCTTTTTGCCCCCTACTACGATTCCGAGCTTGCCCTCGACAAACTTGTTCAAAATCAGATGTGGGCTGGCAAGTGGATTGACCTGCTGCATTATGAATGGGGCTACGAGTTCCAGCCCCGCATGGAGTGTCCCTATCTCCAGGCGTACTTCCCGAAGGATGGTATCTGCACTATGTATACCGCGTTTGACCTCATGGATCAGAAGATTCAAGAGGCCGGCGCGACGTATGAGTACGATATTGAGATGACTACCCTCATTGCCGACGCCGAGGGTACTGTGTGTGGCGCACGCTTCCTGCAGAAGGACGGCACCTACAAGGACATTAAGGCCGGCACTGTCATCATAGCCACGGGTGGTTATGTCTCCAACCAGGAGTGGATGACCCAGTACGCGCCCGACTACGCCGACCTGGGCAACATCGTCTCCGGCCGCACCGGCGAGGGCATCAAGGCGGGCCTGGCAGCCGGTGGTACCCTGTTTGGCATGGGTCCCGTGGGCAACCTCAACCCTAAGTACGAGGCCGGTCACATGCTGGGCGTGCACTACCCCATCCTGGGCATCCTTCCCAACGGCAAGCGTTTTTACTGCGAGACTGCTGTTCACAACGCGGCCACTGGCGCCATCGCCGCCGGCTATCACGAGTGGTATACCATTTTTGATGACGTCGCGATGAATGGCGTTGATCAGGAGCTCCTCAAGCATGCGGGGGATGCGATTCAGACCGCCGCCTCCTTTGAGGAGCTGGCCGAAATGACGGGTATTCATCCCGATTACCTGCAGGCAACCTTTGATGAATGGGCTTCGATTTGCAACGGTGAAGCAGAGGACCCCTTTGGTCGCACTCTTTTCTTGCAGGAGCTGCAGCCGCCGTTCTACTTCATCCGTAACGTTCCCGTGCGCTACAAGTCCCTTGGCGGCCTAAACGTTGACCTGGAGTATCACGTTCTCGACGTTGACGAGAATCCCATTCCCAACTTGTATGCTTGTGGCTGCGCAGCGGGCACTGAAGATATTTGTCCCGCTGCCGCGTCGGGCATGATTGTGGGCACGACGGTGGTTAACGATCTGGCGTAAGAAATGAAAGGAGCCCCCGCCTGGCCCACGTATGTGGATCAAGCGGGGGCGCTGGTTTTATCGTGCGTGGATGGTGACGTGTGCGGGTTCGGGACTTCTACGGCCATCCGCCGTCACAGGACGCACCAGTAGCTCGTAGTCGCCAACCTCAGCTCCCTCGGCAACGGGCTTTTGCCGCTCTCAAATAAAAACGTGCCGGCCAGGTCGGAAGCGACCAGGCCGGCACGGCAGGTAAAGCGTGTGTGAAGCGATGGGTGACTATGCCCTGGCCAGCTCGTTGAAGCGGAAGTTGCCCAGGGGGGTCTGATGGAAGCCCGTGATGTCGGCGCGCGTGGCGTTGGGCCAGGGCATCGTGAACAGAGGTATCCACACGGCCTGCTCGCGGAAGGTCTGCTGCATCTGGTGGTACATCTCGATGCGCTTGTCGTCGTCGGTCTCGGCGTTGCAGGCGTCGTTGAGGGCGACCATGTCGTCGGGCTGACGGAAGTTCGTGTCGAAGCCGGAAGCACCATCGAAGTCGAAGATCCACTGCATGAACTCGGAGGGATCCTGGATGTCGTCGGACCAGTAGTCGATGATGGCGTCGAAATCCATGGCGTACATGCGGGTCTTGTACGAGGTGGCCTCGATCTCCTCGATGGAGACGGTCACGCCGATCTGGGCCCACTGCTGCGTGAGGATCATCGCAATCTGCTTGTCAACCTCGTTGCCGCTGCGCATGAGGATGGTGATGGGGAAGCCACCGTCCAGGCCGGCCTGGGCAAGCAGCGCCTTGGCGCCCTCGATGTCGGGCTCGACGGGGTCGAGGGAGTGGTCGCAGTACTTGCTGGTGGGGGCGAAGATGGTGCCGATGGCGGTGCCGTAACCGAAGAGCGCGACGTCCACAATCTCCTGGGGGTTCGTGGCCTTGATGAGTGCCTGACGGGCCTCGTCATGGGCGAGGTACTCGTTCTCGACGTTGAGCGACATGAAGCGCGTGATGGTGGAGGGCAAGGCCGCAACGACGCAGTTGGGGTCGCTCTCAATCTGCATAAGGGAGGAGAGGGGCAGGTCAACGGCGATGTCGATGTCGCCGCCCTGCAGCTGGATCTGGCGGGAGGCGTCGTCGGCGACAACGCGGAACTCGATGTCAGCCGTGGCGGGCACGCCGTCCTCGCGGTAGTAGGGGTTGGCAGTCATGGCCAGGTACTCGCCGCGCTTCCACTCCTTGATCATGTAGGCGCCGGTGCCCAGGGGGCCGTCGACGTAGCGATCCGCGCCGACCGACTCGAAGTAGGCCTTGCTCTGGACGCCCAGGGTAAAGATGCACAGGTTGGCGAGCGTGCTGGCGGCCTCAGACTTCATGTACACGATGACGGTCGTGTCGTCGGGGCACTCGACATGGTCGAGGTTCTCCACGCACATGTGCCAGTTGGAATCCTCGGACTGGATGGCGCGGTCGAACGTGAACTGCCAGTCCTCGGCGGTGACGGGGGAGCCGTCGGAGAAGGTGAGGCCTTCCTTGACCTTGAAGGTGTAGGTGAGGCCGTCGTCGGAGATGTCATAGCTCTCGGCCAGGCACAGCTCGATGTCGGAGCCGTCGTCGCTGGTCATGACGAGACCCTCAAGGATGAGGTTGAAGACGAAGATGTTGGTGTTGCCGACGCAGGTGACGGGGTCCAGGTTGTCGGAGTCCTGGGCGCGGCCGATGACGATCGGCCTGGATGTGTCGCCGTCGGCGAGTGCACCGGCAGGTGCCAGAGCGGAAAGGGCGGCCAGCGCGGCGGCACCCTTGAGGAACCCCCTGCGGTTCATGGTGAAGTCAGAGCTCATGTCTCGTACCACCTTTGGTTGGTCCGGTCACGCCCGTGCCCCTTTGGCACGACGCGGCGGCGGAAGGTTGGCGGTATTGTAGGCCACTTCTCCTAGCAAGGGGAGTAGATATGCATAATTTCGCGTAAAAAGGCTTAAATACTAATTTTTAGTGCAATTGCTATGCCTAGTAACACTCATAGCGAGTCTCATACGGGCAACAAAAACCCGCAGGGAACAAAACTGTTCCCTGCGGGCTCCCTGGGAGGCGATGGTTGCGCCGTGATGGCGCCGCCGCCTTTATGCGCCAGCGAGAATGCCGACGTTGGGGCGGTTGACGTACTGGTCCTCGGGCGCGTCCTCGCTGCCGGGGATGGCAGGTGCGACGGCCTCGGCGGTTACCTCGACGGACACGACGTTGCGCGTGAAGTACTTGGCGGCGGTGCCGTCGAGCCACACCTGGTTGGTGCCGCCCACGGAGGCGCCCAGGTCCTCGCCGTTGATGGCGCTGGCGATGATGGCCCTGCGCTGCATGACGTAATCAAGCGGCAGCGACATGGTGTAGCCGTCGGCGGAGGTCAGCGTGACGGTGTTGGCGTTGGCTGCGGGCCTTGCGCGCTCGATGAGGGCGGCAAGCGACACGCCGCTGACGTCGGCGTTCACCACAGCGCGGCCGCCGGCCGGGTTCGCGGCGCAGGAGCAGCCCATGATCTGAGACAGCGTGCCGTCGTCCTGGGCGATCTCGCCGATGGTGGCGTTGTAGGGGTTGGCCACGTCGCCGCACACCGCGATGGACCAGTCGTCGGCCTGGGTCACGGCAAGCTCGGTGGAGGCGCCGCACAGCGTGGCGCTGGCCTTCTGGAAGACGTCGGCGATACGGTCGTTGGGCGTAACCGTCGTCTGGTCAAAGGAGAACTCGCCCTGAACGTTGGGAACGCGCACGACGCCGCTGGCAAGGGCCTCTCCCTCAACAGCCTGGCTGGAGGCGGGCACGGTCGTCCAGGTGGCAGATGCATCGGCAGCCGGGCTGGCGGCAATGGCGAGGCCGGGTACGAGCAGGGCAGCCGCTCCGGCGGCGCTCAGCACTTTTGTCGTTGAGACTTTCATTTCTAGCTCCATCCTCGTAGTGCGGGGTAGCTTGGTTTGAGTGTCAAGTTCAGGTAGAGCCTTGCACGGCTTACCTCACGTTGAAGAAGACCTGCGAGGGGTCGGTGCTGACGGAGCCGTCGGCTGCGACGCCGCGAACCATAAGCAGGTAGCCGCCGGCCTTCTCGGGCGTGAACTCAAACTTCCAGTTGATCCAGCGGGAGACGTCGGTTTCGCCCAGCTCGTAGGTCGTCCATGTGGCGCCCTTGTCCATGGAGATCTCGACGGCGGTCACGGGTACCTCGTATGCGTCGGCAAAGCCCTGGAACTCAATGGTCTCGCCCAGCGGGAAGATGGTGCCGTTCTTGACATAGAAGATGGAGGTGTTCGGCTTGTTGAACATCTCGCCGGTCTTGGGGTTCGTGAAGCCCTGGAAAATGCGAGGAGCGTTGTCCTCATAGGTGAACTTCAGCTCAACGACGCGCTTGGTGTAGTGGCAGCCACCGGCGGGAGCGGTCCAAAGCTGGACGGGGTAGCCCTGGAGCATGCCGAGGGGCTCGCCGTTAATCTCAGTCACGAGCATCATGCTGTCGATATACTGGTTGACGTACTCCATGGGCAGCGGGTACACGTCCCAGCCGTCATCGGCAACGGAATGCATGGCGGTGGCGGCGGGATCGACGCCGGCGTCCTCAAGGATGGTGGCCAGCGGGATGCCCTTGACGACAACGTTGCACACATAGGCGCCGGCCGGCGGGTTGGTCTGGCAGTCCATCTTGATGGTGCGCTCGACCATCTGGTCCTCGTAGTCGGAGAGCTTGAAGGTAAACGGGTTGGAGGCCGCGTCGCCGTCGACGGTGATCTCCCAGTTCTCATAGGCCTCGACCGACGTGTCGTTGTCGGGGGTCACGCCGCGGTGGTCGTTGTTCTCCCAGTAGTAGAAGACCTCGTCGGTGTCGGTGATGGTGTCCTGCGTGAAGCTGAACGTTGCGCCCGACAGGTCGGAGACGTTGGAGACGCCCATGTAGGCCTCGTTGTACTTCACGAGGTCCCACATCTCGAACTCGCCGGTGGCGGGGCTCACATAGTGGCAGGAGTCGCAGCTACCGCCCAGGGCGGCGAACTCCGCGCTCGTGTTGTGGATGGCGTGCATGCTGTCCTGGAAGTACAGCGCCTTGGAGTGGCACATGTAGCAGAACTTGATGGTCGCGTCGACGTTATAGGGGTTCCACAGCTCGGGGTGAGGCATGTCCATTTCCTGGGTTACATCCAGGATGGAGGTGTGGCAGCCGCTCTCGGTACAGCCGCGCTTGTCGCCCTTGAGCGAGGTGGTGTTCCACAGGAACGGGTCGCTCGGAATGGTCTGGAGCTGCGTGCCGTCTTCGAGCGTCACAACCTCGGGGGAGTGCTCCGCCATAGCGACGGCCGCCTTGTCCTTCTGGGCGACCTCCTCAGCCATGCCCGTGTTCGGTGCCAGGCCGGCGGCCATCATCGTGCCAGCAAGCACGCATGCAGCGCCGCATGCCAGCAACCTTGTGGCAATCCTTCCCTCCATGATGTGTCCCCTTTCTTTGTGGCGTACCGCATGCACGCGGGTACACCGCCCTTGGGTCGCGCCTCCCTTTTGACGCGACGCCCTTCGGACTCAGCGTAGGCGCGCGGGGCGGGTTTGTCTTCAAGAGAAACCTCTGATTTCGAAAATGGGGCCTTTTGAGGATTGATAAGGGTATCTGCCTGGTCTTTTTGCTACACTTGCACCAAGGTGTGGATGCTATCAATAGAAACTGTTGATGCGTTTCGGGGGAGTCGTGCCAACGGGTTCTGTTGTTTTGGCTTGTATGTGGCAAATGGCACATCTTTGTCTGCATGAGTTTGCACTGTTTGATAAGGCGCGGCCAAAGGGGAGCTGGGCGCATGACTGATAGGCAAGAAGGCATCGGGGAGGATGGGGCCGCGGTTGTCGGCGGCCCGTCCATGCGTCGGATTGCACGCGCCGTCTCATGGGTCAACGTGGTCGGTTTTGCACTGTGTCAAGTGTGGAACGTTCTGTGTGTGGCCCTGCCCGACCCCGTGACATACGGCGAGCCGTTCCACGACCTGCGTTGGTTGTCGCTGCTTACCGCGTTGGTCGTGTGCATTGCGGCTGTGGTTCGCCGTCATTCGGTATTCGCGGCCGCCCATCGCATTTCTGCATTTGTCGCCATCGCTGCCATCTCTGCCGCAAGTAGCCTGCTCGGGCCGGTGAGCGTCCTGTTCCCCGTTGCGTCTGAGCTGCTCATTCATCTGGCGGCCGTGGGCGTCGGCGTCGGATTTGCGGGGCTGTTCGTGTTGTGGTATGTGCGCTTCTTTGAAACGGGCGACATGATGGGGCTCGCCTTTAGCGTGGTTGCCGCGGCCCTGCTTTCCTATCCTATGGCAAACGTCCTGGATACCGACCAGATCAGCCCGTGGGCCTCCGCCTTTGCGGGGTCGTTGCTGCCGTTGTGCTCTGCTGCGTGCTTCTGGGTTGACGGTCGTCTCACGCGGGGGTGGGCGGCGGGTGAAGGGGTGGATGCGCCCACGATGTCTGAGGCGCTCGATGACGGTTCGCCCGAAAGCGCGCTCCCAGCTGTGGACGCCGCTTCACGCCGGCTCTTCCTGCGCTTTGCGGCCTGCCTTTTTATAGTTGTCTGCGTTACGGAGACGGCTCGCAACCTGCTGCTGGGAGGCACAGCTATCGGCTTTTATTCCGGCCTTGCCAATTTGGGTGGCCTGATGCTCAAGATTGGCTGCGCGGCGTGGCTCGTCTCGGTGTTCGACGCGCGCGATGCGCGGGGTGTCTCGCTGGCGTACCGCATCGCCTTCATCATGCTGTTGGGCGTGGTGCTCTGCACGCCGCTTCTGCTGCAAGGCAACCTTTTGGCGCATATGCTGCTCGACGTGGGGTCGTTTTTCTTCCAGCTTGTCGTGCTCATGGTTGCCTACCAGATAGGCGTCGGTCTGCGAATTGGCCCTGTCGTCGTGTTTGCCTCGGCTCGCGCTGTGTGGGCGGCCGGAGTCCTGGCGGGCATTGCGATTGCGCAGCTATGGGGCGGTCCTTCGGCTGTGCCGACCTTTGCGGTGGTTTTGGGAATCGCCGTGGCCGTAGCCTTCACCTTCATGTTTACCGAGAGGGATTGTACCGACGTCCTGGCAAGCCTGCCAGAGCCCGACCATGCGCCACGCTTCAGGGAGAAGTGCGAGCATGTGGCGGGACACTACGGCCTGTCTGCCCGCGAGCTGGAGGTCCTCGTGCTCATGGCCAAGGGTCGGTCGGCCTCGCGTGTGGCTGAAGACTTGGGTGTCACGCTGGCCACGATCAATTCGCACGTCAACCATATCTATCGCAAGCTCGGGGTTCACTCGCGTCAGGAACTTATCGACGTGATCGAGCAGAACTCGGACTAGCGATTTCTAGCCTCTAGCTGCGAAGACTTCAAATTCAACGCTGTCAGGCAGGGGGCTCGCGTCTCCATCTTCATTGATGGAGCGCACGAGCAGCTGGTAGAGCCCCTCTTGTTCGGGCGTATAAGAGAAATGCCAGGTGAGGAGCTTGCCGGGGACGGCGCCCTCGGTTGCGTGGCGCGTCCAGGTGGCGCCCCCGTCGAGCGAGAACTCAACTGCGACGATGGCCTTGTCGAAGTCGTCTGCGTATCCTTCGAAGTTCATGGGCTTTCCAACGGTTCCCGCGATGCGTCCAAGCATGGGTGCCTCCAAAATGTGTGCGTGATTGTGCAGACAAGGTTCTCACGTGACGCCTGCTTGGTCAACAGGCAAGTCTGCGCAGCGCTGTGTTTGGGACAAGCTGCTTGCAATTGCTCGGATCCGGGGATACTATTGTGCTCAATAAACCCCCTGGGGGTATGTGTATCGCATAAGAACGGGATGATGGAATGAGCGATTGCTGTTGCGCGCATCACGCGGACATGCCTGAAGAGGTGTCGCTAGCCGCAGTTTCAACTGAGGAAGAACAACGTCAGGACCAGGCATGCTGCTGTGCAAAGTACAAAGCAACGCCGCGCGGCGAAGAGTTTCAAGCCGACTTGCAGCGCAGACTCAACCGCGCCATCGGCCAGCTCAACGGCGTGAAAGCGATGCTTGACGACAACCGCTATTGCGGCGACGTCCTCACGCAGCTTTCTGCCGCCGAGAGCGCCGTGCACCGCGTGAGCGAGATGATTTTGCGCAACCATATGCAGACGTGCGTGGTTGAGCAGATTCGCGCGGGTCACGACGAGGTTGTTGACGAGGCGATGGACTTGATTCATAGGTTTGGAGGAAGGTAAGTGGCAACTCAGGTATTCGACGTCACAGGCATGACCTGCGCGGCGTGCTCAGCTCGCGTCGAGAAGACGACGAGCGCGGTGCCTGGTGTGAAAAAGGCCGTGGTCAACCTGCTCAAGAACAGCATGGAGGTCACGTACTCGGGTGACGAGGCGGTGCTGACCGCTATTAGCGAGGCCGTTGACAAGGCTGGATACGGCGCCATCCCGCGTGCCGCGCAAGGCGCATCGGCTGGCGCCGCGGCTCAGAAGGGACCTGCCGGACCCACGCCGGCGCAGATCGCCCAGGCCGAGGCAAAGCGTGTACGCATCCGCCTCATCGTGAGCTTCATCTTTACCATTCCGCTGTTTTACCTGGACATGGGCCATATGTACGGCTGGCCCCTGCCGGGTATTTTCTTGGGCCACGAGAACATGATGACGTTTGGACTCACGCAGTTCCTGCTCGTCATCCCTGTTATCGCCATCAACTTCAAGTTCTTCCGCAACGGTCTCAAAGGCCTCATCCACAAGGCCCCCAACATGGACACACTTGTGGCGCTGGGCGCGGCTGCGTCCACGCTCTACAGCATCGCGGCCCTGTACCGCATTGGGTATGCGCTCGGCCATGGCGACATGGACGGGGCGCATGCGGCGGCAATGGACCTGTACTTCGAGAGCGCCGGCATGATCCTCACGCTCATCACGCTGGGCAAGTACTTCGAGGCGCGCGCAAAGGGCCGCACGACCGACGCCATCGCCTCGCTCATGAACCTGGCCCCCAAGACGGCGGTGCTCGTGGGCGACGGCGGCGGGGAGCGTGAGGTGCCGGTCGAGCAGGTGCAGGTGGGCGACATCCTGGTCGTTCGCACGGGCACGGCCGTGCCGGTCGACGGCGTGGTGGTCGACGGCTCGGCCGCGCTCGACGAGTCGGCGCTCACCGGCGAGAGCGTGCCGGTGGACAAGACTGCGGGGGGCGAGCTTTCCGCAGGTACGGTGGTTGTTTCGGGCTATGCTCGCATGCGCGCCACACGCGTGGGCGACGATACCGCGCTCGCCCATATCATCAAACTGGTGGATGACGCCACGAGCAGCAAGGCCCCCATCCAGCGCATCGCCGACCGCATTTCCGGCGTGTTCGTGCCCGCGGTCATCACGGTGGCGGTCGTCGTGTTCTGCATCTGGCTCGTCGCCACGGGCATGGATGTGACGAAGGCCATTGTCCATGGCATCTCGGTGCTCGTCATCAGCTGCCCGTGCGCCCTCGGCCTGGCAACCCCGACTGCGATTATGGTGGGCACGGGCCGCGGCGCCAAGCAGGGCATTCTCATCAAGAGTGCCGAGACGCTCGAGAACGCCCACGATGTGGCGTGCGTCGTGTTCGACAAGACGGGCACCATCACCCACGGTGCGCCCGAGGTCACCGACGTGGTGTGCGCCCCCGGCATGGACGAGGCCGACCTTCTCACGCTTGCTCTGAGCATCGAGGAGAAGAGCGAGCATCCCCTGGCGCGTGCGGTGGTGGATTACGCGGGCAGCCGCGCCACCGACAAGCTTCCCGTGAAGGACTGGCGCCAGGTGTCGGGCCAGGGCCTTGCTTGTACGACCGAAGGCCAGGAGGCCCTTGCGGGCAACGCGCTCATGATGAGCGAGCACCGCATCGACCTGGCGGGATTGGGAACGCGTGCCGACGAGCTTGCCGCCCAGGGCAAGACGCCGCTCTTCTTTGCTTGGGCCGGTCAGCTTGTGGGCCTTATTGCGCTTGCCGACACGGTGAAGGCCACGAGTGCTGCCGCGATTGCCGAGCTGCGCGCCATGGGCATCAAGACCGTCATGCTCACGGGCGACAACGAGCGTACGGCCGCAGCCATCCAGAGGCAGGTGGGCGTCGACGAGGTTGTGGCCGGGGTGCTGCCCGAGGGCAAGGACGCCGAGATTCGCCGCCTGCAGGCACAGGGTAAGGTCGCCATGGTGGGCGACGGCGTGAACGATGCCCCCGCTCTGGCGCGTGCCGACATCGGCATTGCCATCGGTGCCGGTACCGATGTGGCCATCGAGAGCGCCGATATGGTCCTCATGCGCTCCGACCTGCTCGATGTGGCCAGTGCCATCAAACTTTCGCACTCCACGCTGCGCAACATCAAGCAGAACCTGTTCTGGGCGCTGTTCTACAACGTGATCTGCATTCCTGTGGCCGCCGGCGCCCTCACGCCGCTCGGTGTCACGCTCACGCCCGACTTTGCGGCCTTTGCCATGAGCTGCAGCTCTATCTGTGTCGTGAGCAATGCGCTTCGCCTGCGCGGCTGGAAGCCCAAATGGCTCTCGACCGAGGCCGGTAAGGTGGCGGCGGGACGATAGGGGTTCTTGCTTGTAAGATGGGTTCCACGATGCGGGGCGGTACGGTCGCCCTGCATCTTACATACGTAGAGTGCAGGTGCTTCGACGCCTGCCAAGGAGAGTAGAAGGGATTGCAATCATGGGTCTGTTCAGCAAGAAGGAGACCACCACGTTCGCTGTCAAGGGCATGCACTGCCCCAAGTGCGTGGCCCGCGTGACCGACGCGCTCCAGGGCGTCGAGGGCGTCACCACCGCCACCGTCACGCTTGAGGACGAGAAGGCCGTCGTTGAGGGCCACGGCTACTCGGTCGACGCCTGCATCGCTGCCGTCAGCGAAATCGGCTTCGAGGCCAGCCTGGCATAAAAGGGACACCGGGTTTAAGGCTGGGGAAAAGCTGCTTCCATCAGAGCGGGGCCTTACGCCAACGCTTGCGACACTACCGCACGCTGCATAGACCCTGTGCTTGCATGGCCTGACCCGTGCCATAGACGCGCAAGGGGCGCCAGGTTCTTCCCGGCGCAGTTTTCCTAAAAGAAGGGGCCCTCGCGGGCCCCTTCTTTTAGGAACTGTTTGAGCACGGGAAGAACCTGGCGCCCCCTCGGGAGCCCTTCGGCTACTCGGCCCTCTCCACGTAGCGCGCCATGGCGCACTGCACGATGTCGGAGCGGTTGATGACGCCCACAACCTGGCCCTCGTCGAGGACGGCGACCTTCTTGAGATGGTTCTCGCCGAGCACGCGGCATACCTCGGGAAGGTCGGCATGGATGTCCACGCCGATGATGCCCTTGGTGCCGATTTCCTTGGCGGGCAGCTTGACCAGGGCGTCGAGCACCTCGTTGAAGCCCTCGCCCTCCTTGGTCTTGCTGATGGTCTGCGACATCATGACGATGGGGTCCACCACGGTGGCAGTGCGCTTGGACAGGAAGCGCATCACGTCGCCGTCGGACACGAAGCCCAGAGCGCGGCCGTTCTCGTCCACGAGCGGGGCTGCGGAGATGCCTTTGTCAACAAAGAGGTGCAGGGCATCGAGCACGGTTGCGTTGGCCGGCAGGGAGTACACATCGCGGCGCATGATGGACTCGAGGATGCTGCGGCGCTCGCCCGTGGGGTCGGCAGAGGCTGCCTCGCCGGGCTTGTCCTTCACAAAGACAAGCGTGAGGATGAAGGCCGCGAGGCACATGAAGCCTGCGACGACGAAGGCCATGTTCGTGCCGTGGATGCCTGCGTGTACGGGGTCCATGCCGGTGGAGGAGTTGGTCACGGCAGTGGAGACGCTCACGATAATGGCGGTGCCCAGCGAGCCCGCGACCTGGCGGAACGTGTTGCTCACCGAGGTGCCGTGGTTCATGAGGCTGTTGTCCAGGGCGTTCATGCCCCAGGTGCCGATGGGCATGTTGACAAGCGACAGCGAGAAAAGACGCACGGTGTAAAGCACGCAGATCCACGAGACGGGCGTGGAGTCTCCCAGCAGCGCAAAGCAGAACGTCGTGAGGGTCAAAACGCCGGTGCCGATAAGGCTCAGCATGCGCGGACCGCGCTTGTCGAAGAGACGTCCCGCCACAAGGCCCATGAGCGCCATGACGATGGCGCCGGGCAGCAGCACCAGGCCCGACGTGGTCGCCGAGATGCCGCGCAGGGACTGCAGGTAGATGGGCACGAGGATGCCGGCGGCCATGAGGGCGCCCTGAACGACCATGCTGATGATGGTGGAGATGAGGAACTTGCGGTTGGCAAGTACACGCACCTGCAGCATGGGCTTTTCCATCTTGAGCTGGCGGGTGAAGAACACGACGAGAGCCACAACGCCGACGATGACGCCGACCAGGGCGGCTGCGCTCACGCCGGAGCCACCGATGACCGACAGGCCGTAAAGCAGGCCGCCAAAGCCCAGCGTGGAGGTGATGACGCTGAGCACGTCGAGTGTGGCGTCCTTGCGTGCGCCCTGACCATGCTCGAGTACCACGGCCGAGAAGACGAGAATGACGACGCCTAGGCCTGCGACGATGAAGAAGAGGTCGTGCCAGGTGGCGTTGTCGATGATGAGGCCGGCGGCCGTGGGTCCAAGCGCCGGCGCAAAGCCGATGACGAGTCCGTACAGACCCATGGCCGTGCCGCGCTTCTCAACGGGGAACATGAGCATGAGCTCGGTCATCACGAGGGGCATCATGACGCCCTCGCCGGCGGCCTGCACGAGACGGCCCGCCAGGATGGTGGGGAAGTTGGGCCCCCAGCCTGCGATGGCAGAGCCGGCCGTGAAGATGGCCATGGCGACGAGGAACAGGTTGCGCATCGAGAAGCGGTCGATGAGAAATGCCGTGATGGGAATCATGATGGCGTTCACGAGCGTGAAGCCGGTGGTGAGCCACTGGGCCGTGGAAGCGTCGACGCTCGTCTCAATCATGATGGAGGGAAGCGCCGGGGTCACCAGCGTCTGGTTGAGCACGGCGATGAACGTGCCGAAAATCATCACCACGAGCATGAGGGTTTGTTTGCGAGTGAGTCCAAGTAATGCCATGTGCGCCTCTTCAGTTCTTATTCCTAGAAAACATGTAGCAATCCAGGGTATGCCTGCCATGTGCGCGCGGCGTGCCGAGAAGGTGGTTTCCTCATGGATGCACGGGCAAAACATGTTGGATGTTTGACGTACGACATGCCCTACGGTAATCGCAAATAAGCCTTTTACCTGCCTGTTTGTTTGCAAATCACCAACTATTGACGAGGTGGCAGCAATAGTTGGTGAATATGGCTCCAACCAAGATTTTCGCCAACTTTGACTGCTGTATAGGTTTGCCCAGAGCCATATATTTTTCCTCAGAAACACGTTGAAGCCCGTGTGGCTTGGGTTGCGTGCACGAGATGCGCGGCCAGGGGAGGAGAGACGGATGAGGGACAACAACGACATGGCGCATACGGCACAGTTTGATCGGGCGCAGGAAATCGATACCGATGAGCCATGTGCGCGGCCCGTTGCGGGTGTTCGCACGCCCGAAGAAACAGCCGCGGCCCTGCGCGCTCGTCTTGCAGCCAATCACGCCAACACGCTCGCATACGTCGCCTGTCTCAAAGCTTGTACTGGCAACCAGCGTCCGTATCGCGAGGTTGAGGAAGAGCTTCTTTCCTCGCCCGCATTTGACATTTCGATGCAGACGCCGCACACGTTGTTGGGTTTTCTGATTGCAGACGGAGGCATTGAAAAAATTGAGATTGAGCCTGAAGCTGAGGTTCAGGCTCAGGAGGAGCGCAATCTCGAGGCGGCTTCTCCTGATGCGGCCTCTTCTCCATCCGATGCTTGCGCAGAAGAAGACGTTATGCCTGCTGTTGCTGGTGAAACCGGCGGCCCCGATAAGCCTGTCGACTACCTTTTGCGTACCACGAAGCAAGGCGAGGCGATTCTAGCTGAGTTTGACAGCGTCGCTCGTTTTGAGCGTCTTTTGTCTGATGAGCCTGAAGGTTACCTCGAGGCTTATCTCATTGTTCTTGACGCATGTGCCGACGAGGGCGCGAGCCTGAAGGCGGTGGAGGCCGCCCTGGCGGGACACCCGGCTCTCACCAATCCCAAGCGCGTGTATGCGGGCTACTTCATCTCAAAGCTCGAGCACGTTGGCGCCATTGCGTGGACAGACGCTTGGCACATCACGGAAGACGGCAAACGCATCATTGCCGCCCTTTCTGCATAGTGTCGGAGAGTGACTGTGTTTTTGGTTTCAATCGCGCACGGTGCGCGTTGAACACGCCCCGCTTTAGGCAGGGCGTCATAGAAGAGAGGAAGGACACAACATGTTCGAGAAGGAGGTCACGATGGAGAAGACCACGATGTCGCGTCGTACGTTCACCAAGTGTGCCGCGGCGCTCGGTGCCGTTGCCGCCCTGGGTATGGGCGTGTCTAGCGACCTGGTCAAGGCCGACCCCGCCCGTGCCGAGGAGGCCGACGAGGAGCAGATCATCAAGACGTCGTGCCGCGCATGCATCGCAAGCTGCGCTGTGCTCGCCCACGTCAAGAACGGCCGCGTCATTCGCATCGAAGGCAACCCTGAGAGCCCGATGAGCATGGGCGGCGTGTGCGCCAAGGGTATGGCCGGCATTCAGGCCCTCTATCATCCCAACCGCAACAAGTACCCCATGCGTCGCGTGGGCGAGCGCGGCGGCAACGACTGGGAGCGCATCTCCTGGGATGAGGCCCTGACCGATATCGCCACTCGCATCAACGAGGTTTCTGACAAGTACGGCTCCGAGGCTATTTCGGTTTCCACCGGCGGTGGCGGCAACCCCCACTTCTCCAACGTCAAGCGCTTTGGCGAGGCCATCAACACCCCCAACGTTTGGGAGCCTGGCTGCGCTCAGTGCTACCTGCCCCGTATGGGTGCCTCGCTTCTTGCTTATGGCGCAGGCAAGCCCAACAACCTCTCGTTCTCTGACTCCAACGGCTGGGACTACTATTACACCGACTCTGCCGTCACGAGCCTGGTTCTGTGGGGCACCGACCCCTCGAACTCCTCCGTCGCCACTGGCGGTCGCGCCCTCACCGAGCTGCGCAATCGTCCCCAGGGCCTCAAGACGGTCGTCATTGACCCGCGTTTCACGATGGATGCCGCCAAGGCTGATGTGTGGCTTCCCATTCGCCCTGGTACCGATGCCGCCCTGCTGATGGCCTGGACCAAGTGGATTCTCGACAACGAGAAGTATGACGCTGAGTTCTGCCGCACCTGGACCAACATGCCCTACCTCATCAACCCTGAGACGCGCCTGACGCTCAAGGCGACCGAGGCCGGCCTCGAGGGTTCCGACACCGACTACGTCGTGTGGGATTCCGAGAAGAACGAGCCCGTCGTTGTCGAGTACCCCATGAACGAGGGCGTCGTGCCTGCGCTTTTCGGTGAGTACGAGGTCAACGGCATGAGCTGCAAGACCGGCGGCCAGCTGCTCGCCGAGTCTGTCGAGGAGTTCACGCTCGATAAGGCCGCTGAGATCTGCTGGCTCGATGCCGACCAGATCGAGAAGGCGCTTGAGATTTACACCGATCCCGAGGGCCAGTCTGGCATCCTCCAGGGCGTGGCCATCGACCAGTATGCCCAGTCGCAGCAGTGCGCTCTGGCCGCTCTCAACCTCGAGTTCCTCATGGGCAATGTCGAGAAGCCCGGCACGATGCTCCAGCGCTTCAAGAACGCCCCCTGCCGTGACCAGCTGGGCAACACGCCGCGCCTCCTCTCCACCGAGAAGGTCATGAAGCGTTGCGGTTACGTTGAGCACAAGGGCCTCATGTGCTGGGATATGGCCTTCATTCCCGATGTGTTCAAGGCCATGAAGGACGGCGACCCCTATCAGATCCATATGTGGATCGAGCGTTCCGGCAACAAGCACGTCGTCCTGGGCAACTCCAGCTGCCTGGACGAGGTCGTGCCTAACCTCGACTTCGTGCTGCACATCTACATGTACCCCACGGCATTCTCTGTGCTGTGCGCCGACATGCTGCTGCCCTGCACCGAGTGGCTTGAGACCAACCTCACCATTCCGCAGCTCAACACCATCGTTATGCGTCAGGCGTGCACCCACCTTTTCGAGACCGTCGAGGAGGGCATCATCTGGACCCAGATTGTCCAGAAGTGCGCCGAGCTCGGCAACACCGACGCGGCTCGCGCTTTCGACGCCGACGCCTGCATGACTGCCCCGTTCTACAAGAACGAGTACGAAAAGCAGCTCATGCACCTCAACAAGCTTGACATGACCTGGGAGGAGGCTTGCAAGGAGGGCGTCATCACGTGGTGCACTCCCGAGGAGTACCGCACCTACGGGGTCTACCTCAACACCGACGAGGAGACCGGTAAGCCCAAGGGCTTCGGCACGCCTTCCAAGAAGCTTGAGGTGTACTGCGAGTCCAACATCATTCTGGGCCGCACCGGCTATCCCTGGGCGCACTCCACCGAGGAAGCCAACCTCGTGGTCGAGCCTGCTAGCGTCGAGTACGAGCCCCTGTGCTACTACGAGGAGCCTGCTGAGAGCCCTCTGACCGACACCGAGTACCCGCTCGTGCTCACCGAGGGCCGTCTGCCCATGTACCACCACGGTACGCTGCGCAACATCCCGTACCTGCGCGAGATCTATCCCGTGCCTGAGTGCTGGATTCACCCCGAGGATGCCGAGAAGTACGGCATCACCGATGGCGAGTGGGTCAACATTGAGAGCCGCCGCGGCAAGACGCACGGCAAGGCCAAGGTCACCACGGCAATCGCCAAGGGCGTTGTGTACCAGGAGCGTTTCTGGGCACCCGAGCTGCTTGATTCCGACGACCCGGCTCAGGCTTACAAGGCGTTCAACATCAACGTCCTTACCAAGAACGACCCGCCCTACAACCCCGAGTACGGCACCTACACGCTGCGTGGCTTTACCGTCAAGGTGACTCCGTCCACCGATGAGATCTGCGACAAGATTTGGACCGAGCCGTCTCAGTTCGCGGTGTGGATGCCTGAGGCTTCTGATCCTACCGAGGAGGTGTTCGACTATGGCGCGTAATTGCATAGTCGTCAACATTGACCGCTGCACTGGCTGCTACGCCTGCCAGGTGGCCTGCAAGATGCAAAACGAGGTGGCCCTGGGTCTTGCCTGGAACAAGGTGAAGATTGTCGGTCCCGTCGGTGAGTACCCCAACATGGTGCGCTACCCGCTGCCTACGATGTGCCAGGAGTGCGAGAACGCCCCGTGCCTCGAGGTTTGCCCCACCGGCGCCACCTACCGCGACGAGGAGACCGGCGTTATCCTCATCGACTCCGAGCAGTGCATCGGCTGCCAGGCTTGCATGCAGGCCTGCCCTTATGGTCAGCGCTGCTATAACGAGCAGACCGGCGTTGTGGAGAAGTGCAACCTTTGCCATGACCTCACGGCCAAGGGCGAGCTCCCTGCGTGCGTGAAGAGCTGCTCTGCCGGCGCCCGCTTCTATGGCGACCTCGACGACCCTGAGTCCGATGTCTCCAAGGAGCTCGCCAAGTATTCCGAGGATCAGATTCACACGCTGCCCGATACAGGCAACGCCCCTCTCACCAAGTACATCATCACCTCGATGCATGGTGAGAACGCCTGGCAAGAGAATACCTATTAAGCACGAGAAGCGCTGTGGCCGCGTTCCGCAAGGGCTCATGTACGTCCAGTACACATCGCCCTTGCGCGCCTTGCCACAGCGCTTCGTAGCCAAGTAGCGATGGATTAAGGAGAAGCCGACATGGATCAGCAGACAAAAGACGACATCATCACTTCTGGCGCCGACCGTGCCGGCTTCTACAGCTTCTTGGCGGGCGTCTATCTGTGGGAGCCTACCTCCGAGCAGATTGAGGCCATGGCCGCAGCCAACTTCCCTGTGGGAGAGGACGCCTTTGGCCATGGCTATGCGCTCATCGCCGATTATCTGCGCCATCGCGACACCGGTACCCGCCAGGAGATCGCCGTGGATTATGCGCACACATTCTTGGGAGCTGGCAACTACGACAAGCTCATGGCACCGCCTTATGAGAGTGTCTATACGAGCGAGGAGCACCTGCTTATGCAGGACGCCCGCGACGGGGCACTGTCGTTCTATCGTTCTGAAGACCTTGACCTTCCCGCAGAAAACACCACGCCTGAAGATCACATTGGCTTCGAGATGCAGTTCATGGCCAAGCTCATCGATTGCTCTTGCGATGCCCTGAGCGCGGGTGACAATGCGGAGTTTGCCCGTCTCGTGCGCGTGCAGCATGAGTTCTACGTCCAACATCTTGCCAACTGGCTGCCTGCCTTCATCGCCGACATCGAGCGTCACTGCAAGACCGATTATTATCGTGGAATTGCCCAGCTCACACGTGCTTTCCTTGCGGAGGAGAAAGAGCAGCTCGAAAGTCTTGCTGAGGTCGTAAAGGCAGCCTAAACTTTGCTGCTTATATTCAAGTTGCCGACCCGGTTCCTGGCAAGTGGGAGGGTCACCGCATACAATTGAGCACATGTTCGCTGAGCGTTTAATCGTCAAGGCCAACTCAGTGTGCTAGCATTCAAAAGGTCCCGTCTTTGACGGGGCCTTTTGCGTTTGAGGGAGAGAAGGTACAGGCTGGTTGTACCTGGCAGTAGGGGAGAGCAGCGAATGGGCAATGCTCATGGCAAGGGCAAGGGGCCCGAACAATCAACTGATGAGGTAGTTCTGCGTGGGCCTTCGGCCCTGGCACGTCTTCTGCTCGATCTTGACGAGCAGTGGCCCTCGCTTCGCTTTGTTGGTTTTGGTCTGTATTACGCCTGGATATGGCTGTGCTATGACAGTACAACCCTGCTTGATGCTTCAATTCGAGCCAATGCAGATACGACCTTCACGATGTACCTTGCCTCCACGACTGCGCTTGGTCTTACGCTTGTGCTTGCGGCGACTTTTCCTGCCGTCTCTGCTCGGCTTGCGCAGAACAAGCCTTTTTTGCTTGCAATGGGGCTCCTTGCTGGTACAGCAACGGTTTTCGTCAAGATCATGGCTCCCAATGGGGCGTTTGATCCTGTGTTCCTGCTCTTTTGCGTTCTCACTGGCCTGGGGACAGCGTGGGTGTGTTTGCGCATGGGCATGGAGTATGCCTCGGTTGGCTCTCGTCGTGCGACCATGAATGCCGCGGC
Source organism: uncultured Coriobacteriales bacterium (assembly GCA_902464015.1). GTDB lineage: Bacteria > Actinomycetota > Coriobacteriia > Coriobacteriales > UMGS124 > UMGS124. Next base: position 8,751 of record CABQHM010000042.1, on the reverse strand, counting down.
TGCCTTTGTCGCGGCTTCGCTCATGTACTTCTTGGTGCGTGGACTGCCTGAACATCTTGGACTCGGCGTTATGGCTTTGCTGCCGCTGGGGGCGACGCTTTGTACGCTGACGCCGGCCGGTGATGCCCCGATGGAAGAGCCTGTTGAGTCGCACGACCATCTTTTACCGCGCGGGTTCTTCTTGCGACTCATGTTTGCCATTGCGGTGTTTTCGGTCGTTGTGGGAGTCACGCGCGGCTTTTCTGCATTGACCCAGGCCACGAATGTTCTTGATGACAGGGGATGCATGGTGGTATTTGGGATGGCTCTCGTGGCCATGCTGCTTTACGTCCTTGTTGGTACGCTGGGCAATGATTTCGACGTAAGCCGCCTCTACTATCCAGTTATCATCCTTGCTTCGGTGGGCATTCTTGTCATGCCGCTCGTTGACGGTGCGGGACAAGCCGGTGGCGTGTTCGTCGGTATCGCTTATGCCTGCTTCGTCATGATCATGTGGTGTCTCTTCGCTCATGTGGCATATGTGACGGGTGCACCGGCGGTTCGTGTCTTTGGTTTGGGACGCGGCACCTCCGCCCTGGGAACTACGGCCGGTTGGCTTTTGGGATCACAACTGGCTGGTCACGAAATGCTCGACGCCACTTCGATGTTCGTCGTTTCGTGCGTAATGGTGCTTGCGCTGCTTGTGGTGTCGATGCTCGTGTTCAATGACCGTGCGGTGGGAATGGTGCTGCGCATGGTGGGTAAGCGCGCCGCGCAGGACGCTCAGATTGGTCGAGGCCTTGCTGGTGTCACCGACGCTCTAAACGTCGCCGTACATGGAGATAATGGCGCTCCTAGAGGTGCATCCGTGCCATTCGAACAAGACGGGGACGATGCGCAGGCGAGCGGATCGGATCGTGCGGGTACGTGGACGCGCTCTTGTTTGGATATCGCGGCTCGGTTTGGCTTGTCGCAGCGTGAGACAGAGGTCTTGTTCCTTCTCGCCAAGGGTCGCACGATTGCCTTTATCGCCGACGATCTCGGTGTCTCATTCAATACGGCGAAGTCCCACATCCGACATGTCTATGTGAAGATCGGCGTGCATACTAAGTCCGAGCTTCTCGATCTTGTAGAGCAAGGCCGCAAGTAGTGAGTTGCGGAACCTCGTCCGCTGCATTCTCCAGAGGCTCACGTACTCCAGTACGCATCGCCTCTGGACGCCTTGCGGACGAGAACCCGCGTTTTAGTGGGAAGCGGAACCCGATGCGCTGCGTTCCGCGATGCCTAGAGTACTCCAGTAGGCCAAAGGCCCGCACCGCGCACATCGGCTCCGTGCGCCTTGCGCGTGAGAACCCGCGTTTTAGTAGGTGCGGAACCTGATGCGCCGCGTTCCGCGATGCCTAGAGTACTCCCGTAGGCCAAAGGCCCGCACCGCGCACGTCGGCATCGCGCGCCTTGCGCATCAGAACCCGCTTTTTAAAGGCTGCGGAACCGCGTTCGCTGCGTTCCCGGGAGGCTCACGTACGTCCAGTAGGCCAAAGGCCCGCACCGCGCGTATCGCCCCTGGACGCCTTGCGCATCAGAAGCCGCTTTTACAATGGGTGTGGAACCTGACGTTCTGCATTCTGCGTCACGAAACAAAAAAATGCGGCGGATCCTTCGTCTGCGGGTAAGGGGGAAGTGCCGCAGGGGATCCGCCGCTCAAGGGGAATGCCGGACGTCCAAGCGCAAGGGGGTCGCTCGCGTCGGCTCTATGAGGAGGCGTGCTCAAGGTCTGACAGGTACGTTGCTCAAATTGCTGAGCGCCTGTCCGCTTGACTGACTGCATAATGCCTCATCCGAGCGTTTTACGCGCCACCCCAGGAGTGCTATATACTAAAAATCGCTATCTAGCTGGGAAAATGATTGTGAAGATGTCTTCATAACTGCTTACATCACCCATTTGGAAGGATGAGGATTAGGCATTGTGCATAAGTGTAATAACCCCTAGTCACCCAGGTAAAACGGCTATCACCCCGCCGGGGCGGGGCCAACGGCATCGGGTAATCTCTGGTAATCCCAGACCAGATGCCGTCGACCCCTTTTGTGCTAGAACTGCGTGCCCACGATTTTCGGGGTGAAACCGTCCTTCTCGAGCGCTTCAACGATCTCGTGCTTGTGATCGGTGCCGAAGGCCTCGATGGTCACGCGCAGCTCAACCGCCGCGTTGCGGTTCGTCGTCACAAACTGGTTGTGATCCAGGCGGATGACGTTGCCCTTATGGTCGGCGATGGTCTGGGCCACACGCACAAGCTGGCCGGGGCGGTCGGGGAGTAGCACGCTCACGGTGAAGACGCGGTCGCGCTTGATGAGGCCGGACTGCACGACCGAAGACATCGTAATGACGTCCATGTTGCCGCCCGACAGCACCGAGACGACCTTCTTGCCCGTAAAGTCGAGGTGGCGCAGTGCCGCAACAGTGAGCAGGCCCGAGTTCTCGACAACCATCTTGTGGTTCTCCACCATATCGAGGAAGGCCACAACGAGCTCGTCGTCTTCGACGGTGATGATGCCGTCGAGGTTCTCCTGGATGTAGGGGAAGATGAGATTTCCGGGCTCCTGCACGGCGGTGCCGTCGGCAATGGTGTTCACGCTCGGCAGCTTCACGATGTGGCCGGCCTCCAAGCTCGCCTTCATGCAGGCTGCTCCTGCCGGCTCAACGCCGATGACGCGAATCTTAGGGTTGAGCAACTTTGCCAGAGTGGAAACACCCGTGGCAAGTCCACCGCCGCCGATCGGCACGAGGATGCAGTCTACCAGCGGAAGCTCCTGGAAGATCTCCATGGCGATGGTGCCCTGGCCGCAGGCAACGTCGAGGTCGTTGAAGGGGTGCACGAAGGTGAGGACCTGCTCCTCGGCAAGTTCGCAAGCGCGCGCATATGCCTCGTCATAGACGTTGCCCACAAGCTCGACGTTGGCGCCGTAAGACTTGGTGCGCTCGACCTTGATGAGCGGCGTCGTGGCGGGCATCACGATGGTTGCGGGAACGCCGTACTTCTGCGCGGCCGCCGCCACGCCCTGGGCATGGTTGCCTGCTGAGGCGGTAATGAGGCCGTGTGAACGCTCCTCGTCACTCATGGTCGAGATCTTGTAGTAGGCACCGCGCACCTTGTAGGAACCCGTGCGCTGCATGTTCTCTGGCTTGAAGAACACGCGGTTGCCGGCGATGGCGCTGAAGTGGGGGCTCTCAATGAGCTTTGTCTCCAGCGTCACTTCCTTGACCTTGGTTGCCGCCCTCTCAAATGCGTCTAGCGTAAGCATCCTTTTGTCCTTTCGCTATCAGCTTATCGCGTGCGCACGGCTTCGAATGCCGGCTCGATAAAGCCGCGGATATCTTGTTCTTGAGTCTCGCTTTTACGTAGCGAGGCGAGAAGAGCCTGGTAGGCTCGGGGGTCCACTTTGCGCAGAAACACGCCAAGCACTGCCTGCTCGGCTTGGGTAAAGGCATATTCGAAGACCATATTGCGCACCACAGCATCAAACATGCGGCCCAGCACCTGCTCGGCGGGTTCCATGAACAGGCCTTTTGCCATGTTGACTGCCTGAGGCACTGCCTCACCGCAGATGTTGCCCAGCGCGAGGCCCGCAATCGCGCCCACGGGGCCGGCTGTCATGCCCAGGGCGCCCGTGATGGCGCGTGCTCCTGCGACGCCCACTGAGCGACCGGCGGATGAGATGACGGTGTCGGCTGTCATGCTGAGCACATTGTCCTGTTCGGTCTTGGGGGTCACCGCAGCGATGCCGCCGGCTGCTTGGGCCGCCGCCTGGGCAACGCCCGTGAGGCTCACGTCCTGGTCCTCGTTGAGGCCGCGTACAGCCGCTCTTCCCGAAAGCCATTCGAGCCCTGCGGCAGAGAGTCCGTTTGCCCCCATGTAACGCACAGCATCTTCCAGGGCTACGTATGACAGGCCCCGGATATGCCCTGCTTTTGCGAGGTTCATTGCTTGGCGGTAGGTGAAGGCGCCCTTGCGCACGAGGATGCCTGCGAGGCGCACGTCGTCGCAACCGGCGACTTTACCGGCTCTGATTGCGGTGCGCACGCGTTCCAGTACGGCGTCGAACTGGGTGAGGGGCACCTCTACCGCGCGTAAAGTGCCTGTCTGACTAGGGCTGTTCAGCGATTTAAGACAATCCGCGTATGTGAGGGCGGCCGACTTGCGATAGATGCTCTCAACACCTCGAGCGACCCTGACCTTACCCTCAAGGAGAGCTTCAGAAGCTTCTTCCATGAGCTTGTCGGACCCGTGTGCCAGTCGCATGCATTGGCGCGCCAGGGTGTCAAACTTTTCAGCATCCTGGCAGGGGATGCCTGCGATACAGGGTTTGTTGGCGTGCAGGCTTATAAACGAGGGGTCGAAGTTGCGCCAGCGCAGGTAGTGATAGCCCGCGCCGTCGTCTTGCGACCAGTCCACGTCATCGTCCTCTTCGCCTGATGGGCCATCTTTCAAGAAGATGCCCTGGCCTGTTACCACGAGACCGTGCGTGCGCGTGCCGAACGTCACGTCGGCCCAGATGATGTCCTGCTCGCAGGGCACGGGCAGCGTCTTCTTGATATGCTTGATGGCTCGCTCGGTGAGTTTGGTCTGTGTGGGGCCCAGGGCCGCAAGCACCTGGGCACCCAGATAAGGCAGCTTGACCCCGCCCGTTGATGCGGGCAGAGCCTTAACGCTAGTTGCCATTGGACCTCGCTTCGTCGAGCAAGGGCGTCATCTTGCCTTGCGACACAAGCGTGAGGTGCTGCGTTGCGCGCGAGATGGCGGTGTACAGGCGATGCTTCGACAGCTCGTCGTCGCCGTATTCGTCGGCTTGAGCGTCGGCCACGATGACACGGTCGAACTCCAGGCCCTTTGCGAGCTTGAGGTCGAGCAATACGCAGCCTGCTTCGGGCAGGCGGCCTTTGCCGTCCATGAGGCGCGGCGCAAGCTCGCCCATACGATCGCGCAGTTTGCGGTCGAGCCAGCGGGTACGCCTGCCGTTGCCGGCAATCACGGCGCACAGGCCGCCCTCGTTCCTGCCTGACTCCAACGCAGTTTCCAATGCCTGGAAGTACTCCTCGTCGTCCAGGCATTCTTTAAACTTGACCGTGTGACCAGGCCTGCGTACGGAGGAGACGTTCATGCCCTCGTCGCGCTTCATGAGCGTGGTGAACACGGCCGTGATCTCGGGTGAGGAGCGGTAGCTCGTCATGAGCTCGCACGTGGCGATGGTGCCACGCACATCCTTGAAAAGCTCCTCGATCTGCGCGAAGCTTGCCGTTCCTTCCCAAATCGCCTGGTTCTCATCGCCAAGCATAAGGAAGCGCGCGTTGCAGAAGTACCGCGCCAGCACCATGAGCTGCGCGGCGGAGTAGTCCTGCACCTCGTCGATCACCACGAGCTTGGCGGCCTCGTCTACCTTGCCCGCCAGCTGCACCTTCAGGTACAGCCACTCAATGGCCGTCAGACTGCTTGCGCCGAGCATGCGCATGCCGATGCGGTCCAGGCGAAGCCATCCGGCGTTTTCCACCATCTCGACGTAAGGTGCGCAGAGCTGCTCTACGTAGTCGCGCGTGCAATCGGCCACGTCCTCCTCATCGTTGGGGTCGACGAGCCGACCGAAAATGCGCTCTTGCTCGTCGGGGTCCATGGTCGTGACCTCGTCCTTCATGGCGGCGCTGGTCGCAAGCTGGTTGATGCGTGCGTCAAGCTTGTCGAGCAGGTCTTCTTCCACCACGCAGCACAGGCGTGGACCCGGCCCGGTCCTGCCCAAGAACCGCTCGACGGTCTTCCAAATTTGCTGGGCGCTCAGCAGCTGGTGCTCGCCGGCCACGATGTCGTGCATGTCCTCGGGCTCGAGCTGGAGCGTTTTGAGGCCCTCGTCGATGCGCTTGAGCGACTCGGCTGCGGTCTCGGCGCCCAGCGAGCGGTCGCCCGGACCCACGAGTTCCATGAGTTCTGCCCAGGTGAGAGCGTTGGGGTTCTTTTCGCCCAGCTCGGGAAGCACGTTTGCGATGTACTTCTTAAACACGGGGTTGGGCGTTACAAGATATACTTGGTCGGCGCGCAGGCTCTCACGGTCGCGGAACAGCAAAAACGCGATGCGCTGAAGCAACACCGAGGTCTTGCCGCTGCCTGCCACGCCGCGTACCAGCATTGCAGGCACGTTTTCGTGACGGATGACAGCGTTCTGCTCCTTCTGGATCGTTGCCGTGATGGCCTGAAGCTGTGAGGAGCGCTGCGAGGTGAGCGAAGCCAGCAGCAGCGGGTCCTCAATGGCCACCGAGGTGTCGAAGTAGCACTTCAGCACATCGCGTTCGATGTCGAACTGACGGCGAAGCTGCAGGTCGGCCTTGATCTCGCGGCCGTTTGCCCAGTACGAGGTCTGCCCCATGTCTTGGTTATAGTAAGCCTCGGCCACCGGCGATCGCCAGTCCACCACAATGCGGCGATGCAGCTCGTCGGCCATGCCGGTCGAGCCCAGGTAGATGTCGCGTACCGTGGGCTTTCCGGCAATCTGCAGCCTGATATGGGCGAAGTAGGGCTTCTTGAGAAGCAGGCGCAGACGGTTGATGGTCTCAACGTCGGCATCGTTTGCCAAGTTGAACGACTCAATCACGCTGTTTGCGGCAGCGACGTTGGCATACGTCTCCATCGAGAGGTCGTCGCCCTCGAAGTCGGGGGCAATCTCCTCGCGCATGTTTGACTTGTATTCCCTGATCTCGGCCAGGTTTGCCTCAAGGCGCTCGGAGGCCGTGCGCTCGAGCTCCTGCAACTGACCGTAGACCTTGCTGAGATGCGCCTGCTCTTCGGCAAAAATCTTATCTTCCACTTACTGTGACACTTTCTCGTCGATGAGGGTCTTCGAGGCGTCGTACACCCAATCTGCCAGCTTGTTGGTGGGATGCTCCTTCTCGTCGAGCATCTCAACTTCCTCAATCCTGCAGTAAGAGGGGCAACCATGTTCAGCCGCCATCTTGGCGAGGGGGCCCTTTACGGCGGTTGCGAGGTCGATCAGGTCGAACTCTTCGCGTGCCTCGTCCAGGGTACGATGCACGATGGAGTCAGTCTCCATGTTGCGTCCCTGGTTTACAATGCCCCAGCTCACAACGTACACGCTCATCTTCAAACCCCTTTTCTCTCATGCCGAAGCCCCTTGCTATGAAACCACGAGGGGCCGCTTGGTCGCGCATGTTGCGCGCTGCCAACCAGCATACTCGTCGGCAGGACACGAACACAGTAATTAAATGTCCTATTGTATGGTTGAGTACCCTCATGTTTTCTTTGACCTTGCGGTGAATGAATAAAGCCCACGAGTCGGCCATACCCCGTTCGTGCGAACTGTTGTGCTGCCTGTCATGGCTGATGCCCGCAGGCTTTCAAGGGGGTATCATGTTCCCGTTTAAGATACCAACTGGCTTCGATACATCCAAGGAGTGTATATATGTCGAGTGAGAATAGGCCCAGGTCTTTCCAGCGCGGCGCCTCGGGTGCGTCCCGCTCTGCCTCTGGTTCTGCCTTCGGTCATGGATCCAAGTCTAGCAAGCCCCGCTCTGCCTCTGGAGCCGCTTCTGGCCGTGGGCCCAAGTCCGGAAAGCCTCGCCCCAAGCAGGATGAGAAGGCCAAGGCAGCAGCCCGCGCCCGCCGCAAGGCCAAGCAGGAGGCCCGCAAGACGGGTGTCCCCGGCGAGGAGGTCCAGCAGCCCCACGATCCCATCCTGCGTGTCCGTGATTTTACGAGCGTAGACTTCAGCCAGCTTTCGTACATCATGCCCCCCGAGTGGTTGTTCGATGGCCTGACCGACGAACAGAAAACCGCCCAGGCAAACATGGACTTTGCTGGTGTACTCCGTGCAAGCAACATTCGCCTTGTGGCGACCATCGACGATGGTACCAACTACGACCCGGTTCTCGTCGGCATTGCCTTTGCCTCCACGGCGCGCCTGCCTGAGCCCAAGGATGCCTTTGTTTGGAAAGATGTATATGAGAAGGCCTCCGAGACGCTGCGTTACGGTGCCCAGCCTGCCCGAATTGCCCGCACCTATGAACTGCAGCTTGGCGAGCGTGGACAGATGCTCATCGACGCAGCCGGTGAAGCGCGCGGCGAAGACACCGAGCTCGAACTTTTTGTCGTGAACCCCGAGTATCGCTCCCATGGCGTGGGCAAGGCTCTGATGGCCGAGTTCCAGAAGAGGCTCGAGAATCTTGGCACCCAGAGCTACTGGCTCCAGACCGATTCCACCTGCACGTGGCAGTGGTACGAGAACCACGGATATACGCGTGTGGCCGATGTCGAGCTCTCTGCTGATTACCCCATGCCCCCCACGGGCGAGCCCGCCGACGGGGCCCCGCATGTATTCATGTATAAGAAGGACCTTGTCGCGGAGCCTGCGCAGGAGTAAAGGCAGCGGGGCGGATGGATTTGCGCCAACATAAGTAATTCCTGCATTTAGTGTGGTCCGTTTCCTTGCAATAGGAGGCGGGCCGCTTTCGTTTTTGACGGGCGGGCTAGTGCCGGAGCCGATTACCCCGGGTGCCGCCGGGCCGGGAGAGGCGATGGTCTGTCGGTGCTCCCTGCGTTGCGGTTCCCGGCTTCGAGCGCAACATATATGTGTGGGTCGCTAACGCTATAGGTGGGCTTGCACGGCCGGCGGCGGCCGGCCCGAAGCCCCCGTATCCCCGCCATGTGGGCGGGAAAGACGCCTAAAACAACTATTCTTCCTCAATTTGTGTGCGTCTCATGTACCGACGCCCCCGCC
>CABQHM010000041.1 GCA_902464015.1 uncultured Coriobacteriales bacterium | reverse complement strand
CGCCCCAGGGGATCTTGGAGTCGAGGAGGGCCAGGAACCTCCTGCGGCGGGTGACGCGACCCGAGCTTGCCTCAAGGTCCGAGAACGTGGGCTGCGCAGGTGCCATCGGGTGCCTCCGAATCGTCGGGGATGATGGCGATATTGTATCATAACAGCAGGTAGATTGCCATTTATTGGGTCATCGGCAGACAGGGTGCCCACACCCCATGCGACCGTCTCGACCTCGGCGGGACCGTTCTGGGGACTTATTCATTGTTTCCTAAGGCTTAAAGTGTTGAATGAACCTTGTTTTCAAGGGTCTCAACACCCAAGGTGAGCTCCATGTCGTTGTCATGGCGGCTGGAGAACCCCAAAAATGCGGCGATATCTCCCTTATATTTGGATGACACGCTGCACCCGTTCCTTTGTGCCAGCGAGTAAGGCCCTCCCGCGCGGTTTCGTTGGCGTGGGAGGGCCCATTTGCGTTTGGGGGATGAAAACGGGGCGAGTGGCTACTGCGCACCCGCCCCGTTGTGTCATTTACGCTGCCTGCTTGGCCGGGTGCTTGGGGTGCTTCACGCAGAAGATGGCGAAGACGAGGGCCACGGCGCCGATGCAGCCGCAGATGAAGTAGGCGCTGCCCACGCCAGCGGCCGTTGCGGCGGCAACCTCGGCGCCGCCTGCGATCTGGGCAGAGGTGACGCCCGTCATGGCGGTCACGATGAGCGCGGTGGCCAGGCCGCCGGCCACCTGGCGGCCGGTGTTGGCGATGGCGTTGCCGTGGGCGATAAGGTCGTCGCGCAGGGCGTTGACGCCCCAGGTGTTCACGGGCATGTTGGCCATGGACTGGCCGCAGGCCTGCATGCCGCACAGCACGGCGGCCGTCACGACCGACATGTGCTCATCGGCGCCGGAGAACATGAAGAGGGCGACCGTCATAAGCGCAAGGCCTGCAACGGAGATGGCGCGCGGCCCGAAACGGTCGAACACCATGCCTGCCACCGGGCTCAGCACGATGCCCACGGCAGCGGCGGGCAACATGACCATGCCCGTCTCAAACGCGCTGGCACCCAAGGCAGTCTGGAGCAGGATGGGCAGCGTGGTGTTGGTGACGAGGCAGGCGGCGTTGATGAGCGTGACGACGAGCGCGGCGGTGCGGAAGCTCGGCGTCTTGAGCGTGGAGAGCTCGAGCAGGGGGTTATCGATGCGCAGGCTGCGGCGCACGAAGCACGCGAGGCAGACGATGCCGGCGACGATGCTGACCAGGACGATCGGGCTTGTCCAGCCCAGCGAAGAGGCGCTCGAGAAACCGTAGAGCAGGCCGCCGAAAGCGACGGTGGAGAGGATGACGGAGGCCACGTCGAGCTGCGGGTTCTTGCGCTCGCCCACGTTCTTGAGGAAGACGACGCCGCAGGCAAGCACGATGAGTGCCAGCGGCACGATGGCTCCGAGCATGACGCGCCAGCCGAACGAGTCGATGACCGCGCCGCCCACGACTGGGCCCACAGCGGGGCCGGCAGCCATGACGATGCCGGCCAGACCCATGGCGGTGCCGCGCTTCTCAACGGGGAACACAAGCAGCGGCACGACGGCTACCAGGGGCAACAGCACGCCCGAGCTTGCGGCCTGCAGTACGCGTCCCACGATGAGGGGCGCAAAGCTTGGGGCGATTGCACATAAAAGGGTGCCCGCCGCGAACACGCCGGTTGCGCTGAAAAAGAGCGCGCGCGTGGAGAAGCGGTCGATGAGGAAGGCGGAGATGGGCACCATGATGCCACTGACCAGAGGGTAGATGGACATGATCCACTGGGCGGTACCAGCCTCAATGCCGAAGTCAGCCATGATGACGGGCAGCGCCGGCGACATGACGGTCTGGTTGAGCAGCGCCAGGAAGGCACCGAGAACGACGACGCCCACAGTGCGGATTTGAGCTGCGGTAACGCCACCGTGCGGCGCAGTGCCGGCGGCCGTTGCGGGCGCGACCGTTTCGGGCGCGAGGCTCTGGTTTTCAGTTGTTTGCGACATGCGATGAGCTCCTCTGATGATGCTGAGTGTGTCCGGGGTGCAAGAAAGACAAAGCCGCGTGGGTTGCGGCGCTCGTCTCTTCTTATATGAGATGTGGGTTGGTCCGGAAAACTCAGATGAGCATCGAGGAGAGCTGAGGGGAAGCCGTCAGAAAAAGGGGAGTCCTGTGGGCGCGCAGCGAGTTGATGCGGCGCAGATGACGATACACAGCTGCGATAGACGCTGCCACGGCGGAACTCCTTTCTGAGTAGCTAAAAAATAGAGCGAGCGGGCCGAGTCTGGAGCCGCTCGCATTGCGTGATGAATTTTGCCCCATTGACGCGAAAGACAATCGGACGGCCCGGTGTCTTCACAATAGTCGCTTCCTTGGCGCGGCTGTGCCGCCCAGTTGCGCCGGGAGGTTTGCGGCTGCGTCGGCCGCTACATGAAGGCCGCCGGCCCCGCTGTGCATGCTTCATCTCGGAGTCGACGGCCTTGGCGTGTTGTCGTGTCGGCGTATAGGCAGGCTGGCCTGCTTGTTTGACGCGTCGTTAGTCGCTGAGCCCGAACATGGGCGACCAGGGGTCCATGTGCACGACGGGCGTGGCGGGGTCGTCCCAGGCGGCGGCGATGTCGGCGGGCACGTAGTCGCGGTGCACGATGGCCTGGCCCACGTAGGCGTCAAACCAGCGGTCGGTGATGACGAAGTAGCCGTCCTTGCAGGCGTCCTTGCCCCAGCTGTTCTCCACGCGCCAGGCGAGGGGCTTGCCGTCGGCGTCGAGGTTGACGCCCTGGAACGTCATGGCGTGGTTGAGCTCGGTCTCGCGTGCGTCGAAGCTCGTGGCCTTGTCCATGCCGAAGGGCATGCCGAAGAGCGCCTCGTAGTCGAGCGTCTCGGTGTCGAGCAGGCCGGCGGGGTCGGAGCGGTCCATGTTCTTGAGCACGTCGCAGGCCATCCATGCGGGGTGGCCGGCCTTGAGCTGGGCGATCACGGCGTCCTTGAGCACCTCGAACGGCACGTTGAGCATGCGGATGGGCACGCCGGCGATCGAGCCCTGGTGTTCAAGCTGCAGAATGGAGCCGTAGGGGCGCGTCTGGCCGGGGACGTTGCCCAGGTTGATGAAGTCGGACATGCGCACGCTAGCGTAGCGGGCGAAGAACTCCTGCGGCGTCACGTCTTCGATGCGCGTGAAGTTCTCGGGCTGCCCATCCTTGGCCTTCTTGGCCATGAGGGCCTCAGGCGAGCCGGGGGCGGGGGAGTCCGGGCTGTCCGTCTCGGCCTTCTCGCTCTTGCGCGCGTCGGCCACGTACTCGAAGGTGAAGCGTGCGGGCGGCTCGCCCAGGCTCACTGCCAGGATGCGGTAGACGTCGGCCAGCATGGCGTTCTTCATCTTGGCGAGTTCCTCGGTCGAGGCCTCCTTGGCCGCGGCGGCTCTCAGCTCCATGGCACATTGCCTCAGCTTGCGGAAGAGCACCTCGTCCATGTCGGAGGTCGCCTGGGAGTTGGCCGTGTCGGGCATGCAGGCCTTGGGCATCACGCCGTACTTGTCGATGAGCGCCGCGGCGGCGTCCCACCAGCCGCCGTCGCTTGCGGGTTCCTGCAGCCAGTACACCACCTCGCGGTCGTCGATGGGCCTGTCAGCTAAGCGGATCATCTCATCGAGGAAAGACGCGCTCTTCTCGAGCTTGTCCCAAAACTGCAGGTAGGCCTGGGAAAGCTCGAGCTTTGTGGTTCCCAGCGTGCTCATCATGCGGTCGCGCACCACGTTGAGTGCCGAGAACAGCCAGCAGCGGCCGCTCTTGCGCTGGTTGGTGACGTCGCCGGTGGGCGTGAGGCTCACCGAGTACGTGTCGTGGTACACGCGGTAGGGCAGGGGGTTCTTCGCCGCCGCCCTCACGCCTGCCGAGGTCGCCGCGTTGCGCGCAACCGTGTAGGGCGCAAAGTCCCCCAGCGCCGCATGCCACGCCTCGACTGCGCCTTCCGTGATGCCGCTCTCATCGCTCATATTTCATACCTGCCTTCCCAATTGAGATTGACAGGCGGTATTATCGCGCAATCAGTTTGACCGTGCTTGCCAGCAGGTGGTTATTCACAGGACGGAAAGCCCTCCCTTTGGCTTGACCTTCTGTAACTCGATTGCGATCGGTCTTGCTCCTTCACAAACATTGTCTGGCGGCAATACTTTGCAATTGAATACAAATATGCCACAAGAGCGCGGCGCAATAGAATTACTCATTAAGAGGTGTGGTGCTACAAGGTATTGGGGAGGAGATTCTCATGAATTTAAGGAAGATGCTTACCGCTGGTGTCGTCGCGGCCGCGGCAATGGGGACGGTTTTTGCTGTTGGCGCATATGCCGATACCACAGCAAATGAACAGGGTCAGGCACAGGAGGTTGCTCGCGTTGCCTTGGAGACTCCCAATACCAGCTGGGAAAAATGGTGGAGCGTCTATCCTGACGTGGTTGACTCGTTCTTCAGCGGTGCGGACGAAGTGGAAGCTGACGGCAAGGTTCACTCGCATTCAATGCTGTATGCGAACGTGCAGAACGCGAACGCCTCCATGACGGCGAAGTTTGGCACGGCATGCGCAAGCTGCAAGTCGACCATGGTGACTAACTTGTATAACGAGATGGGCCCCGAGGCTTTTTCTCAACCTTGGGATGAGTATTCCGATCAGATTGACTGGTGGGAGTGTGCCTTGTGCCATGAGGACGGCGTGCCTGGCGCTGACCTGACGTATGGTGCGGCCGTGGCGAGCGTGTTCGGAACGAGTCTGCTTGACGAAGTTGACCCCAAAGTTGCAGCTTGCGGGCAATGCCATAATTTTATGGGTGCTATTTATGGTCGTGGGGTGCTGATGGAGAAGATCCAATCCGGTGAGGTTGCGGTCGAGGACTGCGATCCATATCGGTACGGTACCGATCCGGACTCCCTCATGAAGGCTGCTCTTGAAGACGGTTACGAGATGCCCGTCGACGAGCAAACCGGCATTGCAACCTTCCAAGCGAACCATCCTGAGCTTGAGGTTCTCCAGGGCAGTGTGCACGGCTCGCTCGGTCTGACTTGCCCCGATTGTCATATGCCCCAGAAAACTAACGACGAGGGCAACGCATATGTCTCGCACAATGCGTCTTCTACGCCGATTGAGAACGAGGAGGCGCTGGAGTTCTGCCTGACCTGCCATGCCGCCCAGGGCATTGAGGACACGGAAGCCATGAAGAGCTTCGTGCTTGATGCGGAGAAGGAAGTGGCCGATCTCGAAGCGGTGTTTTATGACAAGCAGACCCAGGCGCATGATTTAATCGCGCAAGCGACCGCGAATGGCGATGTTGACGAGAGCGTGCTGCAAGAGGCCCGCGATACATATACTCGTGCAACTTGGTACGTTCGCTATGCAGATGGCGGTTCGGAAATTAAGGGTCAGAAAGTTGCTCACAACCCCGATATGATCAAGGACTATATCGAGCGCGCCACTGTCATGATGGATGACATTCTCGCAATGCTTGGCTAATAGTTTGCGGCTCTTTGTATGCTCATCGCCTGCCGCCGAAAGGCGCATTGGCGTCGAGAGCGTACCAATACAAGGAATGATTTCGTGACCCGTCGCAGTCTCCCGGTCTGGAGATCGCGGCGGGTCGCATGTCGTTAAGGGGGTGCTATGCTTTCCGGGAGCACAATCGAAAGAACACGAGGGGGACACGGATGGCTAACGGCAAAAAACGCTCACTCAAGCCATGGGTGATCCTTACTGTTCTTACGGCATGCGTGCTCGTTGTTGCTTTCGGGGTTTACATTGCCTGGTCTATTACCTCTGGTTTTAAGAATGCCGAGCGTCAAGCTCTTGCTGAGGCACGCGTGCTCAATGCGGAGGCGTCGGCGGCATGGGAGTACGTGAGCTCTATAGAGGATCGCGTGAACTACACGCACGGTGAGTATGATTTCAAGGGCGTTTATTGCACTATTGCTGCAAAGGATATTGCCAGGCGGTTTTCCGATAGCTCAACGTACTCTGTCCGGTATGTCCGTGATAACCCACGCAATGTCGCTGATACGCCCGACGAGTTCGAGCGGCGCGCTCTTGCCGCGTTCGCCCAGGGCGATGATGAGTATTACGAGAGGCCGGCTTCGCAAGAGGGGTCTGAGGGCATGTTTCGCTATGCCTCTGCCTTGTTCATCGAGGGGTCGTGCCTGAAGTGCCATGGTGAAGTTGCCGGCGAAAAAGACCCAGTGGGATATCTTAAAGAAGGCATGTCGTTGGGAGATTTGGCGGGAGCCGTATCGATTGAGATTCCCATGGACGGTCTTCTTGCCCAGACTGGAGGTGATGTTGTCCGTGCCGCCGTACTCTTCGTTGTCCTCATGGTGGGCTTGGCGCTTGTCGGCCTGTGGGGTGCGCGTCATTTTGTTGCCCGCCCGCTTGTTGAGGAGAACGCGCGTTTAGAGGGAGAGAGTCAGACACAGTCGAATTTTCTCACCATCATGTCGCATGAGCTCAAAACGCCCGTTGCATCCATCATCGCGTTCACCGAATTGTGGAAACGTTCGGGCACTCCAAGGTCTGACGGGGAAGAACAGCTGGTCGACGAGGTGCAGATGAACAGTAAGGTTCTTCTGGATATGGTTGACAATGTTTTGGACACAGCGCGTTTGGAATCTGGCGCCCTGCGTGTGAGCATGGGCCCCGTCGACATTGTTGATGTCGCGTCTCTTGTGCGTTCAACCATGGGACCGATAGCGCAGAACCGCGGTGTGGAGCTTGAGGTTGCAATAGAGCCGGGAGTGCCCGTCATTATGACCGACCGCGAAGCCGTGCGACGCATTACGGTAAACCTGGTAAACAATGCCTTGCGGTACAGTCCACGCGGAGGGTCGGTTCGACTTTCATTCGGGTATGCAGACGAAGGCTTGGACATCATTGTCGTTGACACGGGTATTGGTATTGCGCCTGATCAGATGGAGAACATTTTCGAGCGGTTCGTTTCCAGCGAGGGCTCGGCGGGAACATCTCAGGGGGGCAGCGGTCTAGGCCTGTATATCGTGCGTGGTTTTGCCGAGCGTATGGGTGGCTATACCGAGGTGAACAGCGAGCTGGGTAGGGGCAGTGAGTTCCATGTGCATTTGCCGGCCGTCGCTTGCCCAGATGGTGATGGGGAGGAATGAAATGGAGCAGATTTCTTCGGTTCTGGTTGTAGATGACGAGCCGAGTCTTCGCAAGGCGATTGTGGGCATGCTGACGACAGGGGGCTTTTCGTGTGTGGAGGCTGAAAACGGGGAGGAGGCCCTGCGCATTTGCCGCGACTTGGTTCCCGATCTTGTCGTGTTGGACGTCATGATGCCGGGAATTGATGGGTTCGAAGTCATACGTACTCTGCGGGCTACTGGCAGCTGCGTGCCCATCCTTGTTTTGAGCGCGAAAGGGGATCTCTCGGACAAAGACGCAGCTTTTGAGTGTGGTGCAGATGACTATCTTGTGAAGCCGTTTGGAATCGACGAGCTCTTAATGCGCGTCCGCGCCTTGCTTCGCCGGGCGGGAATGCGATCCGTTTCTGCGGTTGGGACCGTGCGTACGGGAGGGCTTGAAATAGATCTGTTGCGCGGGTTGATATCGTTGGATGGCCGCCCTTTGGATCTCAAACCCAAGGAGTTGAAGATTCTCGTCTTTCTGGCGAGGCATGCGGGGGATGTTCTTACAAAGGAGGACATCGTGCGTGGCGTCTGGGGAGAGGAGTATCTCGGTACTTCCATCAACATCCCGGTGTACATTAGGCACCTGCGCGAGAAGATTGAGCCTGATCCCGCCAACCCGCGATACATCCTTACGGAATGGGGAAGCGGATACCGTCTTGTGCAAGTCAAATAGGAGCGGGTCGGTTTTTCAATTGAGGTTGCAGGTGAATCCCGGTCCTGCTGCGTGTGACAGTTTGGGCGTGATGTGCGATGCTGCCTGGCGTTCCCGCTTGCGCTACTGGGAGGGCGTGCAGCTGTAGGCGGGCCGGAACGCGTACAGACGATGAGACAGAATTAACAGCATGCGATTAAGGCGAGGGGGTGAGGGCGCAGCGTACAGTGAGCATCCCCCTCGTCGGTTATCGGCCGCTGGGCTTGAGCCGTGCGAAAGGGCGATGGCGCGGCCTCCTTATGGGGTGTGGCTTACGCGATGCCGGGTGGTATCGCGCGCCTAGGCTTTCTCAGCGAGCAGGTCGATGAGCTCCTGCTGACTGTGCACATCGAGTTTGCGGTAGACGTTTCGGGCGTGGTACTTCACGGTGTTGTGCGAGATGGAGAGCTGCTCCTGGATGTGCTGGGCGTTGTTGCCGCGGGCGAGCAGGGCGAGAATCTCGCGTTCGCGCTGGGTAAGGCCTGCCTGCTCGGCTACTTGCTCGCAGCATGCGTCGAGGCGGTCGATGTAGCGCACCTCAACAGAGGAGGTGTCGGGCTCGATGCCGTCGATGGTGGCGTCAAGGCTTGTGGAGCGCTGAGTGGCCGTGACGTAAGCCGCGGTGAACGTGAGCACGGCGGCGATGACAAGCTTGACGGCAAACGCCGTATCGGAGACGCCCGCCAACACATCGGTGATGATGGCGCCAGCGAGGATGCCCAGGTAGTTTGCTGCGCTGCCCCAGCAGATGGCGGGGATGGCGTCGGCGGCGCTGCGTGTGGCGACGGCGCACAGCGCAAACCAAGTGAGCAGGTAGAAGCACATATAGCCCGCAAGAAGGGTTGACTGGGCGAGGGTTTCGCACCGCATGTCTCCGATGAGCACGAGCGAGAAGCCGCCCACCACGAGGCAGAGCGACAGCAACAAGAGCAGGTCTGCCTTCGGGCGGGCCTTCGAGCGCAGGGCCCATATCGCCACGACGAGCAGGACCGCCGCCGCGAGGGCGAAGGGAGTTGCCTGTCCCGAGGGCTGTGCGATGTTCACGGCCAGGCCGTAGGCGAAGCTGAAGACGATGATGTACACGTAGAGGCAGTGGTCCAAGGGAAGGAATGCCGCCGGGTGCGAGACCTCGCGGTCGGTGGGTGCGCCGACGCTTGCCAGGCGGGAGAAAAAGGGCATGGCGATCGGCAAGATCAAAACAACGGCCGCGACCGAGGCCACGGCGTCCACTGCTGTGATGATCGGACCAGTGCCTGCGTTTCCGATGACAGCAGTGAGGGGCATGGCCACGGCGGCGCCGCCAGCTAGGCATACGCATACCCGCTGCAGGTTCAAGGAGGAGCATGCAAGCAGCAGCAGTACCGTTGTCCAGGCGGTTGCGATGCTCATCAGGCAGCTTCCAGGTATAAGAAATGCATGTACATTCAAGTTGGCTGAGACTAAGCCCAAGACATGACCGATAAGTCCCAACACGACGGCCGCCACGCTCAGCGCCACGGGGTGCAAGGATTGCGGGCGGTGGCGGGCAACGAACATGAGGGCGATGAACGCGGCGATGCCTGCAAGGCACGACATGTCGCGCGCTGCCTTGATGTGCGAGGCATCGATCACCTGCCCAGGCTGCGTGGCGGGTGTTCCGTTAAAGAAGACGACTGTGGCAAATGTCAGCGTGCACGCAACAAAGCAACGCAAAAACGCCCACCCCTGCGGTATGGGAGTGTCGAATGTGTGCCGTTTGCCCATGTGTGGTATCCGCCTCACGTACGTTCCCTGTGTGCCCATGCAATACCGCTTGGGTGGGATGGTCTTAGAAAACAACAATCTACCTGGTGTGTTCGAAGCCTACACCTGAAGGGTGGGGCATTGCAAGACGGTCGTTTGCATACTGGAAAACGTCCAACGCCCCGGACGAGCGACGCTCGGGGCACACACCAGTGAGAAAGGTACGCACTCATGGATCGTCGTAGTTTCGTTACTGGATCTGCCTTCGGCGCCTTCGGCCTTGCCAGCGCCAGCATGTTCGCCGGTGCCGCCATGGCTGATCAGGCCGCTGTCGCCCCCGTTGCCGCACGCACCGCTGAGAACACCGTTGTCCAGGCTGGTCCCAACCCCGCATGGCTTGGCGAGGAGCCCCAGATTGACGCTGCTGACATCGTCGCCACGTATCAGTGCGACATCCTTATCGTGGGCGGCGCCGGCAACGGCGGCCTGGCTGCTGCCGCCACGGCCAGCGACCTGGGCCTCAACTTCATCGCTGTGGACCGTGCTCAGTCTGTCACGGAGAGCCGCGAGTATCTCGGCGTCATCAACAGCACATACTCCACCCAGATCCGCGAGATGGATCGCATGCAGGTTCTCAACGAGATCAGCCGCTACGCCTCGGGCAAGTGCGATCGCGACCTCATCAAGATGTGGATCGACAACTCCGCCGAGGTTGTGGACTGGATCGATCCCATGCTCACCGCTGCTGGCAAGGTCTGCTCTGTGGCAGATCCCGGCGAGCATGCCACGGGTGGCACGGAGTACGTCATGCCCGTGTGCGAGCACAGCTGGGTCGTGCCTTACCAGCCCCCGACGCGCAACGACGTGCTCCTCGAGCATATTCAGGCCCAGGGCGACGATATCTGGTTCGGCTACGAGCTCGTGCGCCTCGTGCATGAGGACGGCAAGGTGACGGGCGGCATCTTCAAGGGTGAAGATGGCTACATCGAGATCGACGCTCCTTACGTGGTGCTTGCCACCGGCGGCTATCCCGCAAACCCCGTGATGATGCAGGCCCTGCAGCCCGACGCATGCCGTGTTATGACCGCTGCCAGCTACAACGCCTTCTGCGACGGCTCTGGTATCAAGTGCGGCCTGTGGGCCGGTGCCTCCAAGCAGGCCGATCCCACGCCCATGCTGTTCGACCGCGGCGCTGTGCCCGCTGGTGTTGTCGCCGGCTACCAGGGCGAGGGTGCCGACGCAACCCTGCCTGGCAAGATTTACCAGCTCAACATCGGCAGCCAGCCCTTCCTCAAGGTCAACCGTGACGGCAAGCGCTTCGCCAACGAGTCCACGCCTTACGATAATATGCTCTTCGCGACTTCCATGCAGCCCGGTGGCGTGTTCTGCCAGGTCATGGATGCCAACGCGCCCGAGGACATCAAGCGCTTCATGATGATTGGCTGCGCTTCTTACACCCGCATGATGATGGAGCAGGGCATGCCGCTCGAGGACTTCATCGCCATGGACGGTGGCGCCGAGGTCTTCGTGAAGGCCGACACGCTCGAGGAGCTCGCCGAAAAGCTGGGCTTCGAGGGCGAGGCCAAGGACACTTTCCTGGCCACGTGCGACCACTACAACGGTCTGTACGACGCCCAGAAGGACGACGAGTACGGCAAGGAGGACTACCGTCTCTCCGAGCTGCGCACGCCTCCGTTCTACGGCTGCTGGTATGGCGCGAGCCTGCTCACCACGCTCGACGGCCTCAACATCAACGCCAAGATGCAGGTTCTCGCCGCCGACCGTACGCCTGTCGAGGGCCTCTACGCCATCGGCGACTGCTCGGGCAGCTTCTTCGACACGAACTACCCCGAGTACTTCCCCGGCCTGGCCGCTGGTCGTACCGTGACCGAGGGCCGTCAGCTCATGATGCAGATTTCCTCCGACCCGACCTTCGCGCCCACCGAGAAGACCGCCGTCAAGCCCTCCGGCGAGGTCGACCTGTCCAACATCGCGGACGGCACCTACACCGGCACCGGCACGGGCATGGGCGGCGACATCAACGTGACGATCGAGGTCTCCGGCGGCCATATCACCGTGTCCGACATCTCGCCCAATAACGAGACCCAGGGCATCGGCGGCTACGAGGCCATCGAGGATGGCACCTACGCCCAGCAGGTCGAGGCCGCCCAGGGCGACCAGATCGACGGCGTGGCCGGCGCCACCGTCACCAGCAAGGCCATCGAGGCGGCCGTGCGCGCCGCCCTCAAGCAGGCTGTGAAGTAAGAAGGGCTCTGCCCGGATAGAACTCGCTGCGGGAGGGTCCCGGCCGGCAGGCCTGGGCCCTCTTTTGCGTTGCGCGATTGTTTTTTGTGGCCAGTGGAACGCCGCGGCGGTGCGGCCCTGGGTGCCGAGCGGGCCCAGAAGGCCTGTGGTTCTGATTTAACATACATTTGACTCATCGAAATGTATGTTAAATCATCAAAACCCCAGTTGAGCAATTTTTCGTTTTGCTGAAATGTATGTTATTGCACAGACAATGCGGTCGCTCGAGCAAGCAAAACCGGAATCCCACCCTTACTCCAGTTTCTCAAACAGGCCTATTGCTTGGTCTTTCTTGTTCACCCCAAGTTTGCCGTATAGGTTTTGGATATGCCCTTGCACGGTGTTGGGTGACAAGGAGAGGCGTTCAGCAATGCTTTTTGCAGTGCCTCCTTGTAGAAGCAGCGCATATACCTGCTGCTCACGGGGCGATAGCCCGAACTTTTCGGACAACTTTGCCATTTTGGCGTGAGTTGCTTCCTCGTATGTTGGCATAGGTTGAGAAGCGCCAGCGGTGTTGGCCGAGGAGCCCCCTGCTGTTTCATTGTGGTGGCCGCCGCCCCCTTGCTTGGCGGCGCGTATGGCGCTGTAAACGACGACAACGAGAAGTAAGTACACGCACACGGCAACAACCATGAAGCCACGTACGGCCGGTTCGCCGCCTGGCATGCGCGCGAATAGGAAGCCTGCCGCGAAGCCGGCCATAAGCAGCAGCCTAGAGACGAGGCGCACCAGTGCTGTCACCAGGCAAACGTCGGACTTCGTTGTTTTGCATGCTGTGATGCAGCAATACATCGACATGGTGGATGTGAAGGTGTTCGCGCCATACAGAAGGGTGCCCAACCAGCCTCCGGAACCCCCGTTTAGAATGGGGAGGAGCAGCAAAACGCCGATTGAGATTGGAAAGACTGCGAGTGTCATCATCTCGGGCTTGTCAACGCGGTTAAGCAGCACGACGAAGCCGATGAGCAGGCCGGCGCAGATGAGCATGCCCCACATGGGCGCCGTCGAAGCTGTTGCGAAGAACGTCTCGCCAGAGAAATACGAATAGATGTTGAGCAGGCCGATTGCCGCGTCGAAGAAGATGTATGCCACGATAGGGGTGGAGGCAAGGCGTATGGCTGGAGCGGCCTGTATGGGGCGCGGTGTGCCTGCGGGATGTGACGAGGCGTTTCTCACGATGAAAATCGAGGCGCAGAACACACCTACGAGCATGAGCCGTACGGTGAGTCCGGCGCCTCTCGATGCATCTTCGATGGCCATGCGCAGCACACCAGAGAGAAACGTACCCGATGCAAGCTGGAGGATGATGAGCGTGGCTGAGCCTCCGGATGCAATCATTTCCATGAAGCCTGCAGTAAGAATGCTGGTGGATGCACCCCAAAGAAGTCCCAGGAATGCACTCATGGCCACCGATTCCAGTCCAAGGAGGTGCGTGAGGATGTATCCCAGCGCAATAATGCCTGCGGGGACGAGGCAGGGAAGGGTGAACGGACGGGGATTGGCCTTGCGGCTCATAAGGATGAAGGCTGCCGCCCCCGCGATGCCCAGCGTCGCTGAAACCATAAAAGGAAGGTTCGATATGTAGCCCAGGGGGGAGGTGACTCCGCCAAAACAAGTAACATAGCTGTCGAGCATGATTGACATGTAGACGCTGTATCCCAGGAAGAGAAGGACGGGTGCAACCTCGCTTATTTTGTCGGCGGTATCACAGCGATCCATTTCTTGAAAGTCTCTTCCCCTCGGTCGGCGATTTCGTTTTGCCGCGCCAGTTAACCCCTTTTGCCAAAAGACTATCGCACGTCATGTTTTGCCCTGTCAACCTGGTAAACCCTGTCAATACGGTTAAAAAGTAGTTGGTGTATGCGACGTCATTCTCAATGCTTCGGTCAATTTGTGGCCTTGAGCTGCCGTCATTTTCAGGCAGATACTCAAGTAGACATCCGCCGCGGAACTTGGGGAGCCAGGGAATCATGTTGCGGCGCGACGTTCCAAATCGGCATAGGGTAAAGAGAAGGGGAGTACGGTAATGGAACTGCTTTCTATGACTCGTCGTTCGTTCTTGGGTGCAACCGCCGCAATGAGTGCAGGCGTCGCTTCCGTTGCTCTTGCTGAGGAGCAGGCTGAGCAGAGCCACCAAATTCCCGGCGGCGACGGAAAGTATGTCACCAAGGCCATGGGCCATGAGGACTACATCTACGTTTGCACCACCCTGCGTGATGGCGCCATCGCTGGCTGCCAGGTCCTCGCACACTCTGAGACGATTGGTATCGGCAGCTATGCATGTGCCCGCATCCCCGCTGCCATCGTGGCGAACCAGAGCGTGAATGTTCCCCCCGTTCGCGGCTGCTCGATTACGAGCCGTGCGATCATGGCGGCCGTCACCGAGGCCATCGAACAGTCCGGCTACGACCTTGACGCGTTTTCCGCTCCCATCGTTGAGCCTGAGGATTCGCGCGAAGAGACCATCGATGTCGACGTGGTTGTCGTGGGCGCGGGTACCGCAGGTGTGGTTTGCGCTGCCAAGCTGATCGACATGGGCTATTCGGTTGCTGTCGTTGAGAAGCGCGCCATCCCCGGCGGCGCCATGTCGATGACCTACTCTGGCTTCCCCGTGGCTGAAACCACCGATATTCTGAACTTCAACTTTGACGACAGCGTTGCCTCGCGCTATGCGACCTACGAGGGCCAGTGCGCTCATTGGGCATCCATGGTGGACCCGCAGTTTGACCGCTACGAGGGGAAGGCGCCCTTCATGACATCCTCCTACGGCGGTTGCAACGACATGTACGGATGGCTGCTCGACATGGGCGTGGGCTTCAACTGTCTGGGCAACTTCGAGGGCGCAATGATGACGGGCGCCGGCCACTACTTCGCTCCCGGATGCTATATGGGTGGCGCAGGCTATGCCATGATGACGCTGGCCAGGCGTGTCGAGGGCATGGGACAGACTTACTATATGACGAAGTGCACTGAGCTCATTCAGGATGAGCCGGGCGCTCCTGTCAAGGGCATCAAGGCCGTGGGCCTGCGTGCCGACGACAGTGAGACGGGATTCAAGCTGACCGTGAACGCCAAGGCGACCGTGGTCACCACCGGTGGTTTTGCAAAGAACCCGGAGATGCTCAAGGAGCATTATCCCGAGGCCGCCCATCTCTTCTTTAACGCCGCTTCGTCGAGCACGGGCGAAGGCATCGAGATGCTGGTTGGGGCAGGTTCCAAGTACGAGTGCGAGGGTCGCCATCTGCCTGGCTTCCTCTCTTCGGCCACATATTTTGAGCTGGCGTTCCTGCCCGCCGCCGTGCCCGGCATCGCCGTCAACTCTTTCGGCGACTACATTGGTGGCAACGCCGGCAGCCATCCTTTCATGGGCAAGATGGCACTTGACGAGTCGCAGGGCGGAAGATTCTTCTACGTCTTTGACGAGGCGGGTATTCCCGTTGTCAGCGATTTCGAGATGTTTGGCTTCAATACCTACAAGGCGTTGTTCAGCCGTGGAGAAGTGTTGCATTACGAAACTGTTGAGGAAGCTGCGGCCGATCTTGACCTTCCGGGTTTGCCTGCTGCCATCGAGGCCAATAATGAGGCTGCCCTGGCTGGTGAGAAGGGCTACTCGTTCATTGAGACTCGCTACGGCATTTATCTGGTGGCCGTTATGCCCACGCTGTACCTCACCACGACGGGCGCGTGCATTGACCCCCAGGGACGTGTTCTCACCGATAGCTACGTTATTGACGGCGACAACACTGTCATTCCTGGCTTGTACGCCGCGGGTGACGTGTGCGGTTCTGTTGAGGAGAAGGATGGCAAGAATTACAGCATGGGTCTGACCAATACGATGGGCATTGCCTACAATCTTGCGCGTGCTATTGAGGAGGACGGCGTGACCAAGGCGTAAGACAAGCGCGCGACGGCTTGGAAGATTTCCGTGCCCCGGCATCCTATGGAGTGTCGGGGCACTTTATGATACCGACCGGCGTCCGCTAAGACCCGTAGGACTTGATTTAACATACATTTCACCAGTCGAAATGTATGTTAAATCATCAAAAGCCCAGTTGGCACGATTTTCGTTTTTCTGAAATGTATGTTGTTGCACGAGCGAGGAGGCCGCCCAGGTCGGCCAGGCCGCCTTCAAACCGCCTTCCCCCGCTTTTTGGGGGGTGACGTAATCAGGCAAGTGAGTCATACTCGGGGTGTCGTGCATACCTGGGTTGGGGCCCAGGCTGCGTACGAGGTGTATGGCCCGTCAAAGGGGGCGGGCCGCCAAACAACCGAAAGGGGATCACCATGGAATTCAAGCTTGAGGGCACCATGAGCCGTCGTCAGTTCGCCATCGGCGCTGCTGCTTCTGCACTCGCCGCTGCCGGTCTTGCTGCTCCCGCTCTGGCCGACGAGGGCCCCGACGCCATTTCCGGCGCTTCGCAGCACGTTGACGAGAGCCTGCAGCTCACTCAGGACCAGATCCGCGAGCTCGTTCTCGACTACCTGCGCGGCTGGCCGCTGACCACCGACGAGGACGGCAACGTCGTGTACTCCTACCGTGAGATGTACTCCATCGCCACGTGCTACAAGGATCAGCCCGGCCTCTCCCAGGTCGAGTTCATGATCGATCCCAAGACGATGAAGCTTCTCGGCTCCTGCGAGAAGGGCACGGAGAAGTGCGAGCACATCAAGTACAACCCCAACGTCGTGATGTACTGGTACCACCAGATTCCCGAGGAGGACTACGTCCCCGGCGTCAACGACTACTTCAACTCCTATGGCGTGCAGATCAAGGGCACCGCTCGCACCCTGTCCCTTGAGGACGAGGGCGCTGTCGAGTTTGCAAGCGCCTACATGGCCACCATGCGCGGCGCCGAGGCTTGGGGCGCTGTTTCCGAGGAGGACAAGCAGGCCACCATCGAGAAGCTGTTCCAGTACAACGACTGGATTGAGATCACGCCCACTGAGTACATCGCCAACTCGCTCAACTGGAGCTTCAACGTCGAGAATTCCAGGCGCCCCGAGTGGTACGACCCGGAGAGCCCCTACTTCGGCAAGTCCGTGCGTCAGGAGCTCAACCTCTAAACGCTTTGCCGGCTTATTGAGGCTGTGAGGCACCGGGCCTGCGTGGATATGGGTGCGCGCTGAGACGCGCGGCCCCCACGCGGCCCTGGTGCTTTTTTGTGCGCGGCGGCGCTTCGCCAGCCCTCTACGTCAGGCTCTTCCTCTCGAGCCACTTGCCGCGCTTGAGGCGCACGAGGAAGAGGATGCCGCGCACGCAGAGCTCCACAAGCATAGCGACCCACACGCCTGCCAGGCCCATCGTGGGTACGAGCAACAAAGAGAGCGTGATGCGCACGCCCCACATGGTGGTGATGTTGAGCAGCGTCGGCACGAGCGTGTCGCCGGCGCCGCGCAAGGCACCCATGACGACGATAGCTGCCGCGAAGAGCGGTTCGGCAAAAAGTTCGATGCGCAGTACCGAGCAGCCCAGCTCCTGCACCGCAACGTCGGGTGTGAAGACCGCGAATACAAAGGGAGCAAGCACGTACATGAGGGCGCCTGTGCAGGTCATGATGATCATGCCGCCTGCAACGCACAGGTTCGCCATGCGCCGCGCCAGGTCGCGACGATGTGCGCCGAACGCCTGGCCTACGAGCGTCGTAGCCGCAGCTCCCACGCCAAAGCCAGGCATGTAGCAGATGCCCTCCGCCGTGATTGCCAGCGAGTGGGCGGCGACGGCCACTGTGCCGAGTGGGGCCACGATGCCCACTGAGACAACCTGCGCACTATTGAGCACCACGCGCTCCAGGCAGATGGGGAATGCAATCTTGCCGGCTGTTTTGAGACAGCGGGAGCTGAGCCGCCAGGTCTCGGGGACGTGCTTGGCGGTCGAATCGCCAGCCCCAGTCTCAACCAAGCGCGCGTGCGTATGAGGACCGAACAGTGCGAGTTTCTCCGACCGTACGCATGTTGCCCAGAGCAAAAACGCGCAGGTCACCACCTCGGCCGCCGCTGTTCCTAACGCCGCGCCCGTGACGCCCAAGTCCGCGCCGGGCACCAGGAGTTGCAGGCCGAGGAGGCTTATCTGCCTGTTGGGGAAGATGAGGAAGAAGTTGAAAACTACATCGAGGAGACACATGAGCATGCTGAGTGCGCTGGGTGTGCGCGTGTCGCCGGCGCATTGCAGCGCGCCCACGCACAGACGCATGAGAAGGGCAGCTGGCATGGCCAGTGAGAAAATGAGGAAGTACCTGGCCGCCTCGGAAGCCACGTCAGGCTCGCCGCCGAGCCAGTAGGGAAGATGCCCGCTCAGGGCGGCACCCGCTCCTCCCAGAACGAGGCTGAACAGGGCTAACACTACAAGTGACTGACGTAGCACGTTGCGTGCTTCGGCATTGCGGCCTGCGCCAATGAACTGGGCAATCTGTACGGTGAAACCAACGGAGAGACCCATGCAGATGCCGCCAATGAGCCATGTGGAGCTTGCGACCAGGCCGATCGCGGCCGACGCCTGGGCGCCGAGGCTGCCGACCATGGCAGTGTCGATGTACTCCATGGCGGTGTTGCACACCTCAGCCATGATGGTGGGCACTGACAGGGTGGCCACGAGTTTGGCAAGCTCGCGCGTGTTGGGTTTCTCCGCTGCGAGTATGCGCTCCATCTCCTGTGACTGGTCCACCGCCGTCTGCCCCTCTCCTTTTGCATTCCATGGCGTAATGTGCGATAACGCCACATGCATAATGCCATGCATATGGTTAGCTGAAAAGCCTAACGCATATACGGAAACTGAAAGAGGAGGGCGTGTCATGTCTGCAAACTATGCAAACCGCCTTGAAAAGGTGCGTAGTAACCTCGATAAGCTGGGTCTTTCCCAGATGCTCGTGAGCGACCCCATGAGCATCTGCTGGCTTACGGGTTTCTATGTCGATCCTGGAGAGCGGTTCCACGGACTCGTTCTGCGGGCCGATGCCGATCCGGTGCTTGTGGTGAACGACCTGTTCCCCACCCCCGCCGAGCTTGCCGTGGCCACGAGGGGCTATCGAGACGAGGACGACCCTCTTGCGCTTGTGGGCGACCTCACCGACCATGCGGCTCCCTTGGGTTGCGACAAGGACCTCGCCGCTCGGTTCCTGCTTCCCTTGCGCGACGCAGGCGCTGCCAGCGGGTTTGTCCTGGGTTCGGTCGCCGTCGATCATGCCCGTGCGATTAAGGACGCCCAGGAGCAGGAGCTCATGCGCCAGGCCAGTGCCACCAACGACAGGGCCATGGCGATTCTGCGCGGCATGGTTTGTGAGGGTGCGACGGAGCGTTCCATCGCCGACTCCCTGCTCGACGTCTACCGCAGCCTGGGCGCTCAGGGCCATTCCTTCTCGCCCATCGTGAGCTATGGTGCCCATGCCGCCGACCCGCACCACTCACCCGATGACACGCCGCTCGGGCCACGTGACGTGGTGCTGTTCGATGTGGGGTGCGTGCAGGACGGCTATTGCTCAGACATGACGCGCACGTTCTTCTTTCGCGATGTGACCGAAGAAGAGCGCCTCGTGTACGAGACGGTGTGTCAGGCCAACGAGGCCGCTGCGGCCCTCGTGCGTCCCGGCGTGTTGTTCTGCGACGTGGACAAGGCTGCCCGCGACGTCATTGAGCAGGCAGGATACGGTAAGTACTTCACGCATCGCCTGGGCCACCAGATTGGTATGTGCGACCACGAGCCCGGCGACGTGGGCCCCGTGCACCGCGAGCCCATGGAAGCAGGCGTATGCCACTCCATCGAGCCCGGCATCTACCTGCCTGGTAAGTTTGGTGTGCGCATCGAAGACCTCTGCATCGTGCAAGAGAATGGCGGCGAGATCATCAACCACTACTCCCACGAGCTGGACGTGATCGCGTAGGGGAGTTGCCCGTAATTTTGCGCGAAAAGACGAACGCCCTCGGTCGGGTCCCTGTATGGGACTGGTCGAGGGCGTTCGTTGTTGCTATCTACCTGCCGGTGTTATGCGATATAGAACACGCAGGGCTCAGTGCCAGCTTCAGGCTGCCAAGGTTCGGCGCCTGCAGCCACAAGCTTGGCGACTTCGGAGTCGGGGTCGTTCAAGTTGCCGAATACGCGGGCGTTTGCAGGGCAGGCCGCCACGCAGAACGGCTCCTGGCCCTTGCTTGAGCGCTCCTTGCAGAAAGTGCACTTGGTTGAGACGGATGTCTCCTCGTTGATGACGGGGGCGCCGTAGGGGCAGGCGCTCACGCAGGAACCGCACCCGATGCAGACTTCGGCATCGGGACTTACGATGCCGGTCTCGGGATCCTTAGTCATGGCACCGGTGGGACAGGCTGCCACACATGCCGGGTTGTCGCAATGGTTGCACAGCGTAGGGCGGAACTTGAGCACCGGCGCGGGGAAGGTTCCCGTGGGCTGGTACACCTCGTTGCCGTCGAAACTCACCACGTGCGACCAGAGCACATCGCTGGGCAGTTCGTGGGAAACGTTGCAGCTCACGGCACACGTTTGGCACCCCACGCACACGGTTGTGTCGATTACCATGCCGAATCGCTTGTTGTCGGCCATCTTTCATTCCTCCTTGGGTCTTCTCGACGGGTCCGGTTTACTCGGCGTCCATGCCGCAAGCCTCAGCGGCAAGAGTGGACGCAGTCTTCTCGGCGACCTCGTCGGCGCTGCCATCCTCGGCCTTCTCAACCTGCACGAGAACGTCGTAGAAGGCGGCGTTGGTCTCGCTATAAGCCTCCTCAGCGTCGCACATCGTGAAGTGCGTCAGGTTCTGGTAGCAGGAGTTCTTGAGCGTATAGTCCGGCGTCCAGCCGCTCTGCGTGGCCACGGTGCCAGGGATGATGCCCTCGGTCAGGAACACGCGCACGCGGAACTCACCACGGTCGTTGTACACGCGCACGATGTCGTTGTGCTCAAGGCCGCGCTCGGCTGCGTCGACGGGGTTCATCTGCAGCAGTGGCTCGGACTGCACGTTGACAAGGGCGGGAGCCAGTATGTGCTGGGTGTGGACGTTCAGGCGGTCGTGGTACTGGATAAAGACGAGCGGATACTTCTCGGCCAGTTCGCCCGTGCGCGGGTCCTCGCAGGGAGGCAGCCACGTGGGGACTTCTTCGCCGAACTCGGCCATGCTCTCGGTGTAGAACTCGAACTTGCCGGTAGGAGTTTTGTAGCCTTCGCCGTTTTCGTAGACGATGGCCGGGTCGTACATGGCATCGGAACGACCGTAGATGCCCTGCTCAACGACGTCGCGGTCCCAGTCGAAGTCATCCCAGGCGGGGTGGTCGGTCGTCACGAACTCGCGGACCCACTCCTCGTCGGTCTTGTCCCAGTACTGCTCGACGCCGGTGCGCTGGGCGAGCATGGTCATGATCTCGGTATCGGACTTGCTTTCACCGAGTGGAGCGATGGAGGGCTGGTTGAACATGACCCACGGGCTGCGGTTGATGATGTCCCAATGCTCCCAGTAGGTCGTGGCGGGAAGCACGATGTCAGAATACTTGGCCGTCCAGGTCCACCAGGGGTCCACCGTTACGATGAAGTCCATGCCGGGGATGACGCTGTTCACGATGCGGTTGGAGTCCGGGCTCATGTTGATGAAGTTGGAGTTCGCGAACCACATGAACTTGAGGGGCATGGGGTCGGCCTGCTCTGCAGCGCTGTAGAGAACCGAGGTCGAGAGCATGTTGGCCTGGTTGCCCGTGTTCGCCCAGCCGTCGAAGTTGAAGACGGGGCCCGTGTAGTCGGCAACGGGACGCGTGGTGGCCGTACCGCCAGCGTGGCTTGCGCCACCGCCGGGCACGCCGATGTAGCCAGCGACCATGGCGAGCGTTGCTACGGCGCGGAAGGGGGCGTAGGAGTGATAGACACGCTGCATGCCCTGGCCCATGCGGATGCCGGCGGGCTGGGCGTCGGCGTACTCCTGCGCCAGGCGCGTGACGGTGTCGGCGTCGATGCCGCAGATCTGTGCGGTGTACTCAGGCGTGTAGGGGGCAACGGCGTCCACGAGGTGGTCGTAGGCGGTGCGGCAGGCCACGCCGTCGACCTCGTAGGTACCCGAAAGCGCAGGGGTTACGGTGCCAGCCTTGATGTCGGCGGCAGCGGGGGCGGCAACGGCCGCGTCGGTGGCCTCGTCCCACACGAGGTAGTTGCCTTCGGCGTCGCGCAGGTACTGCTTGGTGTCCTCGTCGATGAGGTACGGTGCGCTGCTCTCGGAGACGAGCTTGTCGGTTGCCTGGCGGTCGTTGGAGATGATCCAGTTCATCATGCCCAGGGCGAGCGCGGGGTCGGTCTGCGGGTTGATGGCGATCCACTCGTCGGCCATGGCGGCAGTGGAGTTCTGGCGCGGGTCGATGACGATGACCTTGCAGCCGGCCTTCTTGGCGGCCACGTAGTCGCGCAGCTCGGAGGTGTGGGTGTCGGCGACGTTGCGGCCCCACACGATGAGCAGCTTGGAGTTAAGGTAGTCGCGCGAGTCGTGCGAGCCGCGGCCGGAGCCGAAGCACATGGTCATGCCCATGGTGGCGCCGCGGTCGCCCATGATGCCCTCGATGTCCCACGTGGTGGCGCCAATGCAGGCGGCATAGCGCGTGGAGGCTTCCCAGCTCATCTTGCCCAGGTCGCCCGTGAACGAGTAGAACGAGGCCTGCGTGGGGTCCTCGGCGATGATGGGGTTGAGCTTCTCGGCGATGAGGTCCATGGCCTCGTCCCAGCTAATGCGCTCAAACTCGCCCGAACCGCGCTCGCCGACGCGCTTCATGGGCCACATGACGCGGGCCTGTTCGTCCTGGACGCGCTGAATGTAGCTCATCGAGCGCAGGCAGGCGTTGGCATAACCCGGGCGTCCGGGCATGTCGCCGGGTTCAACGCGCACGAGCTTGCCGTCGCGCACGGTACCCTGCAAGTGGCAGCGACTTGTGCAGTTGACGGTGCATACGGCGTGCACACTCTTCTCGCCGGCGGCCTCGTCGGGGGCCACTTCGCCTTGCGATGCGAACGCGCACTGAGGCGCGACGCTCGGACCGAAGCCCATTGCGGAAGTGACGGTGATGGCGCCGACTCCCTTGATGAATGTGCGGCGCGTGAGCTTGCCGTCGCGCGTGAAGTACTCGGGCGCGGAGCTTGCGGCCTGCATCTGCTTACCCATGGTTTCCTTCCTCTCCCTTGCGGCTTTGCCCGTAATGCTCCTGTATTCAGGGACATTCGGGCGTTTGACATAGGGGAGCGTATTACGGTGGGGGATGGAATTCCGCCCAGCGCAGTGCGGTGCGTTCAAGCTTGGGGGTGGCTGCGCAAATGATGCGGGGTCACTCTTTTTGGTCGGCTCTCACAAAAATGTGAGGTGTCTGGTCGAGACTGGCTTCAAAGTGAGAGGAGGCCGAATGAGGGAGAGGGGACCGACGTGTGCGAGCCGATTTCAAAGCCGAGGGCAGTCGATGGGCGCTTGAATTGCGCGTACCTTATGGGCGCGACGTTTGCCTTTTATGCATTCAACAACGTCGAGACCTCGGCTATGCCGTCATATGTAATGGAGTTGGGCGGGCCGGCGTTCATTGCCTCTGCCCAGACGAGCTTGTTTATTGTGGCTGCTGTTATCTTGCGTTTTGTATTTGGGCCACTGTCAGATCGTCGTGGCCCGCGTTTCATGATGATAGTGGGTGCGCTGGGTTTCACCTTGCCCTGCGTCTTGCTTCCCTTTTGTGCCGAGCTATGGCAGGTGCTGAGCCTGCGGGCCGTCCAGGCTGTGGGTCTGGCGGCATTCCATCCCTGCGTCTCTCTTGCCGTGAGTTGCATTTCGCAGCCGGGGATGTTGGGAACGCGTATGGGAACTGTTCGGTTTGTTTCGACCCTGTCCCTTATGGTGGGGCCCGCATTGCTGTTCCCGCTCATTGATCGGGCAGGGTATCGTGCCTTTTTTGGCGCGTTGTGCGCGTTGGGGCTTGTCGGGTTGGTCCTGCTTGGCGTGTTTGACGACGGCCAGCCGGCTGGTGATGCTGCGGCTGACGGTTCAGGGTGGCGTAGTAAGGCTTGGGAGGGCGTTGGTCCTGTCAGCCTGGTGTGTCGCTTTGCTCCCTTGCTGGTGTATCCCTTTGTATGTGCCTTTGGATATGGGGCAATGCTCAATTTTGGAAAGATGCTGGTAGCTGATGTAATGCCGGCCTTGAATGACGGGCTTGTCTTCACGTTTGTGAGCATGGGAGGTCTCATCGGAAGCCTTTCTTGCGGACGACTTGTCGACAGGATGGGAGTGCGCAGTACTGTTGCGGGTGCTCTTGTTTTTGTGGGGAGCGGTCTGTTTGTTCTGGGGGTCGCTCGAGACGTGGTGCTATTTGCGTTGGGAGGAATCGCCTTTGGCATGGGTTATTTTGGAGCGACCACCGCGTTGACCGCGGCACTGGCTGCGAAAACAGACGATGGGTGCAGGGGCAGTGCACTTTCGTTGCAGCAGAGCTGCCTAGACGTGGGCCTTGCGGCTGGAAGCTTGTTGGCTGGTGCGATCGTGCAGGCAACTGCCTCGGTTTCATTCGCGTTCTGGTCTATGGCGCTTGTCATTGTGCTGAGTGTTCCCCTTTGGCTTTGTTTGTGCCACAGGGTGGTGTAGGTCGGAAACTGTGCTTGTGGTATCCTTCCTGCGATGGAAGGCCTGCGCGTATCGCGCGGTGCCGGTTATGCCGCGAGGAGGTCCGTACTGCATGGAGACGGCAAGCTTGTTCGTTCGACAGCGTCCCGCGCTGTCACAAGCCATTGAGGGGTGTATCCGTGACGGCTCGGTTCAGAGCACGCTCATGCACCTTAAGTCGGGCGACATGCTGTTCCGTAGCGGTGACAATATTCGCCGGACATTCTACATTTCGCGCGGCTTGGTGAAGCTTTACTCTGAGAATGGCACGGGCGATACCAAGACGGTCTTTCTCCACAAGGCGGGAACCCTCATTGGATTTCAGACGCTCCAGCAGACCGACAACGATGTATATCCCAGCATTCTCAATGCACAGGCAACTGCTGCCTGCGACATCTACGCGCTCAACGCCGCACAATTCAAGCAGTTCCTCATACAGCACGGCGAGATAGGTTATGAGATGTCGTGCTACCTTTTTGATATGATGTCTTCGCAGACGCGAGAGAATGTGAACGGTTCTATCTACTCGGTTCTCGAGCGTTTTGCGGCGCTTCTCTTGGCAATTGCTCGCGAGCTTAACCTCCCGCAGGCCCCAGCAATGGTGCCTTTCGCCAATGTGGAGCTTGCCGCCATGCTTGGCGTACACCCTAATTCGGTGACGAACGCCATCACTTCGCTGCGCAAGGCTGAGTGTGTCGAGCGTCAGCATGGGTGCCTCCTCATCACCGACTATAAGAAACTCAAGCAGGTTGCCGGCGACCTCGTGGGACGATAGGGCGAACTTGGGGTATGCTTGCCTGGTTTTGTCCGTAGCGGGGCCGCAGATGGGCGGCTCGGCAGATGAGGGGAGACCCATGAGCAATAAGGGCAAGAAGGTCAAGGTTCACTACACTGGCACACTTGACGACGGCACGAAGTTCGATAGCTCGCGCGACTGCAACGAGCCTATCGAGTTCACGTGCATGGCCGGTCAGATGATTCCTGGTTTCGACAAGGCTGTTGAGGACATGCAGGTCGGCGAGGTGCGCGATGTGCATCTTGAGCCCAAGGACGCTTACGGCGAGTCCAACCCGGCCATGATGATGCATGCCAAGGTGGGCCAGAAGCTCTACGTTTTCATGGGCAACCGTCCCGTGCCCGTGACCATCAGGTCCGCCGAGAACGGCGAGGTCGTGCTCGATGCCAACCACGAGCTGGCCGGCCAGGCGTTGAACTTCAACATCGAGCTTGTTGAGGTTGAGGACTAAAACTCGCTGGTAGATTGCACTGCTAAGAGCCGGTCCGCTTGCCATGAGACGCGGATCGGCTCTTTTGTTTGCGTTGGCGCGCCGTGGCGGGTTCTCACCTGGTGCATGGCGGCAAATTGTACCTGACTAGGCGAGTTGATGGTCTGTATGAGGTGACTGAGCGCCGACGGGCCTTCAACGCCAGGAGGCTACGTACGTAATCGATGGCCCATTGGGGCGACGGCGGGTGGTAGACTTGCAGAAAAAGTATCTGTTAGCTTACAAATAGGTAGGCCATATGATACTCTTGCTTTCGGATTGTTATTTGTTTCTTACTTCTGGAGGCCTCCATGCAAGCCGAGACTGCCGATATGAGCCTTGACACCGTGGCCCCCAAGCGCAGGCGCTTGACGCAGATTCCTATCGTGCGACATCTTCTTGTGGTGCTCGGCTTTTTCTTCGCTGCTCTTGGAGGCATTGGCGTCATTCTTCCCATCTTGCCCACGACGCCATTCCTGCTGCTTGCGGCCGCGTGCTTCGCCAATGGATCCGAGCGCTTCCACAGCTGGTTCTGCTCCACGAAGCTTTACAAGAACCATCTTGAGTCGTTCGTGCAGCATCGAAGCATGCCTATGAAGACCAAGCTCTGCATCTGCATTCCCGTCTCTACCATGCTCATCGTCCTTGCCGTCGTGACTCCCGTGCTGCCCATGCGCATCTTCCTTGCGGTGCTCATCGCGGTGAAGTGGTGGTGCTTTATGGTCTGGATCAAGACTGAGCCCACCGCGTAGGTGTGAGGATTGCGTGCTCGGAGACAGCGACACGCCGCGCCGTGTGGTTGGCGCGCTTGAAACGAGCCGGGAGCGCGGCGCTGCAGCCAGCCTGCTTGATTTTTCAGCTGGACGGGGAGGCATTGGCTTCGTTTTTGGCAGCCAGAAGAGTTTCGGAGTAGTTTTGACGGGTGCATTGGCAGCGAAACGAGTTTCGGAGTAGTCAATTCGCCCATTTAAGGGTTTCTGCTCCTGTCTTGGGGTGCGAACGTTCAAAAAGCGGCTTTGCGGCCGGCATTATTGCACCGAAACTCGTTTGTCTGCCATTGAAGGTCGATATCGCTGCACCGAAACTCGTTTGTCTGCCAACGGACCTCCGCGGACTGCACCGAAACCCGTTTGTCTGCCATTTTTGGTTGTGCTTGTTGGGGACCGCAGGCTTTTTCGGACGTTGGGCTATGCGGGGCGGCTGAGCCCCGCTTGATGTCGATCGGCTTCGGGCATTCTCGTTTTCTGGGGGTCTTCGGGTCTTGTGCGGCGCGACGTGCTATTCTTCATCTTCCGCACCTGCTCACCCTGGTACGATTCCTTGAAGGAGCCCGTTTTATGCCCGCACGCTTCCCTCTCGACAACCTACCTACCTATGCCTACAAGATCCTCATCGTCATAGCTACGGCCATTTGGGGCGTGTCGTTCGTCTTTATGAAGGACGTGGTGAGCGTTCTGCCGCCTGCATGGTTGCTCGGCATTAGGTTTACGTGTGCGGGCATTATCTTGCTGCTTATCCTGCGTAAGCGTGTGGCTGCGGGGCTCAACCTGCGCTTCTTGGGGATGGGCGTTTTGCTTGGCCTGCTCGACTTCAGCGCTTTTCTTACGCAGACCATTGGCCTGCAGCATACTACCCCTGGCATCAATGCGTTCCTTACGGCCACCTATTGCGTTATCGTGCCTTTTATCTGGTGGCTTGTGGCGCGTCGTCGCCCCACGGTGTTCAACATCGGGGCGGCTCTGCTTGCGGTGGGCGGTATCTGGCTCGTGTCGGTGAGCTCGTCGGGCGAGGGACTAACCATGGGATTCGGCGAGGCGATGACTCTTGTGGGGGCCTTTGCCTTTGCAGCCCACATCGTCGCCGTGTCCAAGTGCGCCCAGTATGCCGACGCCCTGGCACTTACCGCGATGCAGTTTATCTCCGAGGGTCTGCTTGGCCTGGCGACCGGCGCCCTCACGGCACCTGTCCCGGCACTCTCGCTGTTCACGCCGGACATCATCGCCCAGATGGCGTTCCTGATCCTGCTCGCATCGATTTTCTGCTTCGGTGCCCAGAACCTGGCACTTGCCCATGTTCCTCCTGCGCAGGCTTCGCTGC
Source organism: uncultured Coriobacteriales bacterium (assembly GCA_902464015.1). Classification (GTDB taxonomy): domain Bacteria; phylum Actinomycetota; class Coriobacteriia; order Coriobacteriales; family UMGS124; genus UMGS124. Next base: position 4,218 of record CABQHM010000041.1, on the reverse strand, counting down.
TGCTCAGCCTCGAGTCGGTCTTTGGCGTGGTGTTCTCGGTGTTTATGACCGGCGAGCAAGTGACTCTGAGGCTCCTTCTCGGCTTTGCCCTCATCTTCGCTGCCATCACGGTGAGCGAGGCGTTTCCGATAAAGAAGAAAACGACCGAGGAGTTTGCGGGGGAGTAGGAGCCCGTGGCGGGCGGTTTCGGGTGCCCCAACGGGCGGTTCTTTCGTGCGTGTGCGGTCCAGTGCGTCCTTGTGGCCGTTTGCGCTAGCCCTATGGCACGGGCACGCCTCCGTGGTCATTCTCGCCTTCCAGTAGATCGATGAGTTCCTGGCGCGAGTGTATGTCGAGCTTCTGATATATATGGTGCACGTGCGAGTTGATTGTGGCTGTGGATACTCCCAGGCTCTCGGCGATGCGCGCGGCGGATCGACCCGTGGTGACGAGCAGCATGATCTCGACCTCGCGGTTGGTGATTCCATGGCTGCGGGCGATTAGCTCAGCGCTGGCATTCAAAGCTGGGGTTTTGTCTATGTCCGGCATCTGCCCTGTTCATACTTTTGTTGCCATGCGTGCTAGCTTGACTGGAATTGCCCGCCCTTGGGCGGGACGGTGCTGTAAGCAAGTTCAAGAAGTTCTTGCCTTGAATGTATCTCAAGCTTGTGATAAATGCGGCGCATGTGCGTCTTGGCGGTGTTTTCTGATATCGACAGGCGTCCGGCGATGGTTGGTGCCGTGAGGCCAAGCAAAATGCACTTGAGAATCTCCGTCTCACGCTCGGTGAGTTGAGGGTGCTGTGTGGCCACGGCCTGAGCGCGAAAGGCGGCGATGCCTTCCTCATCGATTTGTTCTCCTTCGAGCCGGACGGTGAGCGAAGCGTCCTGTGACGTGCGCATGATAACGTTTGAAACGACAAGCAGGACATAGAGGATGATGGCCGTTGCCAAAGCGAAGCTGGACGCGTCGCGTGCAATGAGACTCTGCACGACGCTTCCGCCCGCTACGCTGAGGACCACGGCACAGGCCGAGGCCCCCAGTACGAGGCACGTGGAGTTTATGGTACGCGGCCATCGGCCGACGTGCATGAGATGGGCTGTCAGATATGCGTAGACGAACGCGAAGAGACGGCCTGCTGCTGCGAGTGAGTCGGCCAACAGCAGCGCGGCCGGTGTTGTGGGCGCAAACACAACGATGAGCATAGACGCGCCGAAGAGTGTGATGATAATCAATGGGCACGCGCTAGTGAGATGTTTGCGCGTGAGAGCGACGCCGCAGGCGAAGAAGAGGGTCTTTGCAATCGTGATGCTCAGATTGAACTCCAACAGCTCATCGCTATGAAACGAGTTAAATTTAAAGCCGGTGATATTGGTGTACAAAATTGCGAAGAAGAATGCTACTAAACAAACGGCAAAAGCATTCTGAGCCTTGCGTTTCGCCAGGGCGCTGGCAACATGCGCCTGCTTGTCGACGGTTTCTTGCGTAGCAGGAAGACGCCCTGTGATCTCTCCGATAAGCAGAGAGCTCACGGCGGGGAGCATGCAGAGAAGTACGAGGGCCGCTGTTTTGGGCAGCAGACTTGCCGCAATGGCGCATAGAAGCTGGCATCCCGCCGCAACAAGCAACGAGGGAGTTACGGTGTCGCCGGGAAACGTACGGTACAGGGCTTCGATGAGCAGCGCTGCGCAGAGTGCAAAGCCGATCCCAGCGAGTGAACCACCGGCGAGAACACAAATGGCGCTTGAGGGAAAGAATAGCGTTGCTGTCGAGCCCATGCACATGCATATGCCCGCAATCGTGAGCTGCCATGTCCGGGTTTTGGCGTGCGTTGCAGTGGCCCCTTCCTCAAACAGTCGCAAATTGGTCCTTGCATGCACATAGTCGCGAACGCCGCAAATGATGGAAGTTATTGCGAGCGAGACAACGAATACGAGCCAGCCGGCATCCGTGCGAAAGTTGCCCAAGATGGACACGGAGAGCTCTGGCGCTGAGGGCATGATGGAACGGAAAAGAAGCTGTTGCCAGAAGAGTAACAGTCCTACAGCACATCCGGTCGCAACTAGGACGTGTTTATTGGTGCGGTTGGGTTGCCGAGTTGAAGATTGCGCTGTCGTGCTCATCGTTCTCCCGCGGTCAAAGACGTACTCCAACGAGGGTGATTTGTCACCCGATGTCGTAATCACGTTCGCCATGGTACATGAATCCCATGGCGAATATCTATGGTGAAGTCGGTGTTGGGCAAGGCGCTCTGCATCCATCGCCTTATGGCGCGTTGATGTAACGTAGGTCTACCGTAGGAAAGGATACGCTATGGATTTCACCATGAACTGTCGTTCATTTGTTATGACAGGCGCTTGTGCGGGTGCTTCCGCCATGATTGGCACTGCAGGCGTTGCTCTGGCGGATGCACCTACTGTCCTGGTCCCAGATTCTGTTGGCGCTGATCTTGTTCTTTCTGCTCCACTCGAGGAGGAGCGCGCCTTTAAGACGATCGAGGTCGTCGAGGGTGGCGACGAGACTTCTTATGATGTCGTTGTTGTGGGCGGCGGCACATCGGGTATCTGCGCCGCTTTGGCCGCTTCGCAAAATGGCGCGAGGACGGTCATTGTCGAAAAGACTGGCATTACCGGTGGCATGGGCAACCTGTCCAGGATGATTGCCGGTGCGCAGTCCAAGCTTCAGCAAGAAGCTGGCCGCGACATAGCCGTCAACGACTTGTATGCCGTTATGCGCGATCATTTCCTGTATACGAACAACCTTGCTCTCGTTCGCCGCATTCTTGATGCCTCTGGTGAGAACATTGACTGGCTGGCGGAAAACGGTTTGGCGCTTATGTGTGAGCCCGAAGAGCTTAACCTGCAGCCGGGCTTGCCGCGTGTTCAGGAGAAGTGCGCCCATATAATACAGGGTTCCTCTCGCGATGCGGCGGAGCCCAACGATGCGACCGATGTCAACCTCAAGGGTCTGTATAACACCTATATTGAGGACTTTGGCGGAGAGCTCATGCTTGAGACGCGTGCGGTTAAGCTCCTGCCGGGCGAGGATGGCATGAGTGTTGAGGGCGTCGTCTGTCAGACTGCCGATGGTGGTCAGATTACCCTCAAGGCCAAGGCCGTTGTTCTTGCGGCTGGTTCCTGGGACGGCAATACCGCTTATCTTCGCAACGTGCTTGCCAGTGTGGACAATTTTGTTCTGAGTTCGGGCGGTAGCACGAACCAGTCTGGCGATGGTGTGTATTTGGCCGAGCAGGTTGGGGGTCATCGTTGGATCAACACCCCGGTGTGGCATCAGGTTTATTATGCCAATCCCGACGGCACGGTCAATTGGGACTGGACCAACACTGAAGATCAGGCGTCCCTGCGTTACAACGCCGACCTTGTCTGGGTGAATGCCGAGGGTGTGCGCTATGTGGACGAGGGCGTTTCTGGCGCCTTTGCGCAGCGCGGAAGCGCCGCGTTCTGCCAGGGTGGATTTATGTGGCTCGTCTTTGACCGTGCGGCACTTGAAGATCTTGAGGCCAACGGTACTTCTGCCGCAATCCCACCTATCAACAGCATGGAGCCAGGCAGCGGCGTGCTTCAGCGTGTCGAGGATGCCGTCGCCGCTGGTGCTGCTTTGACCGCGGACACGCTTGATGAGTTGGCTGAGAAGGCAGGCTTTGACGTCTCGTCATTCGCTGAAAGTATTTCGACGTACAACGATGCGGTTGAGCAAGGCGAGGACGCCCTCTTTCTCAAGGATCCGTCGCATCTGGTGTACCCTGTTGCGACGGCGCCGTTCTATGCCGTGCGTCTTGTCTGCAACAACGAGGGTGGTTCGCTCGCCGGCGTTCGCGTCAACCAGGACCTCAAGGTTTGCCGCAAGGACAACGGCAAAGCGTTTTCTAACCTGTTCGCAGTCGGGCAGAACTCTTCGGGCTTCTTTGGATACGGCTCGTATGTGGACATCATGGGTATGACCATGGGCTATGCCACTGGTTCCGGTCGTCTTGCGGGCATCTCCGCCGCTGAGGTGGCCGCCCAGCGCTAGGCTTTCGGAAGCATCTGGACCTCTGTGTGGTTTAACGAGCGAGGTTTGAAGGCCGTGCCGCGTGAAACGCGGACCCTCGCTGACGTGCCTGGCTTGCGTCCAGGTCTGATGCGGGCTTGCAGCAAACCGGGCGCGCTGATGCCGATTTAAAAGGGGCTGTAACAAAAGCCCCTATAACGAATTCACGCCCCGTTCGGACCGGTCCGG
>CABQHM010000040.1 GCA_902464015.1 uncultured Coriobacteriales bacterium | reverse complement strand
CCATGGTGGGCGAGCCGGCGGTGCTTGTGCTCGACGAGCCCACGAGCGGTCTCGACAATGCTGCGTCCGAGGACGTGCTCGCCACTGTGTCCGCGCTGCGCGAGCGCCGGGGCACCGCCGTGATCGCGGTGACGCACGACCTCCAGGTGGCCGCCCGCCTCGGCGGGGACGTCGCGGTCATGGAGGGCGGCCGTGTGGTGGAGCGCGGGCAGACACGCCGGGTCTTTGCGGGACCGGACCATGCCTACACGCGCGAGCTGTTGGCGGCCACGCGGCTTGCACGGCCCGACGGCGCACGGGAGGAGGCGGCCCACGAGGTCGGTGCGATGACCGGACCCGAGGCCGCGCCGGCGCCTGGAGCTGCTCCCAAGTTCGATGAGGCGTCCGTGCCCCCGTTCGCGCTGCGCGCCGACGGGTTGTGTGTGACCACCCCCGACGGCAAGCGGGTTGTCGACAACCTCTCGTTCACGCTGAAGCCCGGCGGCGGCATCGCTCTGGTGGGTCCCTCCGGTGCCGGAAAGACCACCCTGGTCAACGTGCTGGTGGGGCGGTGGCCTCCCGATGCGGGGAGGCTCGAGCTGTGGGACGGAACGGCTCCCGTCGATCTGGCCGCCCGGTTTGAGGATCGCAGCGAGTCTCAGCTGATGGGGGTGCAGATGGTGCCCCAGGACCCCGCCACAAGCCTCAACCCGGCGCTGACTGTGCGGACCCAGCTTGCACGTGCCTGCAAGCGGCGGTATCCCAGCTGGTCCAAAGAGCAGCTGGCCAAACGATTGTGCGAGCTCATGGGGTTTGTGGGGCTCGAGGAGGCGCTGCTGCGACACCGTCCGGGTCGGCTTTCGGGCGGGCAGGCCCAGCGCGTGGCCATCGCCCGTGCCCTGGCCCACGAGCCGGCTGTGCTCGTGCTCGACGAGTCCACCTCGGCCCTCGACGCCGTTACCCAGCGCGATGTGCTTGCCATGCTCGACCATGTCTGTGCCCGCACCGGCGTCGCAGTCGTTGTGGTCACCCACGAGCCCCGGGTCGCCTCCTATTTGTGCGACCAGACGGTCACGGTGGGGGCGACGGGGTCTTTTGCCTTTGCGGACGCCACGCCGGGTACCTGAGTGTTCGCGCGCTTTATCCAGCGCATCAAACGCAGGCGCACGGGGGTGGTGAACCTTTCCCCGTGCACCTGCGTTTGCGTGACCGCGCGTGAGGTTTCGCCTCGCCGATTTTGTGCGCCGTCTATCGATGGAACAGGCCCCTCTTCACGTGGGGTTCCTTCGACGCCGCCTTGACCTCGCATTCCGTGGCGCCGGCGGCTGCCCGCAGGGCGCTCTCGTTGACGCCGTCCTCGGTGAGGATGACTGTCTCCCCTTTGCCGTGCGAGGAGGTGGCCTTCCTCACCTCGAACGCCTTGCGGACCGCGCCGTTCGCGTGGCTCTCGCACATCCCGCACATCATTCCGTCCGCCTTAACCGTGATTTTGAGCATCGCGGACCCTTCTGGTTCTATATTGGCCAGGCATCCTTTTTCTCTTTTCCGGTCAGCTGCCCGTTGCGGTTCTCCACCCTGGGCGAGTTTTTCAGCCGCGCTATGGTCTCATGCCGCCGCGTCAGCGTGCGCCGCACGTTGCGAGGGGCTCCGAGCGTCCCGCGTTGTCACGTGCCGCGCAGCGCAGTTCGACCATGTCCGCCATGCGCAGCGAGTATCACACAACGTGCACACCGCCCGCTCATAGTCGTCCACAACAAAGAGCCCCCGGATTGCTCCGAGGGCTCTTTGGTTTGAACGTCAATGACGACCGGGAAGCCCGGTTATCTGTCTTACTTGCCCAGGTACTTGGCGGCTTCCATGGCGATGATGCGGCCGGAGTTGTTGGCCCAGGATGCCTGGGAGCCGGGGGCCAGGGAGACGTCGTAGGAGTCGCCGTAGAGGCAGCCCGCGTCGGAACCGCCGGCATACAGGCCGGGGATGACCTCGTGGGCCTCGTTCTCGACCTCGCAGTTGGCGTTGATCATGATGCCGCCGCACGTGGTGTAGTAGCCGTCGCCGATCTGGCCGATGTAGAAGGGCGGCTCGTCCATCTTGCGCAGGTGCTCGGCGGCCTTGCCGAAGTCGGGGTCGTGGCCCTCGTCGCAGTAGCTGTTGTACTGGTCGATGCAGGCCTTGAGCGCCTCGGCGTCGAGACCCTCGGCCTCGGCCATCTCCTCGACGGTGTCGCACTTGAACACGGTGCCGCCGGCGATGAGGTCCTCGATCTGCTCGCGCACGCCCACCATGGGGTTGCCGGGAGAGGTGAAGGAGAAGACCATGCCGTAGGGGCCCTCTTCCTCCCAGGTGGTCAGGTCGCGCTCGCAGAAGATGGTGAACGTCTTGTCCTGGTTACGCTGAGCCAGGCCGACGCCGGCGAAGTCGGAAATCCAGCGGTCCTCGTTGATCCAGCGCTCGCAGTCGCCGTTGATCCAGAGGGTAGGCTGGACGGAGGCGCAGTAATCCATGTGGGTCCACACGGCGCCGTCGAGGCACGGGCCGCACCACATCACGGTGCCCAGGCCCTCGGCCATGTAGGCGCCGGCGTCGCGGGCCATCTTGATGCCGTCGGCGTCGTTGCCGGGCACGCCCTGCGGCAGGATGAGCTCGTTGCGCGTCTCGGAGACGGCGTAGAGGAAGTCCTTGTTCTGGGGATAGCCGCCGGTGGCGCAAGCGACGCAGGGGGCGTTGACGCGCACGACGGTGCCGTCCTCGCGCTGGGCGAGCACGCCGGTGACCTTGCCGTCCTCGACGAGAATCTTCTTCACGGGAGTGGAGAGCTCAATCTGCACGCCGAGCTTCTCGGCGGCTGCGCGCATGCTGTCCTGGAACGTGGCGCCCGGGCCCTTCTCAAGGTCGCGCTCGTACACGTGCCAGCACTTCTGGCCGGCGCCGATGGCGATGGCGCCCTGGAAGCCTACGCCCAGGTCCTCGAGCCACTGCACGGTCTCGGCGGTCTGGTTGAAGAAGCGCTGGTAGAGCTTGTGGTTGGGGATGAAGTGGTGGTAGACCATCGTGTTGGCGATGGCTTCCTCCACGGTGAGGGTGCAGCCGGACTCCTCGGTGTACTTGGTGCCCAGGGCGAAGAGGCCCTCGGTGCCGATGAAGGAGCCGCCCGTGACCTCGCGCTTCTCAAAGACGATGGGGTTGAGGCCGAGCTGCTTGGCCTGGCAGGCGCACGCCATGCCCGTACCGCCGGCGCCGATGATGGCGATGTCGCACTCAAGCTCCTCGGTGGGCTCGCCGACCTCGTCGAGGTCCCACACGCTGCTCGACTCGGCGATGACCTTGGCCTGGGCGGCCTCGGGGGCAAATGTGCTTGCAACGGCTGCGGCCGTGCCTGCTGCGGCGGCGCTGGCGACAAAGTTGCGGCGGGTCATTTCCATGATGGTTCCCCTTTCGTTTCTCTGCACCTTTTGGTGCCCTGAACTGCGGTTATGCTGCTTGGCGCCTCCCTCGTTCGACGCCATTCTCAGCACGTCACGCATAATGGCACCTTGCGCCCCACCCTACAATGCAAAACGCCTCAACCGCTTTTTGAGCCCGCCAACCGTTTGGGTGGAACGCCAGGTTGAGAGGTTCAACCTGTGGGAGTACGTGCTGGTACATGGGATGATTTAGGGCTGATGGGGGGCGTTTGCGGCGCGCCTGTTGCTCGGGTTAACCGCCGTGTGGCGCGTCCGCCTGGTTTGGCGCAGATTGCAAAAGGTGGCGAAAAATGCGAACGGCGGCAAAACTTGCGAAAAGACGGCCGCCTGCGTGTGAGCGGCGTCACGGTGGGGCAGAGCTTCGAGGTCGAGCGCGCCGCTTGGCTTCAGGGTAACTGGCGTACGCGGATGAACGCCCTGTTCAAGCAGCCCGACGTCTATGGGGCGGGCTTGTCGTGTTCCCTCGCCTTTTCGTATGCCGTCGCCCTACTCCCCCGACGCCTGCGCAATCTCGACCAGGTCGATGAGGTCTTGGCGGGAGTGAATGCCGAGCTTCTCGTAGACGTGGCGGATGTGGGTGCGCACCGTATTGAACGACACGCCGAGCTCGTCGGCGACATATCGGGCGCTGCGGCCATGCGCCAGGAGCTCGAGAACATCCCTCTCGCTTGGTGTAAGCAGGCAGGTGCGGGCAAGAGTCGCGCAGCGAGCGGACAGCGCGTCTTGCGGTTCGATGTGCCCCGGCTCCTCGGTGCCCCAAAAACCCGGCTTGCCTTCCGGCGTGGGAATGGCATCCTTGTGCGCAATGCCCTCCGAGGAGGCGAGAGCTTCGGGACGGAGTAATTGACGGAACGTCCCTGCGAGATACAGGACGCCGACGGTGACGGACACCCCTACGACGACGGCTGGGGCATCGAGATGGAGGGCGAGCTGGGTGGAGAGCTGTGCCACGCACATCGACTCGAACATCAGCCCAACGGCGAGGCCGTCGCATAGGTACGGGGAATAGCGCATGTCGTAGGCGAAGACGGCCACGAACATGACCCAGAACGACGTCTCCCACATGAGGCCGGCGGCGCTCTCCGGTTGGAACACCGCGCCCATCGCTACGCCGATGGCGAAGGGGGGCAGAACAAGCAGGACCGAGACGAACGCGGCGGTGCGCCTCGGCAGGACGGGTTGCCTGGCAAGCCAGCCCAACGCCGAGCAGGTACAGATGACGACCCCCACGAGAACAAGCTCGAAAAGCACCATGTGGTTCAGGCCGCTGCCGAGTTGCAGCGAGTCCAGGCCGGCCATGTACACGACGATGGCGGATGCCAGCGCGAATGCCGCTGACACATATACGAGGACGAGCGACGCCCTGCTCGCCTCAACCTCGTCGTCTGCCGGGGAGTCTTGCGCGTCTGCTTGCGACGCGGCCCGGCTGCTCGACAGGTAGGCGACGGCAAGCAAGGGCAGCGTGAACAGGACACCTTCGGACACCATGGGGGAGAACGAGCTGGCGACGCGGAAGCAGAAATAGAAGACGACCGCCCAGATGAGCTCGGGGGGAATGGAGAACGACCTCGGGTTGGGATGGCTCACATGCAGCGACGCCGCCCAGGTGGTGACCAGGCATCCGCAGGCAAGGCCGGCAAGGACGCCTCCCAGGTATAAAGGAAGGCAGCCCATCTCGGGCAAGATGGACAGTACGAGTAAAAACGACCCGAGGGCGGCGAGCATGCTGACGAGGGGCATGCGGATGTACTCGCTTGCACGTGCGCGCAAGTCGAGAAAGGCGTGGGGTGCGGTATGGACGACAGCCACCGAGCATAGGAGCAGCAGGAAGAAGACGACGATTTGCTCGGGGGTCTTGCCCGTCCCGACATAGAACATGGATCGAATGACCATGTGCGAAGTGAAGAAGTAGAGCGCTCCCATGCCGATGCTGCGAAGCGTCGCCATGCGGGCGAGATAGGCATGCATGCGTGTGTCCCCCTTGTGGGCTGGTGCTGTGGTCGACGTTGGCCAGCATAGCATCTCCGTTGGGGAAAACTCCTCACCCAAGCTCGGCATTCCGTGCTCAAAATGAGTGATGACGGTGCTGTTTACATCTTGTACCTGCATGTTTGCCATGCGTCCATTTGGGTGGCGCATTTATCGAGGTTGCCGGGTACTGTTGTGCCGCGAACGGCGCCGGTGAGGTCGGCGCGGTACGGACAAGGTGTTCGAGACGATAGGAGATGCAAACATGCAGGCTATGAACCGTAGGAGTTTCGTCAAGGGTGCCGGCAGCGTCATGGGTATGGCGGCCGTTGCGGGTGGAGTCGTTGCGGCGCCCGCCTTGGCTGAAGAGGCCACCGCAACCGGTTACCAGGACGGCACATACACCGCCTCCGGCAACGGCATCGGTGGCGAGGTTCCCGTGACTGTCACAATTGAGGGCGGCAAGGTCTCGAAGGTCGAGGTCGGAGACAACTCTGAGACGCAGGGCATCGGCAGCAAGGCGATTGAACAGCTCCCCGACCAGATTGTCGAGGCGGGCGGGGTTGACGCCGTGAACGCCGTGTCTGGCGCGACGATCACGAGCAAGGCGATTTTCTCTGCGGTCGAGGACTGCCTGGCTCAGGCCTGCGGTTCCTCTGCAGCCGCCCCGGCCGCCGACGCAGGCGGCGAGCTCGTCCTCACCGCCGACTCCTTCATGAACGCCAAATGGAGCTTCGAGATCGCCCCCGAGCCCATTGACGAGTCGTTCATCGAGGAGACGCAGGACTGCGAGATCCTTATCATCGGCGCCGGTATGGGTGGCCTGGTTACCGCCGCGTCGGCGTCGGAGGAAGGCGCCGACGTCATCCTCATCGCCGAGAGCTCCACGCCCGTGTCGCGTGGCGGCTCCAACGCGGCCTTCAATACCCGCCTTACCCACGAGCTGGGGATGGATTATTCGCGTGAGGAGATCGAGCCCATCTTCCAGTCCATCTTCGCCGCGAACAGCTTCCGTCTCGACCAGGAGAAATGGTGGCTCGTCTATAACGAGAGCGGCACGGCCATGAACTGGCTTATGGACATCCTGGAGCCCTACGGCATCTCCACCGTCATCGAGAACAACCAGCAGGACAACGGCGGCCCCCTCGCCACGCTCAACGTCTCACACTCGTTCGTCACCGAGGGGAACCAGGCAGCCGGTGCCTCCCAGCAGGTTGCCGTCGAGGCCCTGGCCGACATCTCGCAGAAGGCCGGCGCGCGCATCTACTACAACACGACGGCCGTGCAGATTGATCGCGCAGACAACAACACGGGGCGTGTAACCGGTTGCGTTGCCAAGAAGGACGGCAGGTACGTGCGCTACAACGCGAGCAAGGGCGTCGTGCTGGCGACGGGCGACTTTTCGCGCGACCGCGACATGGTGGCCAAGTACTGCCCCATCGCGCTTCCCTTCGGCTGGGGTGGCGTTTACGACGGCAGTGGCCTCAAGATGGCCATGTGGGTGGGCGCCGCCTGGCAGAAGTACACGCCCAACGCCCCCATGCTTGCCACGATGGGCGACGAGGTACTGCCGTGCCGCTGGTGGGCTGAGGGTGCGCTCACCACGTTCCCGGGCCTGCTCGTGAACAAGAAGGGCGTGCGCTACAGCAACGAGAACTGCACCTACGGCTACATGCCCTACCCGCAGCGCGTCCAACCCGACGGCTGTGCTTTCCTCATCTGGGACGACAACTGGGTGTATGACTCGGCTCCCTGGCAGGGCGACCGCGTGGGCGGTGAGCCTCGCGACACGCAGGAGGTCTACGACTCCATCGCCATGCTGTTCGACCCCGACACCGACTGGACGACGACCGACGAGTATGCCGGCTTCGACGCCACCATGGCCGCCAACGCCGTGAAGGCCGACACGCTCGAGGAGCTGGCGGAGGGCCTTGGCCTGCCTGTCGATGCCTTCCTCGCGCAGGTCGAGCGCTACAACTCCTACTGTGAGACCGGTCTCGACGACGAGTTCCACAAGGACAGGCGTTTCCTGCTGCCCGTGAAGCAGCCTCCGTTCTATGGCATCAAAAACGAGCCCTACACGTTGTGCATCACTGGCGGCCTGAACACCGACATCCAGATGCACGTGTGCGACGAGAACCAGGACCCCATCCCGGGCCTCTACGGCGTGGGCACCGTGGTGGGTGACATGTTCGGTGACATCTACGACTACCGTTGCCCCGGCATCAACCTGGGCGGTTGCTGCGACACGTTCGGGTACTTGCTCGGTAAGAACCTCGTGAGCGGTGCCTGGTAAGGGCGCGCCACATCGCTTGGACTGTGCCGGGCGTGAATGGCAAGGCCGAGGCAGTTTTGTATGTAACCTGCGATAACGATGCCTGATGAGGGGAGCCCGGATGTCCAGTGCGGCGTCCGGGCTTCCTTTTTGGCGTTTTTGGTGGGACCTGGGTGTTGTATGCCTTTTGATATGCCAAACATAAAGTGGTATATTACCGACGTATTCTAGTTTATGTTGCCAAAAACCGACGCTAAGAACGCTGGGAAGATGTCATGAAACGTCCTGTGCCCATGAGAACCAAGCTGTGCGCCCGCCGGATGGGGGAGTCCATCTCGGCTTGGAGGCGGATGCTGCGGGTCTCCTCCCAGGAGCTCGCCGACCGGGTGGGCGTCTCGCGCGAGACGATTTCCCGCCTCGAGAACGGTGACCCGTCGGTGTCGCTGGCGACGTTCGTCGGCACGTGCGGGGCCCTCGGCATCCTCGACCGACTCGAAGACGCCGTGGACCCCTATGAAACAGACCTGGGCCGCGCACGTTCCGATCAGCTCCTGCCCCAGCGCGTGAGGAAGTGAGACGATGAAGTCGGTCGTTGACGTCTATTTGGGAGGAGGCCCGCGCCTTGTCGGTCGTGCGCGTTTCAGCATGCGCCGAGGGCAGGTTTCCACGACGTTCGTCTATGACGACGCCTACCTTGCGTGGAGCGGGGCCTTTGCGATAGACCCGGCGCTTCCGCTCGTGCGAAGCGTCGGTTATACGGCGGGCCTTCCGGGTGCGTTCGCAGATGCGGCGCCCGACCGTTGGGGGCGCAGGCTCATCAGGCGCGGCGCGGCGCATTCCCTTGACGAGGTCGATTACCTGCTGGGCGTCGATGACCATACGCGCGAGGGGGCGTTGCGTTTCAAGGAGCCTGATGTCCCGGCGTTTTGTGCGGAGGGGGCGCGGGTTCCCCCTGTGGTGCAACTGCCGAGGCTGCTTTCGGCCTGCCGGACGGTGCTTACGGAGGAAGACGCCGCCGAGGAGGTGAAGTGCCTGCTTGAGGCGGGTTCGTCGACGCTGGGTGGGGCACGTCCCAAGGCGACCGTGGTCGACGGGGACGTGTTGTATGTCGCCAAGTTTCCCGCCCCGAGCGACGGGCATTCCGTAATGGCATGGGAGAAGACCTCGCTCGATTTGGCATGCGCCTGTGGGTTGAAAACGCCCGACTCACGATTGGTCCGCATCGGCGAGGAGCCTGTGCTACTCGTGCGGCGCTTCGATCGCATGGGGGAGGGGCGCGTGCCTTATCTGAGCGCGATGTCGCTTCTCGGGGCTCATGACGGCGAGGGACGCGACTATGTCGAAATCGGCGAAGCCCTCGCCACGTTCGTGCACGATCCGAGTCGCGATCTGCGGGAATTGTTCACCCGGATGGTATTCTCGGTCGCCGTGAACAACGTCGACGACCATTTGCGCAACCATGGGTTTGTGCGCAGGGAGGACCGCTGGGAACTCTCTCCTTTGTTCGACGTCAACCCCAACCCCGAGGTGGCGGCGAAGAGGGCCACGGCGATTTACGGGGAGACGGGCGCGGGCCAGGCGCGGGCCCTTTGCGAAGCCGCCCCGTTCTTTGGGCTTCGCGCCGAAGGGGCCCGGCTTGCGGTGGGGAACGTGCTCAAGGTCACGGCCGGTTGGCGTGCGGTGGCGCGCCGTAACGGTTGCCCGGAATCGGAGCAGCGTAGGTTCGGTGCGGTGTTTGAGAGGCGGGCCCAGGAGCTGCGGGACGCGTTCGGGCTGTAGGACGCTGCCTGCCCTCCGATCTCGTCTGCGGTACAATCTCCCCTGTGTCGCCTCGGGGGAGGCGGCGCGTTTGTCCAGACGACGAGGGGGCGCCCGGCTTGAACACCGAATACCTGCGCTATTTCGAGCTCGCGTACATGGAGGGCAACTTCTCGGCTGCGGCCCGGCGCGTGCCGGTGTCGCCCCAGGGCCTTACCAAGGCCATCCACACGCTCGAAAAGGACCTGGGTGTGCCCCTCTTCAACATCGACGATGCGACCGGATCTCCGGTTCCCACTGATTACGCTCACGAGCTTTTTCAATATGCCCAGGTATTTGACTCGAACACGCACCTGTTGCGGTCTGCGTTCAACGCCATTCGCGGTGGCCAGCGCTCCACCATACGCCTCGCGTGCTCGTTGGGCGTGCTCGGCACGTTTGGGCCGGAGTTTCTCGAGCGTTTCGGCGAGCGGCACCCCAACGTCGATTTCGAGCATTGGGAGGCGTCGGACGAATCGGTCGTGCGCAACCTGCAAAAAGGGGAGTGCAGCCTGGCGCTGCTGGTAGGGCAAGTCCCCGCCGGGGTGCAGGCAAGCGAGCTCTATCGGTGCAGTCAGCACTTTTGGGTCAATGAGGAGAGTCCCCTGGCCGAGCGCGAATCGCTGGGTCTGACTGACATTGCCGGCTGCGACGTCGCTATTCCAGGCACGGGCTTCGACTGCTATCGCAGACTCACAGAGGGTGCGGAGAAAGCGGGCGTGAGCCTGGGCCGCATCTACCAGATGAGCGAGATATTCCAGCTCTACGAGTTCGCCGCCAGTGGCCGAGGCTTGGGTTTTGCGGTGGAGCATCTGGTGAACCTGCCTATTTTCTCCCGTGATCACCGAGCGGTCCCGGTTGTGCTGGAGGGCGCCCAGTGGTGCTTTTCCATCGCTTGCCTTGATACCCATGCCCTTGACGACGCCGAGCAGGCGTTTTGGGCGTACTGCCAGACAAGCGCGAAGGGTCTGGGGGAGAGCTAAGCAAGACGGCAACGTCCTCTGTGCGGCTGGACAGGCGTGGTCATATGGCCGCACGTCCCGCCTGGCGGCTCCTAGGTGGGCCGCATGTCCCAAAGTTGCTGGCAGGTCTTTTGTGTGGGCGTGTCGTCGGGTAGATTGGTCATGGAGGCCGCATATGACGCCTTCTGACCGCGCCCAACGATGGGAGAGACCATGGCTACGCCGACAACGCAGCAAGCTCAGATACTTGCGCCCACGCACGATACCTATGCCTCATCCGGTTCGATCGCCCGCGTCGGGGGCAGGCGCGTGGTTCTTTCGCTTGCCCTGGCGGCCCTCGTCGGTTGCGGGGCGCTTGCCTGCTGCGTTGCGCCTCAGATGGCTTCCGCTGACGCCGTCTCGCCGGGCGCCTATGCGACCGCCACTGCGGGCGAGTTTGCCGTCGGGGGCGGCGGTGCCTCTGCATCCGAGACTTCCGCTGCCAGTGTCAGCCTCAACAAGGATTACTTCACCCTCGAAGCGGGGCAAGTCCGCACTCTCAAGGCCGAGGGCTACGTGGCTCCCGATTCCGACATACCTGCTACATCGCTTGTTTGGGCCTCGTCGGACGAGACCGTGGTGCTCGTGGACGACGAGGGTCGAGTCCACGGCATCGGTATGGGCGGCGCGACTGTCACGGCGTCCCTTGTCACGGACGCCGGCTCGGTTGTGGCGACGTGTGACTGCTATGTCACGGTCGTCAACGAGCTCACCGTTATCCACGATGCAAGCGAGAAGGACAAGCTGCAGAGTCCGCACAATTACTTCGATGACACGCGCGACGTGTGGGCCTTCGAGCATCCGGACGCCTTGTCCGTCACGCTGACGTTTGACGAGCGCAGCTCCGTCGAGGAGGAATTCGATCTTATCGAGGTGAGCGATGCCGCTGGTAAGGGCGTTGCCACCTACACTGGCACCCAGATGGCCGGCAAGACCCTGAGGGTCGAGGGTACCGGGGTGCGGATTCGCCTCGTTGCCGATGGGAGCAACATCGACTGGGGCTTTGCGTTGAGCGCTCTCAACGTTGAGTACGCGCCGGGTTCTCCTGCCGCGCAGTCCGGCACCGCTCAGACTACCGCTCAGACCACCGCTCCGGCGCCCGCCCCCGCGCCTGCTCCGACCCCGGATCCTGCGCTCTCTGGCGGGGCACCCATGGACAGCTATGCGTTCAGCATGCCTGACGTGTACGGCTGGGATGTTTACGGTGCCCAGGAGTACCTTGAGTCGCTCGGCATGACTGTGCAGGTAGATTGGCAGGCCGACGAGTGGGTGAGCTACGGCATCGTGTACTATCAGAGCACCATGGCGGGCACGCTCGTGAACCCCGGCGACTACGTGCGCATCGTCGCCAGCACTGGTCAACCTCAGACGTGGCTTCCCGACGTGCAGGGCATGAACTACGAGGACGCCATCCTGACGCTCTATGATGCCGGCTACACCAACGTGCGCTGCGTCTTCACCCCGCCTGAGAACCCTTACGACGCCGGCATCGTGTGGTACATGGATCCCGGCGCCTACTCCCCCGCCTACACCGACATGCTCATCGAGCTGTACGTCTACGACACGGTCAACGGGTAGGGATAGAAAAGACCCGCGAGGGCGGGCCAGAATGACCAACAAGGGGCGGACACCCGTGAAGGTGCCCGCCCCTCCTTTGTGTGCTTGCGGCCAACAATCGTGTTCCATGCTGGTCTCGATGATTATTCGGGGTTACATGTCCACTGGTTTCGAATCGAACTTGCCACTGCCCGCAATGTGAGCCTGCTTTGCAGAAAGCCTGCCGTTCGGACGCGCTTCTTCGTTGTTCGCCTGTGCCATACTGCTTGCCAAAGAATTGTTTCCTGGGTGGATGGTTGAGGGCCGTTCGCCCTGACAAGGGGATGATATTTATTGTTTGAGCAGCTGTATGGGAAAACGGGAGTCAAGACCATCTTGGGCTCTGGTCTCATGTGGGCATGGTTCGATGCCTTTTACATGAGCTCGCTTTTCCCGGCAAGTGGTGCTGGCATGCTTTCTGAGGTGTGTGCCGCTGCGGTGTTCCTCCTCGCTATTCCTTTTCTTGTGGCGGCCTTGCTAAAGCCGACGTATGTCCACGCCCTTTTGTCATCAAGGCAAGGCATGATTGCAGTGGGGATGGCGGGTGCAACTGGCTCCCTGCTGTTTGTCGTCGCGGATATGTTGGGGATGTTTCCCCTTGCCGTGCTCGCGTGCGTGTTGTGCGCCCTCTTTATGGCGTTCATGACGGTTGCGTGGGGTTCTGTGTATGCACAGGGCGGCTCAATAACCGCCACCCCATATGTCGCGGGGGCATTTGCGTGTGCCATTGCGTTTGACGTGCCGCTGCTTTTTATGATTCCGACAGCGTGTGCCGTGTTCTACGCCCTGTTTCCCCTCATCTCCTGCCTTGTTTTTCTTGGTATCGATGCCGAGGACCGTACGTATGCCTCGGTGCTTGATGCGTCTGTTCCTATCGTTGGAATGCGGGCCGCCAAACGGAGGCCGCTTGCCTCTTTAGGCATCCCGTGTACCATACTGTTCGGCTACGTACTTGTCATGGTGGGCTTCGCCTATCTTCAGCACCTTATTTCTAATATGAGAGAGCCATTGTCAATAGACATGCTGAAATCGGGCCGGGTGAAATTCAAAACCGGCCCGATTTCCTTTTGCTAGTTCCAGCCGGAGGGGCCCGCGCCAGAGGTCGTCCATACTAGTCGACGCTTGCCTGGCAAGCTAATAATCCGCGGGCTTTTGGCGCGGCGCGGGAGACCCGCGATATGTCGCCGCGCCCACCGCATTTCGATTCTCCGTCCGGGGCCCCCGTCCGAAATCCGTCGAGTCTTTCTTGTCGGGCGCGGCCCTCGGGCTGCCCATATAAAAATCTTGGACGGGCCCCGGCGACGCGTCGGGGCGCGGGCCCTCCCGGCTGGAAGGGTTTTAGGGGTTCATCGGTCGAGGCGGGCGTCAGCGCAGCGTGCCCTCCGCCCGGCAGCCCACCTCCCAGACCCAGCAGGCCAGCTCGCGGGCGACGGCGACGTTGGCGACGCAGGGCCGCTTGCCGGCCTCGCGCAGCGCCCGGTGCCTGGCGGCGAGCCTGGCCGTGCACTTCGCGCACCGCCTCTCTATGTCGGCGGGCACCGCCTCCGAGCCCGATTTGGGCGGCTTGGGCGAGGGGGGAGCAGCTCGCGAAGTGCCAGGCCGCCTCCACCAGGGCGCGCCTCGTGGCCGAGTTGCCCGTCTTGGTGATGCCGCCGCGGGCCACCTTCTCCCCGCTGGAGTGCTCCGAGGGGACGAGGCCCACCCAGGCCGCGTAGGCGGGGGCCGAGCGGAAGCGCGAGAAGCTCCCCGCCTCGGCGGCCAGGCAGAACGCGGTCACGGTGTCGACTCCCTTTATGCGGCGCAGCGCCGCCACGACGGCGGCCCACCTCGGCCTGGCGGCCTCGGCGGCGACCAGCTTTTCCAGCTTCAGCTTGGAGGACTCCTCGTGCCTCACATCCTCTATGTAATGGTCCAGCGCCGCCTTCGCCGCAGGTTCCGGCATCTTGATCTTGGCGACCCATGACCACCATGCGGCCGTCCACGCGCAGCGCCTGCGCCCCAGGGAGTCCCGCTCGTCGAAGACATAACCCCTCCTGAGCAGGAACTTCGAGAGCCGTTGGCGGGCGCGCTGCACGTTCTCGCGGGCGTCGTCCAGGGCGCGGGACAGGTCGCGGGCGGCCTCGACCCCGGCGTCGGGGACCGGGACGACCACGACGTTGTTGGTGGCGAGCAGCCTGGCGAGGAAGGCGGCGTCGCGCCTGTCGTTCTTGACCCTCCTGTCGGCGGCGGGGCGCTGCATCTTGGACACGGCGCCCACCACGCAGTCCACGCCGAGGGCGCGCAGCTCGCGGCACGGGGCGAACCCCGTGGGGCCGCTCTCGTAGACGGCCCTGGGTGACTCGAACGACAGCGCCCACTCGGCTATCGGGCCCGCCTCGGGGCCGAACCTCCGCTCGACGACCTCCCCCGTGTACAGGTTGAAGGCCGCCGCCGAGACGGAGCGCGCGTGCACGTCGAGGCCGATAGAGGTAACATGGGACATGGGAGACCCCCTCCCGTGCGTGCGGTGTCGGGCACCGCAAGGGCGGATACGACGAGCCCATTGTGGCAGCCCCAGCCCGCGATATCCATACGAGAGGGCACGAGGAGAGGGGGCTCCCCCAATGGCTCTCTCATATCGTCTTTTTCCCCAGTAGTAAGCGGTGGGCATGCTTACGGAATCTTTGTTCAAGCGGCTCGCGGTGTCGCCGCCGTCGTTATCTTCTTCGTAATTTGGCACAATCTGAGACATTCGCGTTTTGTATATCGGGTTGGTTTGCCGATGATGATTGCGGGCTGCATGTCTCTGACGCTGACGTTCAACAGCAGCTTGTTTGTGCTTTCTGCGGCGGTCATCATTGCAGGCTACACAGCATTCGACCTGTTCGTATGGGCCATCTTCTCCTCCATTGCTTGCACCCAATCGTCTAGTCCCATGGGAACCATCATAGTCATGCGCATTGTTTGCGCCGTTGGCCACACGGTCGGAGCTGTTGTGGGAATATGCCTGGTTGGATTTGACGCTGGAACGGTGCCCATGCTGACGGAAATGACGTCGTTTGCTGGCTACTTCATCGTTATTGCTGCCGTTTTGCTGTTGAGTAGCGAAGAAGTCTTCGCACTTTCGAATGGCTATTTTGACTTCAGGGACGTTGTTTCTTCTCTTGAGAAGCGCTATGCGTCGGGCTTTTCCAATCTTGCAAAAACAGATGACGAGTGCGATGTCGACGATATTGCGGATGTTGATGTCAACGATTGGCTTGACGCGCGTTTTGCAGAGCTTGGTTTGACTGCGCGAGAATCCGACGTTGCCCGTCAACTCACC
This sequence comes from uncultured Coriobacteriales bacterium, assembly GCA_902464015.1. Classification (GTDB taxonomy): domain Bacteria; phylum Actinomycetota; class Coriobacteriia; order Coriobacteriales; family UMGS124; genus UMGS124. The sequence continues at coordinate 16,863 of CABQHM010000040.1, read as the reverse complement.
CATGGTCGCACGCAAAAGTGGATTGCCGACTATCTGTGCATCTCTCAAAACACGGTCGGGACGCATCTCCGGCGCATTTACCAAAAGGCGGGAGTTCATACACGCCAACAGTTTTTAGACGTTCTATCAGGCGATTCGGGCGTATCACATGAAACCCGTGACGTTTGTGACCAGGCATAACGCACTGAAAGTTTGCGAAGAATCACACATACTGCATGCCATTCATGCGATGTTCGATGGGACGGCGGTGGGTTAGGTTGGAGCCAGACGCGCCGGTAAGGGGCCAGCGCGATGTGCACGAGGAAGGATGGCTCTCATGGAAATGACCCGTCGTTCGTTCGTTACGACTGCCGCCGCAACTGCTGGCGCCGCCGCATTGGCTGCTGCGCCTCGCATGAGCAGCGCAGAAGAGGCTGCAGAGAAGGCTGCAGCCATCGGTAAGCATACATGGGAGGTTGCTCCCGATCCGATTACTGATGTTTCTGAAACTCGGGACTATGATGTTGTGATTATCGGCGCAGGCATCGCCGGCCTTTCTGCCGCCGAGGCTGCCAGCCGTGCGGGCGCTAGTGTTGCCGTACTTGAGCGCACGGATCAGTTCCAGATGCGTGGCGTAGACGTTGGCCATCTTGGCAGCAAGTGGCATCAGGAAAACAGCGACCCCGAGGCTGTGCCTACGCCCGCCATGGCACGCAAGCTCCTGCACCTGTGGAGCCATCAGACCACGAACCCCAACCTCATCGATGTCTGGGCGTCTCGCTCCGGTCAGGTTTTCGACCATATCGAGGAGATTTGCGCTGAGCAAGGCGTGCATATGGTTCACGCCTTGTCTGGCACCGCAAAGTACGGCTGGTACAAGCTTCCCGAGCGTTGGCGCATCTACGAGGACGCCGTCAGCTTTGTGCGTGGTGACGAGGTAGGCACCGCTCGTCCCGATGGCCGCGAGTGCAACTACAACCTCGGTGAGGTCCTTTACAACGCTGCAACGAACAATGGCGCTGAGTTCGTTTTTGAGACGCATGCCGAGCAGCTCGTCGGCAATGCCGCCGATGGCATTACGGGCGTCATCGCGACCGATGCGGACGGCAACTACATTCAGTTTAATGCTGCCAAGGGAGTCATTCTTGCTACCGGTGATATTTGCGGTAACCAAGAGATGATTGATGCCTTTGCGCCTATCTGCAATCGCCCCGACGCGAATATCTACGGCCCTGCTGGCGGCAACACGGGCGACGCGATTCTCATGACCTGCTGGGCAGGCGGAACGTTCAGCAAGAGCCCGGCCGCTCCCATGGTCCATCAGTTCACGATTTCCAGCTATTCGTTCAATCTGACCGCCTTCATCATGTGCTGGCTTGCAGTGAATGAGAATGGCGAGCGCTATGGCGCCGAGCTTCCGTTTGAGCCTTATCTTACCAACGCTCGCATGAACACGCCGCACAACCGCGCATGGTCTATCTTTGATGCCGATTACGCCAAGTACGTCGAGCAGCAGTGGCCCACGAAGTACGAGACGTGGCTTGATGGCATTGAGGATGAGATGGAGAAGCGCCTCGAGAGTGGAGAGCTCATCAAGGCTGACACAATCGAAGAGCTTGCTGAGAAGCTGGGCATTCCTGCCGACAAGTTCGTAGCAACGGTTGAGCATTACAACTCGCTGTATGATGCGGGCGAGGACTCCGACTACGACGTACCTGCTCAGTTCTTGAGCCGCATCCAGACGGCGCCGTTCTATGCCACGCCGTTGGTGTGCAGTGTTCTGACCATTCCGTTTGGCATTCATGTCAACGATGACTCGCAGGCTTGCACGGCTGACGACGAGCCCATCGCTGGTCTGTACGCGGTTGGCAACGCTCAAGGTGACTTCTTCGGCGTGGATTACCCGGTGCATTGCCCTGGTATCTCCCATGGTCGTAGCGTGACGTTCGGCCAGCTTGTTGGCGAGGCGGTTGGCAAGGGTATTACGCTGACGGAGCTGCTGGCATAGAGATTGAAGTCTGCTAAAAGAGGTAAGTAATCCGGGCGGCTTGGGCAATTCGCTCAAGCCGCCCGGCGTTGTTTGCGGCTTGTGGTGGCTGCCCGGGGGCTCCATGAGGTCCTTTCTCTCATGAATATCGGGATGGCCGCGAGCGTGCTCGAAGCATATGAATTCACTTTCTGTATCTTATCCACGCGAAATCGGCGTAGCTAAGGTGCGGATATGTTGTTTGGGTCACCTTAGTCGGCTGACTATTCTTCTTGTTGTCATGCAAGTGAGGGGAAATACATGCATGACGCAAGGGCAATCCCCGTGTGGATTCCGGCCCATGCGGGGTAATCGGGGAAAGGAATAGTCATGTCTTCGCCAAAGGTAAACGCAAAGCTTAATCGTCGTGAGTTTGTCACTGCCGGTGCCATGCTGGGTGCGGCCGCTTCTGCCGCGTCTTCGCTCGCAATTGCCGACGAGGCGCCCTCTGATGATGCGTTCGAGCGCTCTGTCGAATGGGATTCCGAGTACGACGTGATTGTTGTTGGTTTGGGTGGTGCGGGATGTGCGACCGCAATCACTGCCGCTGACGCGGGAGCGAAGGTTCTTGTTCTCGAGAAGGCTCCGGAGGGCTATTCTGGCGGTAACTCCAACATTTGCATGCAGTGGATCTGCTACACCGAGGATCCTGAGGGTGTGCGCACGTACTTCGAGCAGCTTCGTGGCGGGTATGAGACACCTTCCGATGCCATACTTGATGTTTACATTGATGAAATGCAGAAGAACAAGGAATGGTTCGAGGGACTCGGTGCTCCGAATGTGCAGACGTTCGATTATGTCGAATACCCGCAGTTCGAAGGCTCGAGCGCATTTACGCCGCTTACGGTGGATGGCTCGACTGGCATGATTCCTCCTGTGGTTTTTGGTGGCAATGGCGCATGCTATAACCTGTTGAAGAAGAACGTTGTTGATCGTGCTGACAACATCGATGTCTGGTATGAGGCTCCGGCTACGCATCTCATTCAGGATCCCCAAACCAAGGTGATTCATGGCGTCACTGCGCAGGTTGGTGACAAGGAAGTTAAAGTCCGTGCTAAGAACGGCGTTGTACTTACATGCGGTGGTTACGAGAACAGCCCCCAAATGCAGCAGGATTATAACCAGCATCTTTTCTGGCCCCCCACTGGTACCTGCTATTACAACGAGGGCGATGGCATCAAGATGGCGCTCGAGGTAAACGCCGACCTTTGGCACATGGCCAACATCGTTACGAACAACGGCTGCTTCCGCAACGAGGAAACGGGTAACGCCACGTTCGGGTTCGGAATTTATGTGGCCACGCGCGGTATCAACATAGCCAACAACGGCACTCGCGTTTATGACGGCAAGGCTTATCACGGCAAGATGCCCTACAACGACGTCTATCTCAATGCCGCTCTTCCTGAGACCTACTGGTATGTGTATGACCAGACTATTCAGGATGCTGGTGCCATTAACCCCACTTGGAGCGCAGACAGCTCCGAAGAAATCGAAAAAGGCTGGGTCATAAAAGCCGACACGTTGGATGAGCTGGCGCAGAAGATGGGCCTTTCCGAAGACGCGGCTCAAACCATGCAGCAGACGATTGACGTTTATAACGGTTTTGCTGCTGATGGCTTTGACCCGGTCTTTGGACGCAGCGCTGAGAGCATGTTTGCCATTCAGACTGGTCCCTTCTATGCGTGCAAGCAGACTTGTTGTTGTGGCAATACACAGGGTGGTCCGCGCCGCAATGAGCGTGGTGAGGTTCTCGATGTTGCTGGCGAGCCTATCCCGCACCTGTATGAGGCCGGCGAACTCGGTGATATCTGGTCCAATCTCTACCAGGCGAGCTGCAACCTGGGTGGCGGCATGATTTTCGGTCGCATTTCTGGTGCCAACGCTGCTGCGGTGAAGAATGATGTAACGCAGGATGACCTGGTCGCGGCGCCGTTTAAGCCTGAGGTTGTCGAAGACGAGTACGAATGCGGCGATAACCAGTATATCGGGCGCGGTATGGGCAAGGGCGAAGCCCCCATGGTTGTGCGTGTTACGGTGGACGGAGACAAGGTATCTCAGGTTGAGATTCTCAAGCACTACGAGACGGAAGGCCTGGCGGCAATCGATCGCGCCCTGACTGAGCTTCCTGAGGCCATTGCGCAGGCTGGATCTGTCGATGTGGATATGGTTGCGGGTGCCACCCGTACGAGTGCCGGTATTATCGCCGCTGTTTCTGATGCGCTTTCTCAGGCATAAGTTTTCGTAAGAGGGCACTGGACGCTCCGGACGCAATCGTTGTTGCGCTCGGAGCGTCCTTTTAAAAGTCGGGCGTATAATCAAGGTCTGTGGACAGAAAGGGGCTGTCATGGACATTGATTCAATGCGTCTGTTTAGGGAAGTTGCATCGCGCGGAAGCTTTACGGATGCTGCTCGTCGTTGCTTCATGTCTCAACAGGCTCTCAGCCGCAAGGTCTCTGCGATGGAGTCTGAACTTGGGCAAAAACTGTTGAATCGCACAACTCCACTTGGCTTGACTCCTGCAGGGAAGGTGGTGCTGCGCGAGTCAAACACCATCCTGTCTTCCTATGACAGGATGACACGCACGCTTCAGGAGCTTAAGACACGAGCACCGGGCGTTGTCCGGTTGCACAACTACGGGACTGGTTCGTTCGCCGCTCTTTATACTGGGGTTCTCGAACGCGCAGATGACCAGTACCCTGAGATTGATATCCAGTTTGTTAAAGTGAACGAGGACGACGTTGTCCTCCTCCGGGAGGATGCAATTGACATTGGATTCGTTCGGACGGTGGCCCGAGACGGATCCGTTTCACTTTCAATGAACCCTGATATGGATTACATGCCATTGCGTTATGACGTTGCGCCATTGATATTCGGCGTAAGAAAAGGTCATCCGCTTGCCTGTTCGTCGAACGCGACACTTGCCGAAATTGCCCAGTATCCCCTTGCAATGCCGACAGACACGAATCTGGGCGCCCTCCCGCTTGCTGTAAAACGCCTTTTTGCCGATAGTGGTCTTTATATCGATGTTGAGGACGTGTATTGCAGTTCGGCATCTGAGCATTTCTTTGAGTTCTTCTCGGGAATGAGTGAGCTTAGTGCGGCCTTCTTTACCGACTGGAGCTTTGATGATTACGTCCCTGACGGTAGGGCCGGGACGCGACACCTTGTTAAGTTGACTCCCGGTCCAGAAAAATATGAAGTGCGAGGCTATGCTGTTACTCGTCGTGAATCTTCCAACCCAGCGATTAAATTGATTCTAGATATTATGCGCGAGGTTGACGAGTCGCTTGGGCCCGACGCTGAAAACTGATATGCGTATCCGCATCATCCCATTGGTCATGCGAATCTCTTCTCGCAGGGATGCTTGGGCGACATCGCTGCTCACTTCACCCCCAAACCAAGAAAGCCGCCCGGGGCGCAGGTGCACTCCGGGCGGCTTGTCTAGCTATATGCAGTTGACCTGCGAGATTACTTCGCGGCGTAAGCAGCGGCGTTGGCGCCGGCAATGCGACCCCAGGTGATGGCGTTGGAGATGGTGAAGCCCATGAAGGCGGAGTTGCAGCTGGTCTCGCCGGCGCAGAACATGCCGTTGATCACGGTGCCGTCGGCGCGGATGACCTCGGAATCGGCGTTGCGGGCGATGCCGCCGTAGGTGATGATGACGCAGGGCGTCACGGCAAGGGCGACGAAGGGGGCCTCGAGCTTGGTGGTGGGAACGCGGCCGAACTCGGCGTCGAAGCCGGCCTCGACGGCGGCGTTGTAGGCGTCGATGGTGGCGGCCAGGCCCTCGGCGTCGACGCCCATGTTGGCGGCGAGCTCCTCGACGGTCTCGCCGGCGACGTAGGTCAGGTCTTCACCGCGGTGGGTCTTGCCCTCGGTGGCGTCAACGCGGGCCTGGTCGGAGACCATCCAGACGTAGCCCAGCTCGTCCTTGTGCATCTGGTCGAAGACGGGGCGGTTGAGGTCCTGGCTCATGTAACCCTTGTTGTCCTCGTTGTAGAAACGCTTGCCCTCGGCGCCGACCATGATCATGTTGGGCAGCGAGGTGAAGCCGAACACGTTGGCGGCCGCGGAGGTGGGCGTATACTCGGTCATGATCTCATAGTCCTTGAGGACGCACATCATGGAGTCGGTGTGGCTCGTGCAGGCGCCCACGTTGCTGGCCATGACGATGCCGTCGCCCGTGGACATGGGATGGCCGATGCCCATCGTGCCGGCGACCTCGGGGGTGAAACGCTTGGCGAGTTCGGGGTTGTAGGCGTAGCCACCGGTGGCGATGACGAGGGCCTTGCAGCCATAGATCGAGCCGTCCTCGGTCTTGACGGACACTGGGGCGCCGTTCTCCATAGTGATCTCGGTGGCCTTGGCCTCGGTGACGATCTCGACGCCTGCCTCCTCGGCGGCAGCAAGCAGGGTGTCGGTCAGCACGGAGCCAGCGCCCTCGACGACGTGCATCATCGTGAGGGGGCCGTAGCCAACGACGGCCTCGGACTTGAAAGGAACGGCGCAACGGTCGATGAGCCAGTCGATGCTCTCGCCGGACTTGGCGACGGTGATGCCCATGAGCTCGGGATCAAGGCGGTAAGAAGCGTTGCCGTTGAGGTTGTCGTACATCTGCTCATAGGTCAGCTCGACGCCCTGGGCCTTCTGGATCTGGGTGCCGAAGCCGCCGATGAGGCCCTGCGAGGTGGAGGTGGTGCCGCCGGTGACGGTGCTCTTCTCAAGAACGAGGACAGATGCGCCGGCATCGGAAGCCTCGATGGCAGCGCACAGGCCAGCGCCGCCGCCACCGATGACGATGACGTCATAGGTGGGGTTGTCGCCAGCCATGGCGATGGCGGGAACGGTGGCTACAGCTGCAGCAGCGGCGGACGTTGCGAGGAACGACCTGCGAGAAATGTTGGCCATGATTGCCTCCTGAATATTCGGGACGCCTCCCCTTAAGGCGTCCAACACACCTATCATGGCAGCATCGCTCCGTCAATGCTACCCCCAAATGTGGGGATGCAATCTAGCAGCGGTTTTTTTGAAATTCCAAGCGGAATGCAGGTGCACCTGGGGCGCGTGTCTCGCAGGAGAGAGCGCGGAAGAATGGTATACTCAATGCTTTGATGTTGGCTATAGCTGGAATTTTTTCCTCCGGCCTGTGATAAAGGGGGTCCGAGGTGAACGTCTCGCGTTCTGCAGTGCGACGCCTGGGTCTCCCTGTCGTCGGTTTCGGACTTTTCAAGGCGCTCCTCGATTGGACATATTCTTCGGCACTTTCCACTGCTTCGGGAACGCTGCCGTTTGTTAATGATATCCGGTTCTCCCTTGTGGCGTCCCTTGCCATCCTTGTGGTCACGGCGTGCCTGTTTGTTGTTTCGTGGAAACGGCCATCGCTTATGCCCAGGCGCGCGGCGTATGTGTGCATGGCGCTGCTCGCGGGAGTCAACCTCCTGTCGGGGCTGGGGTTACTCGGCGAGCTGCCCGATGCCCTTGGGGTCGCCTTGATAACCGGCGTGTACGGTCTGGGGTCTGCGGTGCCCAATGCCGTGTGGCTCGCCCTCATTGCCGTGCTGCCTGCAGGCGAGTGCCTGCTGGTCATTGCTGCCGCCTATTTTCTTGCGGGGCTTGTTTCCCCGGTCTTTGCCGTTTTGCCTGGTGTCGCAGGCTGCCTGGTTGCATGCGTGGCGTGTGTGGCCAGCATTGTGCTGCTTGCGAGGATGCCTGGCGAGGCCCCTCGGGAGCAGGGTGCCGAGCAAGAGCTCTCCGCTGCGTCCGTGCGCTCTGTGCTCGTGCCGGTCGCCGGACCCGTCGTAGTCTTCCTTGCTCTCGAAATGGTCATGGGACTCGTACTGTCGTTCCAGGCGGTTGACGCCGCAGGTGACGGCTCCGCGGCTGGAGCCAAGACGCTGGCAACTCTTGCCGCATACATCTGCCTGATCGTCCTTGTGATGAGGCGCCGCGAGCTTCCCAATATCAGGGTGCTGTTTGAGCGGATGTTCCCGCTTTTTGCTCTCGCCCTGGCGCTACTGCCGTTTACCAGCAGCACGTACGGGACGCTTTTCAGCGCGGCGCTCGTCTTCCTTCAGGGCATGGTGGGCACTTCGGTGCTGTTCTTGCTGCTTCAGAGCTCGCGAGAGCACGGGGTCCCGATCATTGCCTGCGTGGCGGGCGTGTCGTTTGCGGCACGCGCCTTCATCCTGGCGGGCCTCGTCGTGGGCTGGTCGATCGGCGTCGTCGATGGCGTAGATGCCACGGCGCGCGTTCTCATGGTGGCCGGCGCCGCGATGTATGCGATGTCGCTGGTGCTGGTATGGTCGCTTAAAACACGCAGGTCGAGCGATGTATCCGAAGTTGATTTGCAGGCAGAGCGGGGTTCGGCCGAGGCCCCTGAAGGGGGTCAGGCTGCTGAGGCTGCCGATAAGTCGACATCGCTTGACGAGACCGCCGCGCGTCTGGCTCGCGAGCATTCGCTGACGGCCCGCGAAGAGCAGGTTGTGGCGCTGGTCGCCTGTGGTCGCTCGGCCGTGTATATTGCCGGCGAGCTCGGCATCGCCCCCGAGACAGTGCGCAGCTACCTCAAGAGCGCCTATCCCAAACTTGGCGTTCACTCCAAGCAGGAGCTCATCGACCTGTTCATGGGCTAGGGGAGCGGGTGGCAGAGGGTTGCGCGCCCCCGGCTTCAACGCTGTCAGAACTATTTGATAGTGAGACGTGGTCAGGAATATTAGCTGTTCTAGATGCAGTCTGGTAGAAGGACTATCGGTTAGTTGTTCTACCAGGCTGTTTTCAGATGGTCTGCCATGCCGTGGGACAACGTGCGCCTTCTTGAGCGGCTTGATTTATTGCCGGGCCGCCAAAGTCTCGATGAGGTCCATCAGGTCTTGCTGGGTGTGGATATCCATCTTGTGATAGATGCTGCGAATGTGAGTCTTTGCGGTGCCCTGCGAGATTCCCAGCGAGTGGCCTACGTATGCGGCGGTTCTTCCTCGGGCAAGTAGGCCCAGGACCTCGTGCTCGCGCGGAGTGAGGGCGTATTGACCTGCGAGCTCGGCGCAGGCGTTGGGAATCTCGTCGCCGTTTTCGGTGGGTTCGCCGGCGGCGAGCCACTGGTGCAGGGCGCTGCGGGGGTCATTGAACACAAGCAACACCGTCACGAACAGCGCGAGCACAATGGAAAGAAAAACGAGCGGCGAGAGGGCCTGCTCTGCGCTGGGAGTGAGCGCTTCGCCCATGAAATGCCCAGGTATCTGCGATGCCTGGAACACCAGATAGCCAAAGGCGTACGTGCGCACCACAGGGTGATTCATGCGCCTGGCAAGGTCGCCCCAGTATACGACCATGAAGAAGTAGAAGACGGCGAATCCCAGCTCGTTGACGGAGGCAGCCAACCAGGTTGGAACGGCGCTGACGGAGGCAAGCGCGGCTCCGGCAGCTGTGCCAACCAGGCCGAGCGCGTAAATCTGGGAGGCACCGAAACGGCGACTGAGCAGCAGGCTTGCGATAAGGAGGAAGACTCCAGCCGCAAATTCTGCTACAGCAGGCCCTACCATGCCGGCGGTGGTTATGGAGCGCGAAGCCAGCACGCTGCCCATGAGTCCAAAAGTGAGGCCCACGAGTGCGGGCAGAATGAGCAGTGTCCAACTGAACGAAATAGTGCGCGCAGCACCTGGCGGGGGAGGGGGTGTGGGATTTTCCCCCAAGCGCCGTGTGCCCTCCCAGGTAAGCCATGAACAGGGGAGCGCGCAGATGATGAGCGTGCCGACTTGGATGATTTGCGGCGCGGCAAACAGCACGAGGAACGCGAGTGTCGAGGTGACGAGCGAGAGTCCCATGTCCACGAGTCCGCGTTGCAGGCTCATGCGCGAGAACATCTCACCCCATGCGATTTTGAGAAAGCCGATGGCCGCGCCGCCCAGGCACGAGCCTGCTATAAAGGCTGCAACGCTGTTCGTATAAGCTGTAAGTGCGATGCCGAGAGAGCCGCTGGCAAGCAAGATGCCTGCCAGTGTCATGGCGCCGCGCGAGCCAACGATGGTCGCCAGGCTGTCCGATAAGAAGACGATGACAGTGAGCATGGCAACATTTGCTAGTAGCGTGATGACGGTGGGGACGGCGAATATGCCGCTGAGCTGGGACAAGGCGCCCGAGGTCAAATAGGTTTTGCCTACAAGGCACGACCAGAGCCAAATGCACGCGAAGCTCGTCCAACGCGGCCAACCGGACCGGAGCTCGTCGGCAGCCTCCTTGTGCCAAGTGCGCAGACGATTGCGGGGCACCGCCAGGTTGTTGAGCGTGTCGGCGGCAGGCCCGGTCGACACCAGACCTTCTGGTTTAGCTGCTGTGTTTGGCATTATGGCCCCTCATATCCTGCGGTGGCGCGCTCCCCTGGCGATTGCGGTTCGGTTTGTGTCCTAAACAAACGTGCCCGGAGCCGCATTGTTTGCGGCTTCGGGCACGAATTATTGCACGTCAGACGTTGCATATGCTGTGCAGTGAACGATTACGCACCTAAAAGCGGGCTGCTTGAAAAGCAACTACCTGAAAAGTAGGCTGCGTGAAAAGCAGCCACTAGTTTGCAAGGGGTCGGCCGGCGGCACCGTGACGCGCGGCTCGATTCTATTCGCGTGCCTCAGCGGCTGCTGCCGACTCGCCGGCGATGTGGCCCCAGACCAGGCCGCCGGAAAGCGACGTGCCCGAACCCGGATAGTACAGGCCGTACCAGCCGCCCGAGTTCATGCCGCCAGCGTACAAGCCGGGGATGACCTCACCGTTGTTGTCGATGACCTCGGCCTTGGTGTTGATAAGCAGGCCGCCCAGCGAACCCAGGTTGGCCGAGATATTGAGGTTTGCATAGAACGGCGGCTTGTCGAGCTTGATGAGCTGGGTGTCGCGGCCGTACTCGAGGTCCTCGCCGGACTCCTCGATGTTGGTGTTCCACAGGTCGACGGTGCTCTTGAGGTTGGAGGCGGGCACGCCAATCTGCTCGGCCAGCTCCTCGACAGTGCCAGCGCTGAAGAGTTTGCCGTCTGCCACGGCGCCCTCGGGGTCATCGGCCCACGGCGTGAGACCCTGCTCAATGGCGTTCTGGTCGAAAATCATGTACGTGTGGCCGCCGAGCTGCGTCTCCTGCTGGAAGATGGCGCGGTAGGTGTAGGCGTAGGTGGCATCCTCGCACACGAAGCGCTTGCCCTTGCAGTTGACGAAGATACAGGGGATCTGCGGCGTGGCGTTCGTCGTGGCGTTGCCAGTGGCCATGTCATAGTCAATGGTGCCGCCCACGCTGGCGAGTTGGCCGTTTACTGCCATGCCCATACGGATGCCGTCGCCGTTGGCCAGAGGAGAAATGTAGCTCATCTGCGTGGTGAGGTCCCAGTACTGCTGCTGGTTGAAGCTCATGCAGAGGTCCTCGGCACGGTCGATGCCGCCAAGCGCCAGAATGACGCCCTTGGCCGCCTTGATGGCGAGTTCTGCCCCGTCACGCTCGACAATGGCGCCCATGACACCCTTGCCCTCGGTGAAAACAAGGCGCTTGGCGCAGGTGTTGTACTCAAACGTGGCGCCCAGGCGCTCGGCCTCAGCGGTTTCGGCATCGGTCAGCACGCCGCCCTGGCCGCCCGCGCCGCCGCCTTCGTACACGTGGATGCGGTCGGCGTGCAGACCCTCGGTGACGTAGGGCACATGGCAGTTGCCATAGACGCTGACCCACTTGATACCGATGGTGGACAGCCATTCGATGAGCTCAGGGGCACGGTTGCACATCGTGGTGATGAGGTCCTCGTGGCCAATGCCCTCGGCCTGCTCCATGTAGCACTGAGCATGCTTCTCGGGCGTGTCGTCCTGGAAATCGGTGAATTCCTTCTGCCACTGGGTGCCTGCGGCCTGAATGACGCCGCCCGACATGGCTGTAGTGCCGCCCGACTTTTCGTCGGCGTCCACAACGATGACCTTGGCGCCAGCCTCGGCGGCAGCGCAGGCAGCGGACAGGCCGGTGCCACCGGCGCCCAGGATAAGGACGTCGCACTCCTCGTCCCAAGTCTCGGGCTCATCGGCTGCCTTGGCGGAGCCGATGAGGCTGTTCGTGGCGGCGAGGGCAGCGGCACCTGCGGCGCATGCACCGGCGACAAAGTTCCTGCGAGTCAGTTCGGACATGGTAAATCCCCCTTCAATGAGATGGGTGTGGATGCACTCGATGTGGGCCCAGGTGTGGGGCCCGTGTTGTCGGGCGCTTGGTTCCCAATGTGGCACCGTGGGGTCCGGTTGACCATCCCACGCATGAGAAAAGCCGCCTACCACGCTGCGTAGTAGGCGGCTTGAGCTGGTGAAATCGTGGAGCGCCGATGACCGGCTGGTACTTGCGGGTGGCAGCACCCTCTGGAGCCATACGTGCAGATTGGACCATTTTGGGGCCTCTGGAGGGCCGATTCTGGTCCATTTAGCACGAATGACGGAGGAAACCGGGGGCGGTGTCCCTTTCGGGGGCGTCGTGTCCGATTGCTATTTGCTTGGCTTCTGTTCGCTGCCTCGCACGGCGTAACCAGTCCGCGTTTGCGTCGACTTTGTCCACATTGCGGCGGGTTCCGGTCGTTGTGTCGTGCTCACTCGTTGTTTGTCGCCGACTCTGCTGGCTTGTGTACGGTCTGGAGCTTGCGCCGATTCTACGCAACGTTTGACGCTGCTTGTCACTGCCCTCGGCGTGCCCGAGGCCCTTGAGGGGTTATTTGACTTGTTCTCGTGGAGTAGGGGCGGGCGCCGAGGGACGAGGATCACCCATTTGGAATAAGTTGATCGCCCACTTTGCCTCAGAGACTCTCTGCTCATCCTCGCTTGATGCTTTTCAAACTTGCCAGAAAGTAATTTCTCTGACATATGGGCAGTTCAGACACCATATAAAACGAATTCACTAGTTTCTGGTGCTGGTGATAGGCCGCTTGCGTGGTCCACAGTGGAGATGTTCAGAACGGGCCCACTGATTGGGAGCCGTTGTCCACATGTGTAAAGGAGCGTTCAAGCATGACTGTCACTACACATCAAACTACACGTCGCAGTTTTATTCTGGGCGCTGCAGCGACTGTCGCCGCTTCCGCGGCAACCACGGCTGCAGTTGCTGAGGAGGCTGCATCTCCCATGGCTTCGAGTGACGGCGTGCTTGATGTTTTGGCCGATAACCCCGCTGCGGCTGCAACTGCGGGAGCTCAATTCTGGTTCAAGCCGGCCGAGCCTGTCTCCGATGCAGATATCTCTGGCACGTTTGAGGCCGACGTCGTCATTTTGGGCGCAGGTCATGCTGGAACCTGTGCCGCTCGAGCCGCAGCCGAGGCAGGTGCTTCTGTTCTCGTGATTGAGGCGCAGGATGAAGAAATTTTTACAGTGAACGGCAATGAGCTTGGTTCGATTAACAACAAGCTTGCTTGTGAACGCGGCGTGCCTACCTATAATCCGGAAGACTTCCTGCGTGAAGTCGAGCGACGCACAATCGGGCGTTGCAACGCTGATATTATTCGTGCTTTCGCCAATCGTTCCGGTGAGCACGTAGATTGGTTCATGGAACCTCTCTCGCAGGATTTCCTTGACTCTATTGATACGTTCTGCGCTGAGATGCCCGCAAATTACCCGGGTGAGAACAACGGCATTCGAGTTTTCCTTGGCTGCAACTCGTTCTTTGGTGGCGGCGATTATACGATGACGAATGCTATTAAGGCCAATCAAGAACTGGCAAAGCAGGCTGGTGCCGAGTTCCATTTTGGCATGTATGGTGACCAGCCTGTTATGGAAAGCGGCGCCTGTAAGGGCCTCGTCGCCCATGATGTTAACACAGGTGAGCGCTACAAGTTCCTTGCCAAGAAGGGCGTCATTCTCTGCGGTGGTGACTGGTCATCAAACGATGATATGGTGCGTTGGCTGCTCCCTGAGTATGTCGAGTTCAATCAGGGCAAACAGGCCACTGGCTGCGGGCGCGACGGTTCGGGCTGCCAAATTGGTATTATGGCTGGTGGGCACATTGAAGAAGGTCCTCGTGGTGCGACTTACTCCATGCAGGCGGGTCTCGCTGGTCCGCTCGGAGCCACGGCGTTCCTTCGCTTGAATGCCCGCGGTCAGCGCTATTGCAACGAGGGTATGTACGGTGCGTGGGGTCAGGGTCAGGCGGCTGCACGTACGCCCGGTAACTTGCTGTGCGCCGTGTGGGACGCCAGCTGGCAAGACGAATTGACCTACCAGCCGCCGGATCACTTCAACGTTGACCCCAATTGGGGTTCGTTCCAGGGCATCCTTGATGCCATGGCTGCCATTGAACCGGGCGGCGAGGGTGAAGTTCCCTGCCAGGTGTGGACGCCAGTCGGCTATCCTACGTACAAGGTTGTTTGTGCGGATACTCTTGATGAACTAGCCGACCTTGTTGGATATGAGGGTGAGGCCAAGGAGAACTTCCTTGCAAGTGTCGAGCGCTATAACGAGCTTTGTGCTGCAGGCGATGACGTGGACTATGCCAAGGAGGCTTTCCTGCTTCATCCCGTCGAACAACCTCCGTTCTACGCCTATGCGTCGGGTAAGTATTTCGGTGACCTCGTGGTTACGCTTTCTGGCTTGCGCATTGATGGTAACCAGCAGGTTCTTGATTCCAACTATGAGGCGATTCCTGGCCTGTATGCCTGCGGCAACAACTCGGGTGGACGATTTATTCTCAACTACTCTACGACAGTCACGGGTTTGAGCCTGGGCATCGCCCAGCTCCAAGGGCAAGTAGCCGGTGAATATGTGGCCGGCCTGTAGCTAGTTGTCCACGCCTGCGCTTGAGTTGCGGGCTGTCAATGCTACGATGAAGCACAATGAGGGGGGGGCTTGCCTTTTGGGCGGCCCCCTTTTGCGCGTTATGCGATTGCAGATAAAGGTGCCGCTACACGTGGGTTCATGGAGATGAAAGGTTTGGCATGAGCATGATGGGAAAGGCGCAAAAACTCCCCTGGTTGGGGTATGCGCTTTACTGGACATGGATGCTTGTGTGCTTCCGTGGTCCTGGGGTCTTTCTTCCGTCCATGGTGCCCCAGTCTGATGTGGCATACGATCCGTCTCTTCCGTTTATGTGCTCAATAATGGCGCATGCAGTTGCCCATTTCGGCTGGGGTATGCTTGCGTTGCGACACCCGGTTGTGACCGAGAGAATTCCGTGGGTCGAAGTTTGTGTTATGGGTGCTGCCCCGCTTTTCGCGGCGGTAGTCCTGGGGTCCGGTGAAGTTGATAACGTTCGGCGCGCATTCGTTATAGTTTGCGCCGTCGTTACTGGCGTGGCAAGTGCTCCGCTCGATGCTTGTTGGTCGCAGCGCTATGGTGCCGAGGAGCCAAGCGAATCGGGGCGTTTCATTGCGCTGTCAGCGGCGGCTGGCGTTCTTTTGTACTACTTGTTGGTCCTCCTGGGCGCGGTATTGCCGGCTGTACGTTTGATCGCTGTGGTTGTTTTGCCCCCTGCATGCGCGCAGTGTCTTGTGACATGTGCCTGCATGCAGCGTGTTAAGCGCTCTGAATCGCGAGACAATGACGTGGCGCGTAAAACGGAATTGAAGGAATGTGTCACTCATTTGACGGGCAATGATGTTGCGGGTGCATTTGGTATTTTGTGGCGTCCGGTTGCTGGTTCGCTCGTGTTGTTCTTTATGTATGACTGCATGTCGACGTTGGTCGGCGCCACTTGGTCGGGTGCTTACACACACGGGCTCGCCTTGCTTCCTCAAGTTTTGGCGGCTCTTGCGCTGTGCTTGTTTACTAGGCCTGGCGAGAGAATATCCATAGGTGCAACTTATGGGGCTGCATTTGTGCTGGTATGCGCTGGGTTTCTATTGTTGCCTGTAGTAGCTCAGCTGCCAAATGGCTCTGCGGTGCTGCTCGTTGCTAGCGTGCTTTCATGGGCGGGAGGTTCGGTATTCGACATCATGGTGCTCATTATGGTTGCCCATGCAGCGTATGACTATCGTTTGCCGGGCGGTACCGTGAATGCTTTCGTTCGTAGCGCCACGCTCGGTGCGTCTGCCCTCGGTGCAATAGTTGGCTGGCGTCTCTCTGGAGCGCTATGGGTGGATTCGCTTGCAATGACGATATTTGCGCAGGCGGTGCTGTTTGCGGCAATCGCTTCGGCTGCTCTTTTGCTTGGACGGCGTCGTCTTGCGGCTTTGTTGCCTGATGTCTGTCAGATGCCCGAAGTATATGAAGTGTTGGCACCCAATCCTCGATTGGCTGGTCCTCGACACGCTGGAGGGGCTGTCACTGGTGAAGATCCAAATGAGGTGGCACGCATAGCAGTACTTATCCAAGTGGGTGATGGTCCTGAGGATTTGGGGTGTAAGGAGCAGTCCCGGGAGGATTCGGATAAATTAGCTCGGCAGGTCGAAGAATATCGGGCCCGTCGTATTGCCGATGTTGCGCATATTGCGGGTCTCTCTCGGCGCGAGACGGACGTTTTTGCGCTTATGGTTGCGGGACGCAGCGCGCCGTTCATTGCGGAGAAACTTGTCATCTCTGAAAATACGGTAAACTCCCATGTGCGACGTATTTATGGCAAGTTGGGAGTCCACAGCAAACAGGCTCTGCTTGATCTCGTCGAGGAAAATGGTGAATAAGAGTGCTGGGCCTTGCCTTGCGTATGCGGTGACTCTTTATGGGAGCGTGGGCTTGCGGGGCTGCATATGTGCATGAGTTAGGGCATAGTGGCCACGGGTGCACTCGACGAGGGTCCTGATGTGAGGGCTTGCTGGGTGTGGATATCCATCTTGTGGCAGATGCTGCGGATGTGCGTCTTGGCGGTGCCCGCGAGGTGTCCAGCGAGTGACCCACGCATGAGAAAAGCCGCCTACCACGCTGCGTAGTAGGCGGCTTGAGCTGGT
>CABQHM010000039.1 GCA_902464015.1 uncultured Coriobacteriales bacterium | reverse complement strand
CGGCCCTGTTCTCAGTCTCGAACAGAGTTACTCTGTAATGAGATGGGAATTAAGGATGCCTTCATTTGCGATACTGCATGCATCACTGAAAGCACGCTTCGCACGCACCTACGCAACATCTACGCCAAAACCGATACACATAGCCGTGAGGAGCTCATCTCATTGCTTGAAACCCGCGTTCAATCGACCCGATAACCACATGTGCTTCAAACAAACGCCTGTATAATGCGCGGGTGACTTAAGAGCGAGCGCGACGTTTGACGAAGCGGCGCATGAAGACGATGCACACCTGGCTGGGGCCCGGCCCACACGCCAGGCAAACAGATAGGAGCACAGATGACCAGGGAAGAACTGGACGCACAGATCGCCGCACTGGGCGACACCGACTACGTGGTGCGCGGCACCGCGTGCGACGGAGAGATTCGCGCGTTTGCCACCACGACAAAGCGCACCGTGCAGTTCGCCCGCGACGCACACCAGACGAGTCCCGTCGCCACGGCGGCACTCGGCAGGCTTCTCACGGCAGGCGCGATGATGGGCTCGATGCTCAAGGACCCCGGCGAGCTGCTCAGCCTCGTCATCAAGGGCGATGGCCCGCTCGCCAGCCTCACCGTGACTGCCGACTCGCAGGGCCACGTGAAGGGCTTCGCCGGCAACCCCGACGTGTGGATTCCCCTCAACGGCCAGGGAAAGCTCGATGTTTCTGCGGCCGTGGGCCAGGGCACCCTCACCGTCATCCAAGACACCACCTGGGGTGAACCCTATTGCAGCCAGCTCGATCTGTTCTCGGGCGAGATCGGCGACGACATCAGCGCCTACTACGTGCAAAGCGAGCAGATTCCGACCTCGGTGGGTGTCGGCGTACTCGTGGACACCGACCTCTCCGTGCGCCAGTCGGGCGGCTTCATCGTGCAGGCCATGCCCGATTGCTCCGAAGAGGCGCTCACGAAGCTCGAGGCAAACCTGGGCGAAGTGCATTCCGTCACCAAGATGCTCGAAGACGGCCTTGCTCCCGCCGATATCCTGGAACTCGTGCTCAAGGGCCTGGATTTCGAGCCGCTCGAGGCAACCCCCTGCTCGTTTGCCTGCAACTGCAGCCGCGAGCGCACACAGCGCGTCCTCATCTCGCTGGGCAAAGACGAGCTCGCAAAGCTCATCGACGAGGGCGAGCCGGTTGAGCTTGCCTGCAACTTCTGTTCCAAGAAGTACACGTTCTCGCCCGACGAGATGCGCGAGCTCTTGGCCGAGATGAACGCAGGCGAGATCGAGGGCTGCGAGACGGTTTAAGAGTCTTGCCCGCCGTGACTCACTCACTCCCGCTCCAACATTGGCCCGAAATCGAGAACTGCGAGGCAATTTACGCACCTTGTTCAATGCCGTTTGCTTCGCCTCGGCATCGATGCAAAATCAAAGGCCGCGAGAGGGTTTGGGCACCTCGCGCATCCAGCATCAGCTTTGGTTGACCCGATGGGGCCGCGCGCTTGCAAGCTGCATGCGCGCGGCCCTGCGTTATACTGGCCCCAAACGACCCATCCACTGAGGAGCAACCTTGGAATTCATTGGCGCAAACGACTCATACGGCACCGAGCGCAGCAAGCTGAGCGCCGAGCGCTACATCGACACACTGGTGGAGAACGACGCGAACTTCCCCTTCGGCGTCAAGGGGATGCTGCCCGTGGTGACGTCGCGCCGCAAGAAGGGCGGTTTCAAGACGGTCTACGCCTTCCCCTTTGCCGAGGGCAAGCCCGATATGGAAAATCCCCTTGCCCATGAGCTTGTTGAGGCAACCGAATACGTGAACATGCTGCTCAGCGAGGCACGCGAGCTTTCGGGCTATGAGTTTGGCGAGATCGGCGCCCTCTACATGGGCGTCGGCCCCAAGGGCTACGGCTTCACGCGCGTTGAGCTCATCTCCAACGAAGAGGAGGACACGCCCGCCGTGGCTCCTGTCCACCTTCGCCTTGAGACCACCGACAAACCCGGTGAGCCTGGCAGCCTCGGCGCAACCATCGAGTACGATCCCGACGGCTACGTCCACCATGTCCTCATGGCCGAATACACCGAGGACGGCCGCATCGTTCGCGCCGTGGCCGACTACAACTTCCAGAACCGTGACATCTTCGTCTCCAAGGTGACAAGCGACGCAGGTGTTGGCAGCGAGCTCGAGGAGCTGTACCGCCGCTACCCCAAGCGCACCCGCGACCACAACTTCGCCAGCGGCAACTACCAGGAAGATCACGTGCGCTGGCGCGACTAGCTAGATTGACGCAGGTTTGACAACAACCCCTGGCAACGCTTCCGAACAGAGGTGCTTCCAGGGGTTGTTGTGTATGGTGAGCATTGACTGGCACAGGACCCTCATGCGTAGAGCCGTGCCTCGAAGGTACGACTCGCAACCCTCGTCGGAATGTAGTGCCCGCGCGAACCACTACCCTCGAATTCGTTCGAATTGTGTGGAACGGGTTTTAATTGTTGACGGAGCCTCTCCATTAGGGCATACTTCTCTCTTGCAATGCGGCGTTACCTCAGCTGGATAGAGGGTCTGACTACGAATCAGAACGTCACAGGTTCGAATCCTGTACGCCGCACCATGCGATACTACGAAAACGGTTGGTCTTTGAGACCAACCGTTTTTTTAATATGAGAGAGCCATTGTCAATAGGCATGCTGAAATCGGGCCGGGTGAATTTCCGCCTTGCCCGATTTCTTTTTTCGTTCCAGCCGGAGGGGCCCGCGCCGGGGTTTCGTCCATACTAGTCGACGCTTGCCTGGCAAGCTAATATCCGCGGGCTCGTGGGCGGCGCGACGGACGGCCCGTCGCATATGTTGCCGTGCGCTACCGCATTTCGATTCTCCGTCCGGGGCCCCCGTCCGAAATCCAGAGCCAGTCTCGTTTGTCGGGCGCGGCCTTCCGGCTGCCCATAAAAAGGCTCGTGGACGGACCCCGGCGACGCGTCGGGGCGCGGGCCCTCCCGGCTGGAAGGGTTGTCGGGGTTCGCGCGTGTGGGGGCCGGGACGTCAGCGGAGCGTGCCCTCCGCCCGGCAGCCCACCTCCCACACCCAGCAGGCGAGCTCGCGGGCCACCGCGACGTTTGCCACGCAGGGGCGCTTGCCGGCCTCCCGGAGCGCCCTGTGCCTGGCCGCCAGGCGCGCGGTGCACTTGGCGCACCTGCGCTCTATGTCGGCCGGGACGGCGTCGCGGGCCGCCTTGGGCGGCTTGGGCGAGGGGGAGCACGAGGCGAAGTGCCACGCGGCCTCCACCAGGGCGCGCCTGGAGGCGGCGTTGCCCGTCTTGGTGATGCCGCCCCTGGCGACCTTCTCGCCGCTGGAGTGCTCCGAGGGCACGAGGCCCACCCAGGCGGCGTAGGCCGGCGCGGAGCGGAACCGCGAGAAGCTGCCGGCCTCCGCGGCCAGGCAGAAGGCCGTCACGGTGTCGACGCCCTTGATCCTGCGCAGGGCCCCGACGACGGGCGCCCACCTGGGACTCGCCGCCTCCTGCGCCACGAGCCTCTCGAGCTTGAGCTTGGAGGACTCCTCGCGCCTGACGTCCTCCACGTAGTGGTCCAGGGCCGCCTTGGCCGCGGGCTCGGGCATCTTCACCTTGGCGACCCAGGACCACCAGGCGGCGGTCCACGCGCCCCTGCGCCTGCCGAGCGCGTCGGCCTCGTCGAAGACGTGGCCGCGGCGGAGCAGGAACTTCGAGAGGCGCTGGCGGGCGCGCTGGACGTTGTCGCGGGCGTCGTCGAGGGCGCGGGAGAGGTCCCTGGCCGCCTCGACCTCGGCGTCGGGCACGGGCACGACGACCACGTTGTTGGTGGCGAGGAGCCTGGCGAGGAACGCCGCGTCCCTGCGGTCGCTCTTGACCCTCTTGTCCGCGGCCGGCCTCTGCATCTTGGACACGGCGCCCACCACGCAGTCCACTCCGAGGGCGCGCAGCTCGCGGCACAGGGCGAACCCCGTGGGGCCGCTCTCGTAGACGGCCCTGGGGGACTCGAACGACAGCACCCACTCGGCGATGGGCCCCGCCGCCGGCCCGAACCTCCTCTCGACCACCTCGCCGGTGTAGAGGTTGAACGCGGCGGCGGAGACGGACCTGGCGTGCACGTCGAGCCCTACTGATGTAACATGCGGCATTGGGGAGCCCCCTCCCGTGCGTGCGGTGTCGGGCACCGCAGGGACCGATACGACGAGCCCATTTTGGCAGCCCCAGCCCGCGAAAACCACACGACGTGAGTGGCACGAGGAGAGGGGGCTCCCCCAATGGCTTTCTCATATCGTCTCGTTTTCAGAGGAGCCCGATAGCAGGTCTGGCCGCTTTGGGATTGCGCCCACGCATCTCTATAGGCCCATCTGCGGCCTGCCGGCTCAAATACACCCCGCGAATCTGCCCGTGATAAGAAGCGTCGCGTGAATGGATGACCCGTCGGGCGATGGTTTCAGACCACCCTCATCGGCATCTCCGGTGCTCTCGTGTCGCAAAAGTGCCAAAAGTATGCGTTATAACGTACAAAGAATAAAATCCGGCATTCTCGTCATAACGTTTTACCAGGTAGATACGTTGGTCAATAATCGACATTCCCACAAATTCCAACGGAGGGCGATTATAACGCATACTTTTGCCGTTTTCGGGTCACCCAATCCTCGACAGGCGTTCACTAAGGGCGTTTCTGCGCCGAAAACACCATTGGGCCATGTCACAATTCTGTGACTTACATAACAAAAAAGTCACGTCTACCTGGTGATATGCTTCACACGGTATGGCGATTTCAACAAGAGCGTCCATTGTGGAAATAATGCCGAGCATCACTCTTTGCGCATGGTAGTCTGTGCGCATGGAGACTACCGTTTGCGGAATCACAGCATTCAATTATTGGCGAATCCCGCCAATCGTCCGTCTGCTCCTCTTGGGGCCAGACGACAATCCGACTTTGCAACAAATCATCAGCGCCGAATCACTCGTCGCCTTCAGGGCAAAGGCGCTCGAAGAACTCAATCTGTGCAGATTGTTTTTCGACCGCAGTACAAAAGGCCGTCGCATCGGCGCAACAAGCCGCGGCCTACACTGGGCTGTCCCACTTTTTGCCGCAAATCATACGGGACCCATAGACATCCTCGTAAGTTCACGAAGCCAGTGCCATGCGTCCTCGCTTCTGAGGCCCCATCTTTGGACGGGGGACATTCCGCCGGGCGGGCGCATCCATCTCGCCGACGATATTTGGATGGCGTCTCCCGAGCTCATTCTCCATCAATTCGCAGCCCAAGCCACGATTGGCGAACTGGCCATGATGGGCGATGAGCTATGTGGAGCCTTCGCTGTTTACAATCCACCTGCCTTTATCAGGGACCGCCTCCAACAGATTCTCAATCGACGGGGAATTCCGAAAATAGCCGGCTGGGAACCCCTTGTCGACAGCAGGGGCCAGCTCACAGACCTATGGTCACGGCCCGCGCTCGCCTCACCTCAAACCATCCTACGCTTTGCGCAAATGAGCGACACGCAACGCGGTAAGGCGCGCCTGCAAAAGGCCAGCACGCTCATGCGGGAGAACGCCGCCTCGCCTTTCGAAGTCCGCGCCGGTATTCTGCTGGGCTTTCCCCGTCGTTTGGGCGGCGAGGGATTCGGGGACTTCTCGTTTAACCATAAGGTTGCGCTGTCGCGAGAGGGCAGACTCCTCGCGCAGCGCCAGTTTTGCATGTGCGATCTGTTTTGGGAAAAGAGCAATCTCGATCTGGAATGTCAAAGCGCCCTTGTCCATCAGGGAGAGCGCGGGTTTTTATCTGACTCTGACCGCAGCACGGCCTTGAGCTATATGGGAATCAACGTGCTGCCCATCACATACGCGCAATTGCACGACACGCAAAGGTTTGCGGCGCTGGTCAAAGTCATCGGTCGCCTTCTGGGCACCCGTCTGCGAACCAAAACGGACGCTCAAGTACAACTCTCCCGTGAACTGCGCAAAGAGGTCATGGGCAACTGGTCGAACATCCATCGCATAGGCAACAGGACGGGTGCCTGACGCCGACATTCCCACCAACTCCACCCGCTCATCCCGCTTAATTCGGGACCCCTGCCCGAAAACGCCAAAAGTATGCGTTATAACCTTGCACCACTCAGTTGCCCGTGAGAGTCTCGCAATGTTTTGCCTGGTAGATGCGTCGTGCTAAAAACTGCTACGTCTCCAATTGGGCAAAACGAGAGTTATAACGCATACTTTTGGCACTTTTGCGCCATGAGAGCAGCACGAGCAGACGGCATCCGGCTTCATACGCGAGCAGTCGTACTGAAAACAACGGGCTTACGCCCCCAACGCTTCGCAGGCGTTTGGGCTATGATCGTCGACAGCCCTAACGCAGTGTCAGGCAAACCAGGGGCCCTAGCAGGAGTTTTCATGTCCCAGGCAACCTGTGTCGGTAGCCGTCATCCGCAAATCCCGGGCCACATGACGACGTCGCAAGGGGTACGCGCCAGTCTTGCAGTCACCATCCGGAAAAAGTACCCCGGGCCGCATGTAATCACGCGACCCGGGGTACCCAGGCAAGGCTGTTACGCAGGGCCCAGCGCCCTTCACGACACTTTTACCAGCCCGCAAGCCGTTTCACGACAAAACGCCCGAAGACCCTCTCTCCTACATCGCGGCAAGGTCACAGCCGACGAGATAGGGGAAGGTGGTGCAGCAGGCACCCAGGTTCTGGCCCTGGAAGGCGAAGTTATAGGCGCCGCCGTAGAAGTCGCCGATCATGGTGCCGACCTCGTAGAGACCCTCGATGGGTTCGTCGGCGGTGTCCATCACCTGGCAGTGCTCATCGCAGCGCAGGCCGCCCATGACGCACAGGAACGTGGAGCCGGGCGTGATGCAGCCGTAGAACGGGCCGGTCTCGATGGGGTGCAGCAGCTCGGGGTTCACATGGAACTCCTCGTCGAGGCCGTTCTTGGCATACGTGTTGTAGTTGGCGATGGACTCAAGGGCGTTCTCCTTGTCGAGGCCCTCCATCTGGTCGATGAGCTCCTCGAGCGTGTCGGCCTTGAAGTAGCTGCCCGACTCGACGTTGGCATCCCAGCTGGCAATGAGCTGCTCGGGGGTCTTGGGCATGAACATCTCGCCGTTCACGTTGTCGATGGTGGCACCCAGACCATCCCAAGAATCCTGCGTGTAGGCGTACTGGGAGTCCCAGATGGCGTAGGCGGTGCCGCCCTTCAGGTTCATGCGCGTGTAGGCGCCGAAGGCGAAGTTGGTGTTCTCGTTATGGAAGCGCTTGCCGTCCTTGGCCAGGTTGATGCCCCAGAAGGAGTCGACCACGCAGTGCGTGGGGCCCGACACGGCGCCGTTGATGGCGCAGGGGTTCGGGAACGTCTTCTGCCAGCCCGCGCCAATCCAAAGACCCATCTTCTGGCCCGTACCAGGCATAAGGCCGGTGTAGACCATCTCGGCGTCATAGTCCACCTCGGGCGTGAGGACGTCCTTGAAGTGCTCCCACGCATAGGGGGCAAAGTGGGCCATCATGTCAAAGTCCTTGGAGAAGTCGCCCGTGGCAAGCACGACGGCCTTGGTTGCCTCGTATTTGATGTAGTTGCCGTCAGCGTCCTGGGCAATGACCGCGCTCACGCGACCGGTATTGTCGTCCTCGCGAATGAGGTACTGGGCGACAGTGGAATAGTCGATCTCTCCGCCGTAATCCTCGGTGAAGATGTCGGCCCAAGCCTTGGCCACAAGCGGGGCGCCCTGGAACACGCCCATGGGGGCGTCGGCAGTCCAGAAGTTGTGCTCACCGGCAGGCGTATCGAGAACGCCGTCGACGTCGCTGTAGGGCATGGCAAGCGAGCACTCGATGCCGCGAGCGGCCATCTTGTCAATCATCCAGTCCATGGACTCGGCAGAGTTGTTCTCCCAGCGCATCCACTTGCGGGAGTCCATCATGCGAGCGCCGGCGATGAGGTCGATCTGGGTCTGAACGCGACGCTTCTCGGGATCGTCCTCAACGCCGTGTTCGGCCTGGTACTTGGTGCCGATGGCCTGGAAGGAGCCACCGCGCGACAGCGGCTTGGTACCAGCGGAGAACACGATGACGTCGGCGCCCTGCTCAGCCGCCGAAACGGCGCAGCACAGGCCGGCGGCGCCGGAGCCTACAACGACGATCTCGTGCGTCTTGGTCTCGGCGATCTGGTCCTCGGCGACGGGCTCGGGAGCAACCATGAACGACCAGGTGCCCTGCTCAAGCGTCTCGCGCGTGATGATGTTGCCCTCGGCAGCAGGAGCGGCGGCCTTGGCATCGTCGGCCAACGCGGCTGCGGCACCGCCCGCAACGGCAGCGGCGGCGACCGTGCCGGCACCTGCGAGGAAGCTCTTGCGGCTCATGTTCTTCTGCATGCGAATCGTCTCCATTTCTGGAAAATCCCCGTACGGCGACGCCCCTTTGCGTCGCCTTTCGAGTGGGGAGTTTAGACGGATGTGATTCGACAAGCGCCACTTGCGATTACGGTTGGAGTAACTTTTAGTTACATATTTATGGCCGAACAAACAGGGGCATCATGGACATCCGAGACCTGCGCTACATCATCGCGCTCAACGACTGTGGCACGCTCACAAAGGCGGCCGAGCGGCTGCACGTGTCCCGCCAAGCCGTGGCCAAAACGGTGCGCAATGTGGAAACCGAAGCGGGCGCGCGCCTGTTTGAGCGCATCGACGCAGGGTATGTGCCCACTGAACGCGGTGAAGAGCTCGTGAGCGGGGGCCGCAGGGTCGTGGCGGCATTCGACCAGCTCTGCGAGCGTACCCTGCGTCACCCCGGAGGTGCACCCGACGCGCACGGTGAGTTGCGCGAGCCCCTCAACATCGCCCTCGTCACCGGCGGGCGCAAAGCCGTGCCGAAAGGCCTCTTCGAGCGCTATGCCGCGATGCACCCGCAAGTTGCCCTCAACATCGAGGAGATGAGCACCGACACCGCACTCGAGGCGGTGGAGCGCGGCAACGCCGACGTCGGCATCGTCGGCTCGCACCCGGCGCTTCTGGGCTCGCTCGACTTCACATGCGTGCGGCGCGTGGGCGTGTGGCTCTATATCCCGGCCGACCACCCCCTGGCGGGCAGACCGTATCTTGAGCTTTCCGACCTCAACCGCCTGCCACTCGTAACCGCCGGTCAGCACAACCACGTGCACCGCTTCGTCATGCAACGCTGTGCCGATGAAGACGTCCATCCCAACATCTGCGCCACCGTGACCGACAGTGCCCTCTTGGGCCACCTGCTCTACGAGTACAACGCCTCGTGCTTCGGCTTTCCACCCTCAGTGGCCGAGACCCCGCGCGGCTTCGTAGCCCTGCGCCTGGCCGTGGAAGGCGGCGAGTGGTTCGGCACCTATGTCGTGCGCAAACCAGCAGGTCCGCGTGGCAGCGGCGCCGACATGCGCCGAGCGACGAAAGCGTTCTGGTCGCTGGCACAGGCGGTGGCGGAGTAGAGGCGCACGGCCAGGCAAGGCACACCCTATTCAGAAGCGACCCTTCTCCCGTCTCATTTCGCGCAAGACAAATTTCATTCGAACGGATGAATCAGCGTTTTATAAAGGTATTTTCACTCGTACGGGTGAATCAGAACAAGCATGCTACAATTTCGTTCGTTCGCGTGAATCGTAATTCCGGAGGCATGCCCATGACAACCGTCTCAGATGTGTCCGACTTCGGCACGCTTATTAGACAAGCCCGAAAAGAGCAGGGCCTCACGCAAACCGACCTGGCAGAATGGTGCGGCGTGGGAATCAATTTCGTCTCCGACGTTGAGCGCGGCAAGCCTACCGTAGAGATGGGTCGCGCACTTCGTCTCGCCCAAATGCTTGGAATTGACGTCGTGGCCCAGAGGCGAGGTGAGTGACAATGGATACCCTCGGGGTGTACCGAGTCATCGACGCAACGTCCCAACTCGTCGGACATCTGAGCATGTCGGATGGTTCGTTCGCCTACGATTCATCCGGACAGAAAGCCAAGGGGATAGCCGAAGGGATGGCCAGCGAGAGGGCGGACGCATCATACCGTCGCCCGGTCCAACGCCTGATTGACGACGGCATCGCCACCGAACAGCTGGCAGCGGAATACACCCCCTCGAACATGCAGGGCTCGGCGAAGCAAAGTTAGCGGAAGGGGTCCGAAAAGGGCCGTTTCGCAGAGAAACCGTCCGACCAGCAGTCGCTCCGGACACGCCCTTCCATCGGCCGCGACCGAAACCGGCAGCACACCAAACGGTCCCGCGACGCATGCAAGACATCGCGGGACCGTCAAAACGCATGGCAGGATGGAGCAGACCGCCCGTTGCAGCGCGCCCGCTACAGCCCCGCGAGGTGCTTGCCCACGTGGCGGCCGAACGTGACGGTGCGGCCGCACGCCATGCCGGTGGACAGGTTGGGGTACGTGTTGGCGAAGTAGCAGCCCGAGTCGTTGCCCACGACGTAGAGGCCCTCGATGGGGTTGCCGTCGGGGTCGATGGCGTTCAGGTTCGTGTCAATCTGAATGCCGTCCATCGTGCAGAGCACGTAGCTGGTGTTCTTGCAGCCATAGAACGGCGCGGTGTCGACGGGCGTGAGGCGGTGGGCCTCCTTGCCGAAGTCGGTGTCCTCCCCTGCGGCGCACATCTCGTTGTAGTGCTCGACCTCGGCCACGAACGCGTCGACCGGCAGCCCCAGGCCCTCGGCGAGCTCCTCGAGGGTGTCGGCCTGGATGACCTGGCCCGCCTCGATAAGGCCGGGCAGCATGCCCTGCTCGATAACCTCATAGGACATGTTGGGGTCGGCGCCGTTCACGAACGGCACCAGGCGCGAGCAGCCGTGCATCTGGAACTGCTGGCAATACGTGGTCCAGTTGCTGTCGAAGATGGTGTAGTGGCAGTGGCCCTTCTGGTACTCGTCGGCATGGAGGATGCCCTCGTAGGTGCCCGACTCGTTGAAGAAGCGCTTACCGTCGGCGTTGACCTTGAGCCACGGCTGCGTACCCATCCAGAAGAGCCCGTTGTCGCCCGACTCGGCAGTGGCGCGGCCGGTCTCCTGGTCGGGGCGCAGGGCGCAGCGGTCGAACAGCATCATCGAGTGGGTCTCGTCCATCTTGGCGCCGGCCCACAGGCACGCCTTGATGCCGTCGCCGAACGCACCGGGCTCGGACCAGTTGCCGCCGATGATGCGCAGGTTCCACGGCTGCATGGCTTCCATCATGTCGTAGTTGAGCGAGTAGCCGCCCGTGCAGACCACGACGCCCTTGGCGGCGTTGTAGCGCACGTAGTCGCCGTCGGGGTTGGTGGCGATGCAACCGGTCACGCGGCCGTCTTCCTTGACGAGTTTGACCATCTGCGTGCTGTAGTCGAACTGCGCGCCCTTCTCGACCGCGTAGTCGTGCAGTACCTTGTTGCCGTCGAGCGTGCCGCCGTTGCCATCGTCGCTGCCGGTCCAACGGGGCGAGTGACCGGTGGCGTAGTGCTTGTAGCGGTCGCCCTCATCGTCGTCGCCCGCCTCGTGCCACAGCTCGACGCCGCGCTCGGCCAGACGGTCGCCGTACCAGTCGATGGCCTCACCCGACTCGTCGTACCACAGGGCCACGAGCGCCTGGTTGATGTGGCCGGCGGCGTACTGCGTGGCCATCGTGATGTAGTCGAACTTGTCGATTTGGGTGCCCCACTTCTGCTGATAGCGGGAGTTCACGGCGCCCAGGTCGTCGCGGATGCCCACGCCCATGGGGAAGCGGTCGATGCCGATGACGTTGGCGCCCTCCTCGGCCGCCGCCGCAACGGCGAACATGCCGCCCGTGCCGCAGCCGATCACCAGGATGTCGGTGTCGTAGGTCGCGACAATCTCGTCGTCGGTAATCTCGGGCTCGACACCGAGCCAGTCGGGCGTCGTGCCCAGAATGGCGCCGTTGTTCGGCCAGACAGCCGCGGTCTCCTCGTCGGCAGCGGCTTCAGCCTCGTCAGCCACGCCGTCTTCGGCGGCCTCGTCGGCCCGCGCGACGCCCGACGCGGCAACCGCCCCCGCGGCAACCGCAGTGCCGCCCGCAACGATGAAGCTCCTGCGCGTAAGTTCCATACCAGTCTCCTTCTCGGTCAACATTTAATACGTACAACTACCCCGTGCATAGGCAACTCATTACGTTTTATGCAAGTCCTCCGTAAAGGGCCTGCGCAACGGCATAACCGGCACCCAGGCTACCAACCCCTCGTCCGCCGCAGGCGGCTTCGCCCACAACATAGAGACCCGGCACGGGGTTTCCATCGGCATCCAACGCCCGATGCTCCCCGTCAACCGCAACGCCGTCCATGGTGATATGCATGGCCCACGTACGGGGAGATGCGTAGAACGGGGGCGTATCGAGCTGCGCGTTAGGTCCAAAACTCGACCTGCCGAACTCCAGGTCGGTGTATGTCTGCGTCATTTCATTGTATTCAGCAACGGTCTCCATGAACGCATCCACATCCACGCCCATCAGGTCGGCAAGTTCCTCCAAGCTCTCCGCGCGATAAAGGATACCGCGCTCGATAAGGTACTCAACGTCCATGCCCGTGTGAGTCTTGCCGTCGGTAATCATCGAGCTGTCGTGATCGACCACCTGAAATGCCATGCCATCCTTCTGCTCCATCAGGGCAATCGTCATATCCGTCCTGCTGCCTGCCTCGTTGCAGAATCTCTTGCCATCCTTGTTCACATACAGGCTCTCGTTCGTTTCGCCAACCGTAGTTTCGGTTGCGAACATTACCGTGTCAACGAACGGGAAAATCATCTGGTTGAAGGGCAGGTCACCAAATGCCGCACCTGCATCCAAGGCCATACGAATTCCGTCACCCGTATGCCCATAGTTGTTGTCGCTATGGAATACCGAAAGGTCTTCCCAGTTCCACATCTGGTCGTGTTCGATGAGCATATCGCGGTTGTCGGAGTAGCCACCCGAAGCAACGATGACCGCATCTTTGGCAACGACACGATAGGTTGTCCCGTCTCCCGAAGTTCCCACAACACCGACGACCTTGCCGTTTTCGACAAGCAGATTCTCGGCAGGAGTCTCAAACAGCACCTCCAAACTGAGCCCTGCCATCTCGTCCTCAAACAGGTTGAAGTATCCCTCTCCGTTGACCGCTTCCTTAGAGTTTGAGAAATGTGCCCAGGAATATCCGGGGATAGCAACCAAGGGCATCCAGGGATAACCCATGTCCGTCAGCCAGGCAACGCCGTCCTGCACTTCCTGGGCGTATCCAAGCTGGAAATCATAGGTGTTACCTTCAAGCATGCAAAGCTGCAACGCCAAGAACTCGGCCGAGCTGAACAGCTTCGTGTTCCCCTTGGCGTAATACTCATCCCACTGCCGCTGCACGTTGTCGACCAGGTCATCATCAAGACCGGCTTCGCGGTTAAACTGCAGCACCTCTTCAAAGATGGATGCGTAGCCCTCATTAACGTCGACCCGCAGCTCTTCGGGGGCATCGGTATGCTCAATGAAACCGCCGCTCACCAGGGCATTTCCTCCCATAGAGGACGATTTTTCAAAAACGGTCACCTTGGCCCCCCGCTGGGACGCCGCCAGAGCAGCCGCCATGCCGGAAATGCCCGCGCCTATAACGACCAGGTCGCTTTCAATCTCTACAACGGATTCCTCTTGTTCTTTCGTAGGGGCATTCTTGAGCAGTGACGCATCGCCACCTGCCTGTTCCACGCAGTCTTCCACTGCGGAAAGGATTGCAAAACTCGTAAACGTCGCACCGGTAACAGCGTCCACGGCGAGCGACTGGTACTCGACGATTTCCGCAGGAATGCGTTCGATAGCGGGACGGGCGATGCGTTCGGTCTCGTGATGGTCGACAACCGTGACGGACTCGATTGAGAACTCGGTGAACGAGACCTCGACCGTCACGTCGCTTTTACGACCCGTCCCCACGGCAGAATAGACGCCGGGCTTGTACGTCGGGCGAGCATTTTCGCTCTCGGCGGGCGCTCCATGCGCGGCGGCGGTAGAACCCAGCATCATTGAAGCGGCAGCGGCCATCGAAGAGACGCGCACGAACGAACGACGGTCCATAAATCCCCCGGTGTTTCTCATTGTCCCTCTCCCTTAAACGTTTTACGGCCCAACCAAAGTCTCACAATCGAGATGCGGACTTCTCTCATCTAGTATAGAAGGGGCCATACCGGGCAATTCTTGCACTTTATCGTGACATTGTTGCATCTTCCGATATAATATGAATCCAGCGGGAGACCGTTGGAAAGGTGGACTGATGTTCGATATCGAGTATGCTGACGACGTCGTGATTCTAGCGGAAACGCTCAGCTTTTCTGAGACCGCCCAGCGCCTCTGTCTGTCGCGGTCTGCAGTGAGCCGACACGTAGATGCCGTTGAGAAAGGGCTGGGTGTCAGGCTGTTCCGCAGGACCACGCGCAAAGTCGAGTTAACGGAGATTGGGGCGGCGGTGCTGGGGGACATCGACGCCGTTCGAAAATATCGGCAACGGATTGCCCACCGCATCGAGGAGTATCGCAACGAGGTTCCCGTCTTACGGTTGACCAGTCCAGATTTTTGGCTCAATGATTACATCGAACCGCTTGTCAACCATATTGCCACCCACGACGCAAGTTTTTCTGTTGCCTTCGAATCCCACGACCCCATCCGTGGGTTAGAGCTAGTAAAGAACGGTGTGTGCGATGTGGCTTTTGGCGTGGGGCTGCCTACCCAGCTTGACCCCTCCCTGACTATGCGCTGGTTCGCTGACGAACGGTTGCTTGTCATAGCCTGTACGGAATGTCCCTTTGCCCATCAAGATTCCATCTCCCTGCATGAGCTGGTAAACCTGCCGCTTGTTTTGCTGGACGACGGGTCAGGGGGATTCACGCGTATGAACGAGGCGATTCTCGAATTGTTCCACCTCCATGGCCTGCAACCCGCCTCAATCAGGTATACGCGACGAATAGAAACCCAAAGGTTTGACATAGCCGCCTGCCATGGCTATACGCTCGCCCCCGCATCGATGCGCCACGTATCCCGCGACTATCTGATGACGCTCGACCTGGAGGGAATCGAAGCCGCTGTGCCGTTGAACTTCTTCTTTCGCGTCGACCGGCTCGACGAGAACCTTATGCAGTTTTTAAATATGGCCTCGTCTTTCGAAAAAGCAAGAGGCAACTAAACCCACGGAGGTCTCCCCGCATGGCCCGGTCCGCTTGAAGTCAAACAATCGCAAGAGGAAAAAGGAGAGGGATATGGCCGCTTGGCAGACCATCGCCTTGCGGCTCTAGCGCGGTTCGGCATCGGGTTCCATCCGCCACCCTATTTAGCTGCTGGCGATTGTCCGGCACCCCCTTGTGCTGATGGGGTAGCCGTCGAGCTTGACTGCTCCCCCTTGGCTCCACAAGAAGAAAGAAAACTATCTCTCCCTTCTTGCAGGATATGGATTTGAATGCATCGGCGACGTCATCATCGCCCGCGAAAATGAGGTGCTCACAAACCACTATGAGCCCATCGATGTGACCAATTTGGCAAGCGACCTGGGAGAAAACAAAGCTGCCGAAATCAACGCAGCCTCTCACCTCTCACTTGCAGGCACTCAAAACAAAGCTGGCCTGTATCACGACCCGCGCAGCATCCGTTGGGAAACAGACTGGTATAGGCCCCTTGGCGGTGCCCCTTCGACGCACATCCTTAAAACGTCGCCCAACCGTAATGACCTCTACCTTGAATACCTGTGCACCAGAGCTTCCCGAGGCTGCGGAATTCCCACGGCAGGCATCAGGCTGCTCGACTTAAACGGCCCTATTGTGTGCAGTGAGCGCTACGACCGCTCGCCAGTTAACGATTCCCACAACGCTCGTGTGCTCCGGCATCATCAGGAAGACTTCTCGCAGGCCCTCGGAATTTTGCCCGGCTCGAAGTATGCCGAGCTAGAAGGTGGAACCGCACGCAACATTGCCACGTTCATCCGCCGTAGGTTCAGCAGGCCTATCGAAGGAATCGAATCGTTCGCGCGGCTCACCCTGTTCAACTACCTCATCGGCAACTGCGACAATCATCTCAAAAACATGTCTATTCTCTACTCGCCCAACTGGCGAGAGATAAGCCTTGCGCCTGCATATGACCTCGTCTGCACTACATGGTTTCCGAATCTTTCGCGCGAGATGGGAATGCTCCTGGGCGGCGAGGGACACATCGATTGCATAGAAGCCAAGCATCTATCGTTATTCGCCAAGGATATAGGCCTGCCCACTAGACGGTTACGCGCAATGTGTTCCGAGCTTGCAGGCCACATCGACCCCGCAATCGACGACGCCGCAGCACATGGCCCGGCTGTGTTTGATGAACTTGAATGGAAGGCTGCAAACCTGCATGAAGACATCGCGCCGCGCAAAGAAATCCTCGTGAAAATCGCCGGCAGTGACTAGGGGTTACTTTTCTGCCGAAATGCGCGAGGCCGCCGCTCGTAGACGCCACAGAGACGACCGCTCGCCCGCCATCGGCATCGAGCCCCCTAGGCTTCCCTTACAAGCGAGATGAGCTCCTGCTTGGAATGTACGCCGAGCTTTTGATAGACATGGCTGGTATGAGCCTTGATGGTGCTGTCGGAAAGGCCCAGCTCCTCTTGGATGAACACGCGGCTGCGACCCTGGACGAGAAGGGCGAAGACCTGGGCCTCACGCGGGGTAAGGCCCGCCTTGGAGGCGACGCGCTCGCAAGCGTCGCCCACATCGACGGGTTTTGAAGTCTCGACGGCAATCCCGCGCATGCGCCACAAAAGCGCAAGGGCGATGACCACCACCACATAGAGCGCGCCGTTCACCAAAAAGCGCCCGATGCCTGTAAACGTCTGGAGCATGAGGCCGAAGGCGAACGCGACGGCGCTCATCGAGAGCTCGGTGAGAGCCGCAAGCCTATAGGGGTGCCAGTCCACCGTACGTACGGCAAACACAGCGATGACCCAGAACAGATGGTGCGAGTAGAGCTCCGTTGCGGACACAAGCGTGTCGATGAACAGCTTTGGAAGGCCCGCGCGAACCATGGCATCCTCGTCAAACACAACGATGCAGCCCAGAATCACGACAAGCGCCACGAAGAGACGCCCCACAACGTGCTCGTTGCGAAGACGGGCAAACGTCGCGGCAACTATGCCGATAAACACCACCGGCGCCAGCAGGCTCACAGCGATTTCCGAGCCGTCCATAACGTGCGCACCACCCCAAAACGCCAGGTTGCTGAGGGCACGGGCGACCGAGTTCATGACAGGGAGAAGTACGAGAAGCACAAGAACAGACGTCTGGTCGGGCGCTGGCAGATCGATGCGGGCAGGTTCGATGGCCGCGTTGATGCCCTTGCCGGCACGACTGCGCCTCAGCAGCAAAAACGTCGGCAGAAGGCTCGCCGCCAAAAGCGCCGTCACTG
This sequence comes from uncultured Coriobacteriales bacterium, assembly GCA_902464015.1. GTDB lineage: Bacteria > Actinomycetota > Coriobacteriia > Coriobacteriales > UMGS124 > UMGS124. Next base: position 15,170 of record CABQHM010000039.1, on the reverse strand, counting down.
CGGTCTGAGCGGCCTCGGGCATCATGGCCGCAAGGGAAGTGAGGGGGACCTTGATGGCCTGACTCGCGGCGATTGCCCAAAACGCCATCGCAAAACTCTGCGGGCGCGCGCATTCCGCCAGTAGGCGCACCTCCATCCACCCGTAGCACATGCCTGTGATCACAATTGCGCATGCAACCATGGCGGCTCCAGCAGGCCCCGCCTGCGGGAGAAGCGGATACGCGGCCACCAGCGCGGCCGCAATCAACGGCGCAGCGCAATCCCCCACACGCTCGACCCGTTCCATCTCTTTAGGAAACGCCACCATAAGAGAGCAGATGATAAGAAATGACAGCGACCAAAACACTCGGCCGTTGGTGAACGTATCCCACACGAGGTTGTTCGCCGCGGCGCTGGCGGGACTGTGCCCAAGCAGGTCGCACCACAGATCCGTCGCCGTGAGACCGAACGTGAGCAACAAGGGCAGGGTCCATGCACTACGACCGAAGGCGCCGCCAGCGCGCCCCTCTCTACCAGGTCCCACGTTGCCCATACACTGCCCCTTCCAGCATGAATAACCGCAGGCAGTATACAACACGCCCCAGGCCTATCCATGCGGCCCGGGGCGTCCCTACGTGCAATTATATGAATGACCCTATGCAATCGCGCACGGGATATACGTTATGCAATGCCCAGCACGTTGCGAGCGGCAATACGGCCAAACACAAGGCATTCGGCGACGTTGCCGCAACCCTGGTAGAGGTAACCCCACACGCTACCGAACTCGCCAGCAGCATAGAGATGAGGGATCGGCTCACCGGTCGTGGAAAGAACCTCAGAACGGGCGGAACGCTTGGGGCCGCCGTCGGTGTTCAGCATGGTGGGAGCACACAGCTGGGCATAGAACGGGCCCGTCTCGATCTTCGTCAGCGTGTCGGAGGGGCGATAGAACGCCATATCCTCTCCCGCATCGCAGAACCCGTTCCATGCGGCAACCGTCTTTGCCAGCTCAAAGGGCTCAGGCATGCCACACATCTCGGCCAGCTCCTCGAGCGTGTCGGCCTTGTAGGCAAAGCCGGCCTCGACAGGATCGCCCCACTTGTCCGTGGGGAAGGCGCCCTCCTCGAGGTCAAGCGCAGCCTGGTCGAAAATGAACCACGCCTTGCTCGGCATGGGCAGGTGCGTCCACTCACCACCGAACTGCATGGTGCCGTGACGGCTGCCGACATGCAGGGAGAGATCGCGCGTCCACTCGAGGTTGATCTCGTCGACAGACTTGTGGCCGTCCCAGTCCATATAGAACCTGCGACCATTCTGGCCAACGGTGATGCCGAACTTCTTGTACTTGTGACACGCATACGTGCCGTTGGAGAACGTCGTGTTCTCGAGATCGCGCTGGGCTATCCAGAAGCAGGCACCGTCGTGCATGCCCCAGAAATCAGCTCCCACGCGCGCCACGATCGACAGACCGTCGCCCGTGTTGCCCGTGCCGGCCCACGAAATAGCCTGGCCCTGGCCAAGGAAGGACTGGAGCATGCCGGGGTTGTGCTCAAAACCGCCGATGCACATCACGACGCCCTTGTTTGCCTTGTAACGGCGACCACTGGCAACAATACCCTCGATAGTGCCGTCTGCGGCCTGTACGAGCTCCTCGAGGGGCGTGTTGGCGCGATAGTCAATGGAGTCGGCATATTCAGTCTGGCGAAGGGTGTCCATAAAGCGCCAGAGATGGTTGTAGGGGGCCTCGTTCTTGGAGTCAAACCAAAGAGCGCTGTACCAAGGCTCGGCGTCGAACTCCTTGTATTCCACGAAAGCCGTGCCCGGGTCGTTGATCACAAGTTTGTCCTCGGGGGCGCCAATCTCCTTCAGCCAGGGGAGGTTGTCCTTGATGCCCTCATAAAACACCTCGAGAACGTCCTCGGGCACTGCAAGCTCGCCACTGGGCAGCGTGTTCAAGCTCTTGAGATAATCCCACTCGATGTCATACATGGCGTCGCCGTCGCACACGGGCGAGCAACCGTTGCCCTGCTCGCACTTCTCCACGAGCAGGCAACTTGCGCCGTCGCCCTCGCAAGCCACGGTGATGGCAGTCGTGAGGCCGGCGATACCGCCGCCTACGACGATGACGTCGAACTCCTCATCCCAGCTCTGCTCGACATTTGCCTCGTCGGCGTAGGCAACGGGCGCAGCTGCAAGCGCAGCGGCACCGGCGACAAGGGCACGGCGGCTCATAGAAGCATTTGCAAACATGAACATCCTCCATCAAATAGATGTCAACAAAAAACGCCAGGGCCCATTTGGGCCCCGGCGAATTGAAAACGGGACTTAGCGATGAGACTCTCGCGCTTACCTACTCTGCGGCGACGCTCTGGCCGGCGATGCGGCCGTTTACCAGGCAGTCGAGGGTGCCGTTGCAGCCCAGGCGGCACGCGCCATGGACACCGCCCGTAGCCTCGCCGGCAGCATAGAGGCCGGCGATGGGCTGCAAGAAGTTATCCACGCACTGGCCGTTCTCGTCAGTGAGCAGGCCGCCCATGCAGTGGTGCACCTTCGGCCAGGTGCGGGTCACGTAGTAGGGAGCGGTGACGACGGGCTTGGCGTCATCGTTGAGAAGCTTGCCGAACTCGGTGTCCTCGCCAGCCTCAACGCAGGCGTTGTAGCTGTCCATCTGCTCCTGCAGGCCGTCGAGCGGCACGCCGAACTCGTCGGCAATGGCCTCGAGGGAGTCGAACTCGCGGGTAACGCCAGCCTCAAGGGCCGCGTTGAGACTCTCGGAACACCAGTCGGGCACGTTGTCCACGCTGCCAATCTGGAGCAGCGGCTGGCCCACGGAGAACATGGCGTCGCTGAACTTCTTGCGGTCGGTGAGCTCGTTGACGAAACGCTTGCCCGTGGTGGGGTCGATCGTGGGCGCATAGGCGCTCTCGGCCTCAATCCACGTGGCGGCAACGCCGAAGCTCTCCTCGTCGGGGCTCGTGTAGGGGTAGCACTGGATCTGGTCGAGCTGGATGGCCAGGGCGCCGGCCGCCAGAGCGACGGACAGGCCGGCCGCCGTGGCACCCTCGCGGTTGGTGTTGCCCACAGTCTCGTCAAGACGCGGGTCCTGGGCGCTACGCCAGGCAACGTCGGCGCCGTAGCCGCCCGTGGCCATGACGACACCCTTGTTGACCTTGACGAGCTTGATGGCACTGGCGGTAGAGGTGTCGTCATCCGTCACATCGAGGGAGATCTCGGCGCCCATCACGCGACCGTCGGCATCCTTCACCAGGTTGGTGAGCATGGTGTCGGTCTCAATCTCGATTCCCATCTCAGAAAGCTTCTCGGAGAGGGGGTCGATGATGCCCGAACCCTTGTTCACCTTCGGCGGAATGCAGCGCATGACGGAGTGGCCGCCCTGGGCGATGAGCTGGGCCTGGCCCGTCTTCTCATCCTGGGCCCACTCAACGCCAATCTCGTCGATGGTCCACTGGAACGTCTCATTGGACTTCTCGCCAATGAGAACGCACTTGTCCTTGTAGTTGAGGTTGAGGCCGGCGGTGAGCATGTCAGACACAAAAATGTCCACGCTGTCCTCGATGCCCGCAGCCTTCTGGGCATCGGAGCCGACAACGGCAATCTGGCCGTCGGCGACGTACGAGTTGCCGCCCATGAAAGCACGCTTGTCGATGACACGCACCTGCGCACCTGCCTTGGCAGCCTCGTAAGCAGCGGCGAGACCCGCATAGCCCGAACCGACGACAAGGACGTCGCACTCTTCGTCAAACGCCACGTCGTCAGCCGCGAGGGCAGGCTTGGGGACGAAGGCGGTGGCGACCACGCCTGCCCCCGCTGCAACACCGGCAACGGCAAAAGCCCTACGCGACACGCTCTGCGAAGCAACGCTCATGGCAATTCCTTTCATTCCTTGTCCGCGAGATAACGCGAACCCGAAAGACCCTCACGCCATCCCTTGGCGCGACACGTACGATTCTTGCGAGCCGCGCCTGGCTTCGCGACGCCCAAAACGACCAATCGCATTGCCCAAAGTGGGCGAACCTGACATCGGACAAAATGGGTAAGGCTGTATTGAGCTGGTGGTATGGACCGCTTGCATGTAAAATGCAGCGCACGTTTTCCCAAGCCGCGCAATCCAGGGCCACCCACGGAGATGCCCCCGCCTCGTGCGACTCAAGCAAAATCCATGTCAAGGATTGACGAGAGGCACAGGCAGCATGTAAAGGGCGGGTATACTGCAGCCGACATGTTGAGCCCCAGTTCGAATGCGTGTGAGGTTTTGCCAAAACGGCGGCAAGACCCAGGCGCGTTCGGACTGTTTTCGTTTGCATTCTGCCCGCCTCACGGAAGGATCACTCCCCCGCATGAATCCCATCAAGTACCTGATTGAACTCATCCAAGACCCCCGCGCCGCCATTGCCGGCTGGATCGCCGGCCTGGGCGCAGTGTGGGTGTACGCGCCGCTGTTCCTCATCATCTTCATCGAGACCGGCGTTGTCGTGTTCCCGTTCCTGCCCGGCGACTCACTGCTCTTCGCAGCCGGTTGCTTTGCGGCCGACGGCGGCGGACTCTCCCTGTTCCCGCTGCTACTCACCGTGTGGTGCGCGGCCATCCTGGGGGACCAGTGCAACTTCGCCATCGGCCACTTCTTCGGTAGTCGCATCATCGCCTCGGGCAAGGTAAAGTCGATGACCCCCGAGCGCATCGAGAAGTCGCAGGCCCTCATCGACAAGTGGGGCCCGCTCGCCGTGTTCCTCGGCCGCTTCTTTCCCTTCATCCGCACGTTCGTGCCGTTCCTGTCCGGCATGGGCGGCATGAAGTGGCATCATTTCGTCATCTGGAACGTCCTGGGCGGCATCACCTGGTCGTCGATCTTCACGCTGCTTGGCTACTTCTTCGGCGGCGTGCCCTTTGTCCAGGAGCACTTCGAGCTCGTGCTCGTGCTCATCATCGCCATTTCTGCCATTCCCGCTGCTATCGGCGTCGTGAAAGGCTGGCAGGCAAAGCGCAAGAAGAAGGCCGCTGCCACGGGTGAGTCCGCTTCCGACCGGGACGCCGACACGCACGAGGGCAAGCACTTCGCATAAGGAGGGCCCATGAAGCACGTCGAACGCACCGTCTCCCGCCGCGACCTTGTCGCCGGGCTTACTTTCGCTGCTGGCACGTGCTTAATGGACGGAGCCTCCCCCGCCTGGGCCGCGCGCTCGGTCTTCGGGGATGCGCTTGGGACGCAGGGCGCCCAAACCGACACGCAGGTCTCGATGCCTGCCGCGTCTGACGGCGCCGATACAGCAGCCGTGCCTAGCGTGCCAGGCATCACCGACGCCGACCGCGCCCACTACTCCGAAGGCTTTTTGGCCGCGCTGCAGGTACTGTATGAGACACTCACCGCTTGCAGCCTCGATTTGGTGGACATCTCGGCGAACCATATCAGCACCGAAGACTTCGAGGCTGCCCTCGAGTACCTGCACACGGCACCTTGGGCAGCCCACTATCTGACCATCGACTACTCGACGCGCGGAGAAGAGGCCGTCTCGTTCCAGGTGAGCTACCGCATCGACAGCGCCGCGCTTGCAACCTATCAAGCCGACCTCGACGCCGCCATCACCTCGCTTGTCGCGCAGATTGACCCCGCTGCCAGCGAATATGACAAGGCTTTGTATGTGTACGACTGGCTGCAGAACAACGTTGCCTACGACCACGACGTGGTGGAGCCCTACATTCTCGACACCATGTCGCGCACGCCGCTGGGCGCCCTCGCCTTTGGCAAGGCGGTCTGCACGGGCTACTCGTCGGCCTTCGCGCTCGTCATGGAGCGGCTCGGCATCCCCTGCGAGGTCGTCGACAGCCAGGAGATACTCCACACCTGGAACATGACGTGCATCGGCGGCACCTGGTACTACTCCGACGCCACCTGGGACGACATGGACGAGGACATCGGCGCCCAACGCTTCTACTTCATGGTATCGGAGCAGACGCTGGCGCGCGACCACTGGGGATGGACGCCCCGGCACGACTCGCCCGTCGATTTGGGCCGCCCGGGGTACGTGCGTCTCTCCCCCGAGATCTGCACGCTGGCCGACGCCGCGATTCAAGCGGTGTGCACCTATCCTGGCTGCGTCATCGACATGCTCGACTTCTATATCGATGGCGAGACGCTCGACAATACGTTCTACCAGCTTGACGCGGCAGGGCAGTTCTGGGGGACGTATTTCAGCTGGCGCTGGCGCTGCAACGAGGCCGGCTATGTCACGCGGCTTTTCGTGACTTTGCAGTAGAGGTGCGCCGTGCAAAGCGCTCACCAGCAGCGAGACACGCCACAAGCGAGGCCTACCGCAGGCGAACCCGCTACCAGCGCAAACAAGAGCGCCCGCCTTCCTCGATTACACGAGAAGGGCGGGCGCTTTTCACTCATGGCCGTTGTTTATAAAGCGCATCAGACTCCGCTCGAACCAGCTGCTACGCGGCGCTCAGCACCGTCTCGAATTCCTGCTCGTCGTTGGGATCATCGGCCCGGATGACACCGCGCAGCACGACCGACTCCACGACATCGACGTCAACGAGGCGGTTGAACACGCGGGCGGCGTCATCCTCGTTTTCCCAACCGTACCCGTAGGCCAGCACGCTGTTGTCGACTGGGTCATCCACTCCCCAGCGGTACACCGTGTACTCCGTGCCATCCGTAAAGCGAATGACCACTTCCCTTATGTGTTGGTCGACGCTGGCGGGATGCTGCACCATGCCAATGGGAGAAAGCTCCACAGTCGAGCCGTCATCGCCCTTGAACTCCTTCGCAGGCAAGGTTGTCGCTGGCAGATAGGTCGACTCACCTGCGGCGTTGCTGGCCTGCACCGAAGACTGGCCGCCGCCTTCGCGACTTACCAGCGACCAAACGAGGCCCTCACCAATGGTTGCCCTGAACGGCCCGAAGTAGGCGGCGCCCACAAGCTTGGTATCGGTGCTCGCCTCGGTGTCGCGCACGATGCGAACGTCCCAGGGCGACTCGCCGTCGGGAGATTGCACGAGCTCGAAAACCGGGGCGTCGTTCGAGAGATACACCTCGCCATACCCTGCATCGGTGATATCAACACCGTCGGGATTCTCGATCGTGATGGCTGCAATGCCGTTGCCGTTCTCGTCCATCACACACTGGCCCACGGTGAGCGTGTAGCCGTGCGACTCAGCCGTGAGCCCCGCATCGAGCACGTAGCCATCAAGCAAGCGGTCAGCGGTCTGTTCGTCCACATCCACCCAGGTACGCGACGGGACAACCCAGCTCTTGGGCTCGCCGTTCACGGGGTTGATGCAATCCTGGTCCACCACCGTATGCGCCTCAACGTCGGCGTTGCCCTTCGGGCCGAACGCGAGATGGGTGAAATCGACGTTCACCGCCGCATATGCCGCCGACGCGACAAGTGCCGTGGTGGCCGCGATTGCGACTGCCGTGCGCACGCGAAGCCTGCCACGCGGGGCGCGAGGGGTCTTCTTGCCGTGCGCACCCGCCCCTGTTACCTGGAAAAACGTCTGCTCCTGTTGCGCCTGCAACCTATCTTCCTCCTCAGCCATGCGCATGATCCTCTCAATCGTCTCGTCAGAGGCGTCCATGCTCGAAAGCGCCCGCTTGAACCGTGCGCGATCGAGGTCCTCGGACGCCATTTCCGGCGAGGTGTGCTGTGTATGGGTCATCGCGTGCCCCCTTCGTCCAATACGTCCTTGAGCTTTGCACGTCCCCGCGCCAGACGCGTGCGCACCGTGGCATCGGGCACTCCTAGCAGGTCTGCGACCTCGTGAGTCGAGTAGCCTTCGAAGTAGTACAGGTAAAGAACCGTGCGGTACCGCGTGGGCAGGGCCATGAGCTGACGCACAAGCTCGCCGTCGTGCTCCTTCTCGGGCATCTCGAGCGTGTCGATGTAGTCATCGATGTTCTCCGGCCGCAGGCGAAGCGCCCTGTACACCGACGTGCATTCGTTGATGGTCACCCGCAACAACCAGCGCTTTGCATGCTCGTCGCTGTCGAAGCTGCCGCCGAAGCGATGCAGCTTGAGAAACACCTCCTGCACCACGTCTTCGGCGTCGGCGCGATTACGCAGGTAGCCGTATGCCAGGCGAAACACGCTTCCCTTGTGCATGTTCACCAACGCGATGAACTGCTCTCTTTCTTGCACAGATACGGTCCTTTCATGCAGGGGACGTACAGTGTAGCCGCGCGGCATGGGACTCAAGTGACACGCTGCCGCACTCTCGAAGGGCGCCCTTCACTGATATATACGCGCGGCGAGGCTGAGATGTTTCATGGGGCGGGAAAATTTTTTGTGAAGGAAGCCGCTCAAACCTCGGGGGCCCGGCAGGTGCGCAACCAGGCCAAAGATGGTACAGTAGGGCCGGCAGAGCAAGGCGCACCATGGCCCTGCGCCCCTACGAAGATGGGAGTGCATTATGGAACTCAGCAGGCGCTCGTTTATCACGGCAACGGCAGGGGCGGCTCTTGCAGCAAGCGTCGCCATGGGAGCAAGCGAGGCACTCGCCGCCTGGCCCACCGCGCCCACCAAGGAGGGCAACATTCCCTACGGCTGGTTCTGGAACACGGCGGTGAGCGTGCCATGCGTCGACGGCGGCAGCCGCACGCTGCGCAATCTCTACTTCACCGACCGCTCCACCGCTCTTACCAGCGCAAACGCTTGGGATTACGTGCAGGGCTTCATCGTCACCTACAACGACCACCTCATTTACTGGTCAGGCCAGTGCGTGCCCACGTCGCGCAACACCTACTCGGTGAACATCAAGCACTTCTGGTACACCGACAAGGGCGTTGACTTCCCCGTAGTATGCACGTCCTACGACATCGACGGTTTCCACTGGTTCGGCTTCGACCCGCTCGAGGGCAACTTCCGCATCAGCTAGCGCGAGGTTGTGCCGCAGGCACCGTACCAGCGCATATGACAAACAAGTGCGCCCGGGATCGGCATGAGGCTGACCCCGGGCGCACGTTTAACTATCTAGCAGGCACGGCATGCGAATGACACCTTGCCCAGTCCTTTTGTATCATCGCGGGCGTCGATGCCAACAGGTGGCTTGCCCTAAGCGTGCATCCACCTATCTAGCAGGCAAATAGCGCACCGCACCCATCCCTTTGTGTTACTTCGCAGCCTGCAGGAGGGCGTCGCGCAGGGCGCGCTTGATGGCGCCGGTGGTGACGGTTGCCATGGTGACGCCGTCAATCTGGTCGGACTGAGCAGCCTCGATCTGCTCGGCGAAGGTGCCGTTCTCGATGGCGCCGTAGCCCGGGTAGCGAGGAGTCTCATAGTTGGGGCCGATCTCGGTCACCGTGAGCTTGCCGCCAGAGATCTCAATCGTCACGTTGAGGGTGCCGCCGATGCCCTCGGCGCTGCCCGTGTAGGTGCCGTCGGCGCAGTCGGCCACAGCAGGGGTTGCCACAGGGGCCTCTACCTGGGTCTTCTCGGCACCTGCGGCAAGGCTCGCGTCCTCGGCGATCATCTTGACGCACTGACGGCCCTCAGTGACGGAGCGGCACGCGGCCAGGCCGGGGATGTACTCGGGGTAGTTGGTGTAGAAGAAGCTGCCCGAGGCATCGCCGGCGGCATAGAGGCCGGGCACCACGTTGTAATCGGCGTCGAGCACCTGCATCTTGGCGTTGATGTTGAGGCCGTCGAGCGTGCCGAGCAGCGAGGCGCCGTACCAGCAACCATAGAAGGGCGGGGTACGCAGCTCAGAAAGGCGGTAGTCCTCCTTGCCGTAGTCATCGTCCTTCTGGGCGTCAAAGAGCTCGTTATAGCGCTCGCAGGTTGCCAGGAATGCGTCCTTCGCGTCGCCCTCGAAGCCCAGCTTGTCGGCGAGCTCCTCAAGCGTGTCAGCCTTCACGAACAGGCCGTCACCGCCGTCCATGGAGATGAACTCCTCGGCGGTGAAGCCGGCGTCGCGCACCATTGCGGTGGTATAACTCGCGCAGCCAATCATCGAAAAGCGAACGATATCCTCGTCGCAGTTGCCGTCGAACACCTGGCAGAACACACCGCCGGGCTGACGACGCGTGGCGAAGAGCATGTTGTCGTAGGGCGTGGACTCGTTGGCGAAGCGCTTGCCGTCGCGGTTGACCTTGAGGAAGGGCTGGCTGCCGATGTTGAGCTGGTAATTCTTGCCAGGGAAACGGTAAGCGCCGTCGTCGCACAGCTCATAGCCTGCATTCTGGCCGGGCACCACGGCGCCGCGGTCGAAGATCATGGGCGTAGCGTCGGGCTGCTTGGAACCACCGGCCCAGATACCAGCCTTGATGCCCGAGCCGTCGTCGAGACCGTGATAGCTGCAAGCAGTGGTGCACTGCACAGTATCGGGCTGCAGGGCCATCATCATCTCGGGATTGGCGCCATAGCCACCCGTGGCGATAACGGTATGCGCAGCGTTGATCTGGATAAGGTTGCCCTCGTAATCGCAGATGCCGCCCTTCACGCCCTCCTCATCGTGGATGAGCTTGACGAGCTTGCAGTTGTAGAGAACCGCGTTGCCCTCCTCGGCGGCCTTTTCCATAAAGAGGTCGTTGCGCATGGGATACGTGTAGGAAGGCTCCCAATCGTGCTGCACAACGGGCAGGTAGTAGTCAGTGCCGCCCGTGGCATGGTCACTCGGCACGTCGATGACGCATTCCTTGCCAGCCGCCTCCATGTAGCCGCCAACCCACTCGACGGTCTCAGCGGAGTTGTCGATGAACATCTTGATGAGGTCGCGATCGGCCTTGCCGGAAGAGTAACGGCTGATCTCGTTGAGGAGCTTGCCGGTGTCGACGGGCTCCTCGCCGGCAGTGTACTTGGTGTTGACGCCGCAGAGATACTCGCGGGTCTCAGGCACGCAAGCGGCGCGCTCAACCGTGATGCAGTTGAGACCCAGCTCGGCGGCAGTCGCGGCGGCGGCAGAACCGGCACAGCCCGCACCGACGACAAGAATGTCGCAATCGTAGGTGGCCGTGATGTCGGCGTCGGCAACCTCGGGCTCGGCGCCAAGCCAAGCAGGTGCGGCGTCGGGGATGGAGACACCGGCGCTGGCGAGGGCGCCCTCAGCCGCCGTAGCGGTGGCAGCAGGAGCCTCGGTAGCAGCGGCCTCTTCGGCCAGGGCGACGCCGGCGATGGCGCCCGAGGCGGCGATACCCGCCAGGCCCAGAGCAGAACCAGTAACGAAAGAGCGACGATCCATGGTTGGTTTCCTTTCTCATGTGCTTGGTGAAGCAATGCAAGATTGGTTGCGGCGAGCGCCCCCTGCGGGCGCCTCCCCTGCCGCGAACAACCCGAACTCTACTCACCCGGCCCGCAAAACACCCCACCCGCTGCGAGTGGGTTCAGACAAATGCCTGCTAGACGTGATATATTTTCTCGCAGTGAAAAAGAGAGCGACCACAGGGGACCGGAGACGGCATGAGCAAAGCGCAAGCGCCAGACAACGAGGGCGGCCTCACAAGAGCCGAATCCGCACGGCTCTTTGTTGCCGGCGTGCTCTCCATGATGATGACACTCGTGTTCAACGGCACGCTCTACCTTGCCTACGACGGCATCTTCGACTGGTCGCGCGAAGTCTCCACTGCAACGAGTATTACGTTGGCCATTGCCTGCCTCGTAATCGCACGCAAGCGACCCGAGCTCATTCACCCCCGCACACTCACCGTCTGCACCATCGGGCTGAGCATCGCGGGCTATGCCCTGTGTGCCGCGGGCGTCGCTCTCAAGTGCGCACCTGCGATTGTCGCTGGCGTCATGGCCGTGGCCCCCATCGACCTGTGGGGCATCATCTTGTGGCTGCTGTCTCTCGCACGTCTGCCACGCCGACAGGCATGCCTTTGCATGGCAACGTCGGGCCTGATGGGCATCGCGCTGGCGTTTGCGGTAAACGAATGGGCGCCCTATGGACTGGTGAACCTCATCGCAACCACCTCGAGCGTCGCCATCGTCATTCTCTGCCTGCCCCTCACTCAAGGCTTCTTCAAGCGATTGCCCCTGGTTGAGCTCACATCGAGCCAACAGGTCGCCCAACCTGAGGCAGTTCTGCCTTTGTCGCACGCGTTTTATGCGTACATCTTCGTCTTTAGCGTGGCCTACGGCTTTGCCCTGCGCTGCGAGAACTACGCCGGTCCTTTGGTGTCGACCATCGCCTCTCTGGCCTCGTCGGGGGCGGTCGCACTGTACGCATGGAAGACAAAGTCAGCCACAAAGGTCGACTCACTTTTCGTCGCTGCCTTTTTCAGCGTGGCAGCCGGGTTCATGTTTGTACTCACGGGAGACGCACGTACGGGACAGCTCGCCAGCACACTGCTCATGATGGGCTACATGTGCCTGCAGCTGCTTATTTGGCTCGCCTTGTCGGCCGCGGCACAGCGCAACACGGCTGAAGCAATCCCCACCATTTGCTGGGGCAACGCCGTGAGCTACGTTGGCATCACAGTTGGCGTGACGCTCTGGCTCATCCCCAACGACTTTCTTGTTTCCCTGCTGGGTGGAGACAAGCTCTTGCAAGATCTGCTGGTAATCGCCGTGCTGGCAGGCCTTGTGCTCTATACGCTGCTCACGCGGCGTTCGTTTGTGTTTGACACAGCAATCGAGGGCATCGCACCCGACGTGGCCGCCCCACAGGTGGAGGTGCAGTATGTCGACAGCCTCGCCTCCCGCTGCGAGCAGGCAACAACACGCTACTCCCTCACCTCGCGCGAAGCCGACGTCATGACGCTGCTTGCCCACGGCAACACTGCCACGCGCATCCAAGAGGAGCTCGGCATCAGCTACAACACAGTGAAGTACCATGTGAAGAACGTCTACGCCAAGATGGACGTCCACTCCCAGCAGGAACTCATCGACCTACTGTGCGAGAAGAACGCAGAGTAGGACCGACGGGGCATTGAAATGGCACGAGGTACCCATCCCTTTGTGTCATCGCGGCCAAGCACAAGATGGCGCGCCGGGGCTGGCATGAGGCTGACCCCGGCGCGCTTCTATCTAGCTCATGGGAGCGACGTGCGAACAGCACATCGCTCCCATCCCTTTGCATCATCACGGGCGCCGAGGCCAACAGGCGGCTAGCTCCGAGCGCGCATCCACCTATCGAGCAGGCAAATGGCGCATTGCGCCCATCCGTTTGCGTCATTCCCCGCGGCGGGCCTTGTGCGTCATTCGGGAAGGTGATTCTCGTCGGTTGTGGGGATGCCGGCCTGTTTGAAAAGGACGGCCGCGACGCCATCTCCAGCCGTGAGCGTGCCGGTGAAAGTGCCGTCGTAGACGCGACCGATGCCGCAGCTGGGGCTCTTGGCCTTGAGGATTGCCAGCTCGCAGGCATGCTCTTGTGCACAGGCAAGAGCAAGCTCGGCTCCGCGCACAAAGGCCTCCGTGTTGTCGGCACCCTCGGCATTGCGCACGCAGTATGGCTCTGCGCAGACGATCTCACTGGGAGTACGCGGGGTGGGAAGACCTCCCATGACCTCGGGGCAGATGGGCACGAGGCCATGGCGCTCGCCCAGGGCGATTACAGCCTCGCAAGGCTTGGAGCCGCCGTCGTAGCGACAGGGCGTCCCCAAAAGGCACGCGCTTACAGCGATGTTCATCGTGTCGCTCCCCTCTTCTCCCTCGCCAGGCTCGCAATCAGCCAAGCGCCCATGAGCGCTACGGCAACCGTCGACACCGCAAACGCCAGTTTGATGCCGCCCATCTCACCAAGCGCAGGTGTCGCCACGCCCATAAGCGCGAAAAGCGACGCGTTGATGAGGCCGCCGCCCATCTGGCGCATGGTGTTGGTGATGGCCGTACCGTGTGTCATGAGGTGATCAGGAAGGACGTTGCACGCCCACGTCTGCATGTTCTGCAACACGAAGCCGTTGCCGAAGCTGCGCAGGGAAAAGGCGAGCACCGAATAACCCAGGGGCGAGGAAAGTTCAACGAGCGAGGCCAGCGTGCCGGCAACAACGAGAACCGAAAAGCCCACGATTGCCAGGCCAAGGGGGCCGTGCTTGTCGAGCACACGGCCCGTGAAGGGGCACAGGCTTGCCGATATAACCGAGCCAGGCAGCAGTGTAAGCGCCGCCACCGTAGGCGAAAATCCCTGGTCAGACTGGATATAGACGCTCATGAAGACTTCGGTGTTGATGAGCACGCCGAAGATGAGCATGACTGCGGCCGATCCCATGACGAAGCGGCGGTTGCGGAAAGGCGCAAGGTTGAGCAGGGGCTGGGCAAGCCCGTTTTGGCGGCGGACAAAGAACGCAAGAGCCACCACGCCCACCACGAGGGGAAGGCCCGACTCCGCAAGTCCCTGCGCCGCGTCGCGGGCAAACACTCCCAGGTTCGACACACCGAAAAGCAGCCCGATGAAGCTCACGGCGAGCATCGCCAGCGACGGCACGTCGAAGGGGCAGCGCTGGGTGGGGTCGGACAACACGCGCATCACCGGGTACGACGCGATGGAACTCAGCGTGAGCAGACCCACGCCCAAAAAGACCGCGCGCCAGCCCCAAAGGTCGGTGCAGATGCCGGCCACAAGCGGTCCCATCGTGGGGCCCGCGGCAAGCGCAATCGCCACGACGCCCATGGCGAAGCCGCGGCGCTCCGGCGGAAAGAGCCTGAAAGCAACGATCTGCATCAGTGGGATGAAGAGACCGGCCGCCAGGCCCTGCGCGAAGCGCACAGCCACGAGAGCTTGGAAGTTTGGCGCGAACGCTCCGAGCAAACCAACGAGAAACACCAGGTTGGCGCCGAGAAAGATGTGCCTACTTTGGAAACGCGTAGTAAAGAACCCGCTGCACGGCACCATGATGCCCAGCGACAGCATGTACGAGGTGGTAAGCCACTGGCCATGCTCGGTGGACACGCTGAAGTCGGTCAGGATCGACGGCAGGCAGGTGGTCATCGTGAGCTGGCTCATGATGGAGATGGCAGAGGCCCACACGAAGCTGACGAGCACGACCCAGCGGCGAGACGTGGAGAGCTCAGGATGAAACGTCATGGGAGCCGCATGCGCCGTCTCGCCCGTCATCGACTCGTTTTCATTTTGCCCGTCCACACGCATGCCCTCCGATACGCTGCCTCAGAATTGTCAAGCAGCCCATGATAGCGCCTAGCAGGCGCATCAGTCCAACGAGGACAAAAGAAGCAGAGGCAAAGGGGCTGTAACAAAAGCCCCTATAACGAATTCACGCCCCGTTCGGACCGGTCCGG
>CABQHM010000038.1 GCA_902464015.1 uncultured Coriobacteriales bacterium | reverse complement strand
AAGATGATCGCAAAAACATGGCTTAAGACTGCAAAAATCAAGGATGTGGGGGCATATTTTGCGGTTTCGGATGCCGCCAAGGAAATCGGCACGT
This sequence comes from uncultured Coriobacteriales bacterium, assembly GCA_902464015.1. Lineage (GTDB taxonomy): Bacteria > Actinomycetota > Coriobacteriia > Coriobacteriales > UMGS124 > UMGS124. The sequence continues at coordinate 33,575 of CABQHM010000038.1, read as the reverse complement.
GGGACAGCCGTCTGCAGGTCACAAGTCGCGGCTATATGCTGGGCTACAACGATTTGAGAGACCCTTCTGTCAGCGGCTTTTTCCGGTTTCTCGCAAGGGTCGGTGACAACGGGATGAAAATGCAAATCGTGAAAATAAGATTTTGAGAGGCAAAAACGAAGCGCATTCACTTTGACGTCGAAGAAGACGGCTTTTACGGCGCATATTGGGCGTGCAAGGACACGCATACAGCAGCGGGCACGGATTCGATTGAAACCGTGCCCGCTATCTGATACTGTATTATTTTATCGAACGTTTGTTCTATTCCCACTCAATCGTTGCCGGGGGCTTGCTCGTGATGTCATAGCAGACGCGGTTGGCACCGGGGACCTCGGCTACGATACGGCCGGAGACCTTGGCCAGCACGTCGTAGGGCAGCTTGGCCCAGTCGGCGGTCATGGCGTCGGAGCTCTCAACGGCGCGCAGGATGATGGGGCGCTGGTAGGTGCGTTCATCACCCATGACACCCACGCTCTTGATGTCGGGCAGCACCGCAAAGTACTGCCAGCAGCTGTGCTCGGAATTGCGCTCGCCCGTCTCCTGGAAAAGGCGCTCGTTGTAGGCGTCGAGCTCCTCACGCACGATAGCGTCGGCGTTCTTAAGAATCTCGAGCTTCTCAGCATCGATGGAGCCGATGATGCGGATGGCCAGGCCAGGGCCGGGGAACGGCTGGCGGTAGACGATGTGATCGGGAAGGCCGAGGGCAAGACCGAGCTCGCGCACCTCGTCCTTGAAGAAGTGATCGAGCGGCTCAATCAGGTCGAAGTGCACGCCCTCGGGGAACGGGATGAGGTTGTGGTGGCTCTTGATGGTAGCAGTCTTGCCGCCCGTCTTGCGCGCACCGCTCTCGATGATGTCGGGATAGATGGTACCCTGCGCCATGAACTGCACGGGACGGCCGTCCTCGGCGATGTCCTGCGCCACGGTGAAGAACTCGTTCCAGAACTGGGTGCCGATGATGTGGCGCTTCTGCTCGGGATCACTCACGCCCTCGAGAAGCTTGAGATAGCGCTCCTCGGCATGCACGTGCACGAAGTCGACGTCGAACTGCTTGGTGAAGACTTCCTCGACCTGCTCGGGCTCACCCTTGCGCAGAAGGCCATGATTCACAAAGACGCACGTAAGCTGCTTGCCGATGGCGCGGGCGCACAGAGCTGCGACCACGGAGGAGTCAACACCGCCCGACAGACCCAAGATGACGCGGGCATCGCCAACCTGCTCGCGAATCTCGGCAACCTTCTGCTCAACGATATTGTCCATGGTCCACGTAGGCTCAAGGCCAGCGATGTTGAAGAGGAAGTTGGAGAGCAGCTCCTTGCCATGCGGGGTGTGGCGCACCTCAGGATGGAACTGCGTGGTATAGATGCGCTTGCTCGCGCACTCCATCGCGGCCACAGGGCACACGTCGGTGGAAGCGGTAACAGTGAAGCCCTCGGGCACCACGGACACGGCATCGCGGTGGCTCATCCACACGCTCTGCTCCTCGGGCGTGCCGTCGAAGAGCTGCGAGGCGCCCTTGCGGTGCAGATCGGCATGACCGTACTCGCCCACCTCGGAATGGCCGACGGTGCCGCCAAGCGTGACGGCCGTAATCTGATGACCATAGCAGAAACCAAGAATGGGAACACCGAGCTCAAAGATGGCAGGATCGACCTTGGGGGCGTCCTCGGCATACACGCTGGCGGGGCCACCCGACAGGATGAGGGCAGCGGGGCGCATGTCAGCAAGCTCGGCTGCGGAGATATCGCACGGGACGATCTCGGAATAGACATGGAGGTCACGCACACGGCGGGCGATGAGCTGGCCGTATTGCGCACCAAAGTCAAGAACGTAAACTACCTGGTCGGTGGTCGCCATCGGTTTGTGCTCCCTACTTCTACAAAAACAGATACTCGCGCTTTCGAACTCAAATAAAATTGCAACCGTTTTAACAGACATTCGATTATGGCATCCCGACACGCGACGTTGCGCGCCGGGATGTCAACATCAATCAAGCACAGTCAAAAAAACAGTTGCAAAATTTAAACGTTGAAGCGGAAGTGCATGACGTCGCCGTCCTGCACCACATAATCCTTACCTTCGACACGCAGCTTGCCGGCAGCCTTGGCGCCAACCTCACCGCCAAGCTCAACATAGTCGTCGTAAGCAATGGTCTCAGCACGGATGAAACCGCGCTCGAAGTCGGAGTGAATGACGCCTGCAGCCTGGGGGGCAGTGTCACCAATATGGATGGTCCAAGCCTTGACCTCCATCTCGCCGGCCGTGAAGAAGGACTGCAGACCCAGCAGGTTATAGGCAGCCTTGGCAAGGCGGCTGAGACCGGACTCTTTCAGACCAAGGTCAGCCAGGTACATGGCTGCGTCTTCCTCATCGAGCTCGGCGAGCTCGCTCTCGATCTTGGCGCACAGAGGAAGCGGCTTGATGCCACCGATCTCGGGAAGATCAGCCGTAACCTGGTCCTCGTCGACGTTGGCAAGCACCATGATGGGCTTCATGGTCATGAGGTGCAGGTCGTAGAGATGGGCACGCTCTTCGTCGTCCATCTCCATGGAGCGGGCGGGGTTGCCCTCGTTCATCCAGGCAGCAACGCGCTTCACGGTCTCATACTTGGCAGAAAGCTCCTTATCGCGCTTTGCATCCTTCTCAAGACGGGGCAGAGCCTTCTCGACCGTGGCAAGGTCAGCCAGGACAAGCTCGGTGCGAATGATGTCGAAGTCGCTCTCAGGGCTGGTACAGCAGTCGGAGCGAACAATGTCGGGATCCTCGAAATAGCGCACGACCTCGCAGATGGCGTCGCACTCACGGATGTTTGCGAGGAACTGGTTGCCCAAGCCCTCGCCCTGGCTGGCGCCCTTCACCAGACCGGCGATGTCAACAAACTCGACGGTGGCGGGCACGATGCGGCCAGGGTGCACAATGTCGGCGAGCTTCTGGAGTCGCTCGTCAGGCACAGGCACGATACCCTGGTTGGGCTCGATGGTCGCAAAGGGATAGTTCGCCGCCAAGATGTTCTGCTTGGTGAGCGAGTTGAAGAGCGTCGACTTGCCCACGTTGGGCAGGCCGACAATGCCGATGGAGAGGGCCATGTCACTCCTTGCAGTCGCAAACGCACTTCGATACGGGCAGATGCAAAATCAATCGGAAGGAAATTATAGGTCGTAGAGAACAAAAAAAGGCCGCCCCTGAGGGCGGCCCATAGAATCACTTGCCTGGTGCTTGATTCCGCGCTTAGGCCTGAGCCTGAGCGAGAGCCTCGTCAACGGCCGAGAAGATGGCCTTAGAGGTGACGGTAGCACCGGAGACAGCGTCGACACCAGCAGTGCCGTTGGCGGCCACAATGGCCTCGGAGAGCTGCTCGATGGCGTTGCTACCAATGCCCTGGGTCTCGGAGTTGTCACCAACGGTGACCTCAGCGACCTTGCCGTCCTTGACGGTGACGGTCACAGGGACGTCGCCGCCAATGCCCTTGCCAGCGGCGGTGTACTCGCCGTCGGTGTAGGTGGCGTCGGAAGCGGCGGCTTCGGTGCTGGCGGAGTCAGCAGCGGGCTCCTCGGCGGCCTCGGCGGTCCAACCCTCGGGGAGGTTCTCCTCGGTGAAGACGCCGGCGTGGCAGGTGGCGCAAGCAGCAACAGACTTCTCAGCGTGGCAGGTCTGGCAGCTGAAGTCCTCGATGAAGCCCTCGTGAGCGGTCTTCATCTCGTCAGACATGGAGTGGAAGTTGAAGGGCTGGTCGTTCCAGGTGTACTTAGCCTCAACGCCGGCCATGTCGAGCTCGCGAACCTTGGTGCCGTCGTGGCAAGAAGCGCACTTGTCAGAGGGAACGGCGTTCATGTGGTCGGCCATAGCGTTGACCTTGACCTCAGGGGTGGTCCAACCCTCGGGAACCTCAACCATGCCGTCGTGGCACTCGGCGCACACCATGGTAGAGGTCTTGTGCACGCTGTGGCAGTCGCCGCAGGTGATGTTCAGACCAGCATGGGCGTCGATGGCGGGCATGTTGTGGGGATCGATGACCTGATCCTTGGTGGACTCTTCCTTGGTGGGAGCATGGTTGAACTCATCAAGGTTGCCGTCGTGGCAAGAACCGCAGAACTCGTCGTTGACGAACTCCTTGTGGTCGGTCAGCGGGTCAGTGTAGGAATCGCTGACGTAGAGGACGACCTCATGCACGAGGTCCATCATCTTAGCCTGGCTCCAGTGGCAGCCAAGGCAGGTGACGTCGGCCTCAGCGTGCTTGGAGACGAGCAGGGCGTCATCCTCGCTGTAGTAGCCGTCGACGTACTTCGTCATGTTGTTGTGGCAGATGGCGCTGCAGAAGCTCGGCTCCTCGTGCCAATGCAGGAACGCCGTGAAAAACGCGATGACGGCAATGAAAATCACGGAAAGAACGATGGGCCAAACCTTGGTCTTAGGGGCCTTGGTCTTCTTCATCGTCTCAGACTCCGTCGTCACCTTCTCCTCTTCGGACATGGGTAACTCCTCCTCTTCCTGGCACGGGCCAGTCTGCCCGCGTCCCTTACCTAACCTAACTGATGATAGTTTTAGCCGCGAGGTCGGGCAACAATCAAATGCGCGGAACTGGGCTCAAGCCGCCGAATTCTGCCTAACCGCCACAAATTGTTGCCATTCGACAACAATTATAGAGGACGGATGGTTTCTGTCGAGACCCTCTCACGCCGTGACATCGGGGTGCCCTGGGCGACGCCGGCAAAGCAACGCTAGAGCTTCTCTCCGCGGGCCTCGGCCTCGTCGGCTTCCTTCTCCAGCATGTCGATCATCTTCTGGCCGTACTTCTTGGCCTTCTCGCGGTTCTCGGCTTCCTTCTGGCGCTGCCTCTCGTCTTCCTCGACCTTTTTCTTAGTCTCGGGGTCGTCGACGATGAGGCGGTTGCCGTCAACTTCGATAAACTCGATGGCGTCGAGAGGACAGATGTCCGAACACAGGGCGCATGCCACACAGTGCGTGGTGAGTACCGAAATCTTGCCCCCCACGATGTCGATCGCGTTCATGGGACATGCGTCGGCACACTCGCCGCAGCCGTCGCACTTGTCAGTGGACCGGGGGGCGTCGAGCACGATGTTGCCTGCCGTTTTGGGATGATTGGCAAGAGCCACGAGCATGAGCTGGCGGGTGTTGGTGAGCACGCGCTTCTTGTTCTCGGTGTTCTGCGCGCCAGTCAGACGGTCGAGCGACTTCTGCAGCTCGGTAATCTGCTTGGAATGCTTGGCGAGCTTCTCGGCACCACGGGCGAGCTTGGCGGTGAGGGGGTTCACCTTCGAGGCCGTCATGCCAAGCGACTTGAGGGAGCCGTTGACAAAGGCCTTGCGCTCGGCCTGATGGTCGACCTCGAGCACCATGTCGCGCTCGCGTTCCACAAGGTCGACGGTCTCGCCGCTCCACTGCTCGCCCAACGTGATGGCGTCGGTGTAGCACTCCTCGCCGGTGGTGGTGCGGCACTTGTCGCAGATGCCGCGCGGCAGGTAGATGCCGACGTTGCCATACTCGCACAGAATCGAGTACCACACCTCGGCCGAGACGTCGCCCACGCAGGGCAAGACTACCTGGGCGGCCTCGGGCACGTGGCCCAGGGCGCGCGTGCAGGTGACGTAAACCATCTCGTTGGCCTCGGCAGCCTTGCAAATCTTGTCGTAGAGCATCTTAGGGGCGTGCATGCTCGACACGAGGGCGTCGGTGGGGCAGGCAGCCACGCACAGGCCGCACTTGCGGCAGTCGCTCTTGATCTCAAGCGCGCCGTCGTCATCGAAGAAGATGGAGTCAGTCGGGCAAACCTGCAGGCACAGGTCGCAGCTGGCGTCCTCCTTCTTGCAACGCACGCACATGGCGGAGTTACCCTTGGGGACGACCTTGTAATCCGACGGCGTCCATACGGGCTCAGCGCTCTCCTCCGTGGTGGCTCCGCGCACAAAGGCGGTCTCGTCAGAAATCTCGCCCGTGATGGCCTGGAACTCCTTTTGCAGGCCTATGAGTTCGTCAAGGAAGTCTGCCATTCTGTGTGCCTTTCCCTCTTAGCAGCCCTATGTCCCAATATGAAACGGGCCCGCAGGTCTTGCGCCCACGGGCCCGAGGTGCAGCGTACCCATTTTGCGCCGCACCCGTACGCTTAAGTTCTAGTAGAGCTTGGCACCCGCGGGGATGGCGTCGCTCACCATCAGCAGGTTGAGGCGCTCCTCGTCGTCCACCTTATGGATGGCGGAAAGCAGCATGCCGCACGAATCGATGCCCATCATCTTGCGCGGGGGCAGGTTCGTGATGGCCACGAGGGTCTTGCCCACAAGCTGCTCGGGCTCGTAGTAGGCATGGATGCCCGACAGGATGGTGCGGTCGGTGCCCGTGCCGTCGTCAAGTGTGAACTGCAGGAGCTTCTTGGACTTGGGCACCGCGGCGCAGGCCTTGACCTTCACGGCGCGGAAGTCGGACTTGGAGAACGTCTCAAAGTCGACGGAGTCCTCGAAGAGCGGCTCGATCTGGATGTTCTCCAGCTCTACGGCGGCGATGGGCTCGCAAGCTTCCTCAACAGGCGCGCTTGCCGCAGCAGCCTGCTCGGCGGCCTTGGCAGCAGCGGCACCGCTCTTGGTGCCGGCCTCGGGCTTCATGTGCGGGAACAGCAGCACGTCGCGGATGGAGGCGGAGTTGGTGAGCAGCATGACCACGCGGTCGATGCCGATACCGATGCCGCCTGCAGGGGGCATGCCGTACTCGAGGGCACGCACGTAGTCCTCGTCGTACTCCATGGCCTCCTCGTCGCCGGCGAACTTCTCCTCAACCTGCTTGCGGAAGCGCTCGGCCTGGTCGACGGGGTCGTTGAGCTCGGAGAACGCGTTGGCGTACTCGTGGCCGGCGATGACGAGCTCGAAGCGGTGCGTGAGGCGCGGGTCCTCCTCGAAGCGCTTGGCCAGAGGCGAGACCTCGATGGGGTAGTCGCACACGAAGGTGGGGTTCACGATCGTGTCCTCGCCCAACTCGTCGTAGATCTCGGCGATGATCTTGCCTGCAGTCCACTCGGGCTTGACCTCGATGCCCTTGGCGCAGGCAGCGCTGGCAAGCTCCTCGACGGGCGTGTCGAGCGTGACCTTGTAGCCAAGCACGTCGGAGACGATGTCGGTCATGGGACGGCAGGCCCACTCGCCCGACAGGTCGATGGTCTGGCCCTGGTACTCGATGACCTCGGGGTTGCCCACGGCCTTGTTCGCAGCCTTGATGACGCCTTCGGCAAGCTTCTTCATGCCCTCGAGGTCAGAGTAGGCGCGGTAGGCCTCCATGGTGGTGAACTCGGGGTTGTGCGTGAGGTCCATGCCCTCGTTGCGGAAGATGCGGCCTACCTCGAACACGGCCTCGAAACCGCCCACAAGCAGGCGCTTGAGGTGCAGCTCGGTAGCAATGCGCAGGTAGCACTCCTGGTTGAGCGCGTTGAAGTGCGTGATGAACGGCTTTGCGGTGGCGCCACCCTGGATGGTCTGGAGAATCGGGGTCTCCACCTCCATGTAGCCGTCGGCCTCCATGTAGCGGCGGAACGTCGACAGGATGAGCGAACGCTTGCGGAAGGTCTCGCGCACATCGTCGTTCACGATGAGGTCCACGTAGCGCTGGCGATAGCGCGTCTCCTTGTCGGACAGGCCGTGGAACTTCTCGGGCAGGGGGCGCACGCTCTTGGAGAGCAGGCGCACAGCCGTGGGCGCAATGGAGAGCTCGCCGCGGCGGGTGCGCACGACAATGCCCTTGGCCTCGACGATATCGCCCAGGTCGAAGGCCTTGACGGCGGCAAGACCCTCCTCACCCAGGTCGTTGATGCGGCAGAACAGCTGGATGGTGCCCGTGGAATCCTGCAGCTCGATGAAGATGACCTTGCCCTGGCCACGCTTGGCACGCACGCGGCCGGCAACGCTCACGACGTCGGCGGTGTCGGCGCCGTCCTCAAGGGTGGCGTAACGCTCCACCAGGCCGGCAACATGGTCGCTGACCTCGCAGTGCTCGGGATACGGGTTGACGCCGGCCTCGATGAGAGCAGAGCGGCGACCAAGGCGCACGCTGCGCTCATCAAGCAGGACGGCGTCGCCCTGAGTCTGATCGGCTGCCATTAGCGGGCCTCGACAGCCGTGACGGTGTAGACGAGCGTCTTGCCGGCCGGGCTCACGAACGACACGGTGTCGCCGGCCTTGTGGTCCATCAGGGCCTTGCCCAGCGGCGACTCGTTGGAAATCTTGCCCTCGCGCGGGCTGGCCTCGGCAGTGCCCACGAGGGTGTAGACGCGCTCCTTGCCGGCGGCGTCCTGCAGGTGCACGACATGGCCGATTGTGATGCGGCCGCCCTTGGTGGGAGCGGCGACAACGATGCAGTTGGCGAGCTGCTGCTTGAGCACCTGGATGCGGTTCTCGTTGGAAGCCTGCTCGTCCTTGGCGTCGTCGTACTCAGAGTTCTCGGACAGGTCGCCGAAGTCGCGGGCCACGGCGATGGCCTCGGTGATGCGCTCGCGCTCGGTGGTCTCGCGCCAGGCAAGCTCCTCCTCAAGCTTGAGCTTGCCTTCGGGGGAAAGCACGATTGCCTTGCCTACTTCCATGGTAAATCTCCTTGTTTCAGCCCTGGCACGGGCCTCGCCGGCAACAGGGACGTACTTGTTTACGACAAGTGCCCGTCACACATGGCGGGCACCGTTAGAACCTCTCAATAAACGCCGCGCGGCGCACGCCTTCGGTAGAAGACGTGCGCCACGCTGTTTAATGCTTGTGATACGACGGACTTACTCGTCGTCGTCAGCGGCGGCCTTCTTGGCAGCGGCGCTGCGCTTCTTGGCTGCAGGCTTCTTGGCAGCCTCGTCCTCCACGACGTCGGCGTCGTCCTCGTCGACAACCTCGACCTCTTCCTCAACGGCAGCGGTCTTCTTAGAAGAAGCCTCCTCGTCCTCGTCGGACATGCCCTTGCGCAGGTTCTTCACGGTCTTGCCCAGGGAGGCGCCGAGCTTCGGGAGGTTCTTGGGCCCGAAGATCAGAAGAACAACGACAAGGATGATGAGGAGCTCAGGAACGCCCATACCCAGAATCTTCATACCACAATCCTCCATTAACGGTGGCGGACTTGAATGTGCCTGCGTCTTCGCAAGAACCCGCCGGTTTTCGGTACGGGGGTATAGTACCCCACGAACCACGCCTATACACGCAAATTTGCGATGCTTTACGACCAATTTTTCTAACAGGCGCAATTCACAGCAAAAAGGGTCGTTGCTTGCGAGAAGCAACGACCCTTGCATGTACCAAACTGGTCGGGTTGACTGGATTTGAACCAGCGACCTCTGCGTCCCGAACGCAGCGCTCTACCAAGCTGAGCCACAACCCGGACTTCGATATAGTAGCAGACTTTTGCCGACGTCAACCCAACTTCTTTGAATTGTGGAGAAAGTGGGACTGCACGCCACAAATGCCGAGCAGGCCTCCATGCCCAAGGCACCTCGACCCTAGAGAACGATTGCCCCGATGCAGCCAAGCACGAGGATGTGCACGGGATAGTACAGGTAGAAGAACCACTTAAGGGATCTGCCCCGCGATCCGTCGTAGGCACGTAGCAGGCAAAGCGCCCCCACCCCGCCCACAAGCTCGTACAAAAGCTCGGGCATCGACGCCGCATCGCCCTGAAGCACACCGCCCAATGCAGGCAGCCCCAGGGCCAGGATGGCAAGAAGCGTCGGGTAAGTGCGGCGGTCTGGCTCGGGCAGCACATGGGCCATGAGGATCATCACGGGACCCAAGACGCCCCAGTCGAGAACGACGCTTGCAACCGTGCCGGCCGCAAACAGCGCCCAAAAGGCCGGTCGGCACTTCATGCGGTCGTAGGCGACGAGCATCGCAAGGCCCAGCAAGAGGGTAAACATGACATTGCCGGTACAGGGCAGCTGAAACGAGGTCTCACCCAAGTCGAGCACGACCGGCTCAAAGAACAGGCCGTACGGAACCTGTGAGACGACGGCGAACGCGAAGAGGCGACCTGCATAGCGGCGCACGTTGTGCGTGTGACGATATCCCTCACTCACGAGAAACGCCATGATGGGAAACGTGAGACCGCCAAAGGCCTCACAGGCGCAGTACGCCCAGAACGGCAGCGCGGCCTGGAAGATGACGCCCACATGGCACAGCGTCATGCCTACAATGGCAGCCATCTTGAGCGAAAACGACGAGACAGGGGGAAGGGGGCGCGACGGCATGGGCATTCCCGATTCTGACAATGAGGCAAACAGCCGACGGACAAAGAAAGGGAAACCGCGCGGCGCGCTCGGCGCCCCGGCGGCTGCGGCCCTGTGCTTTGCGACCGCCATGTTGTTGTACCACATACCGCTGGGATCAAGCATGGCTGCAGACGCCCTTCACGCCTGCCTTGCCGGTGTCGCGGCACTTGTATGCCTGGCACTTTGTGCGGGGCAAAGAACAGCAGACAGAGGCACGCCAGACAACTGTGACACGCGGGCAGGCAAGGCCCGCGCCATCGAGGGCGCATATGTCGGGGAAGTCGGCAGTACCAAAAACACGCGTGCCAGCAAAAGCAGCAAGCACCTAGAGGTACCCCGTGGCCTTCATGCAGGCCTGATTGCGTTGCTATGCCTCATGGGAGCACTCGCGAGCGCCGCCGTGCCGCTGGCAACAGGCAGCGACGCTGGCGTGACGCAGGTGGGCCCCGCCTTCTCACAGGGCTTCTTCACGCTGTTTGCGGTGCTGGCCATATCGTGCTTGGGAACCGCGGTGTGGGAAGAAATTGCCTTCCGCCGGCTTGCGATGGAGGCAGTCGCCGGCGTACTCGAAGAGGGCCGCACCCGCAGGCTCATGGCGGCATGTGTGTGCTCGGCTGTGTTTGCAATGCTGCACCTGCCCGAGATGGGCGCAGCACTGCCCACAGCTTTGCGTGCCATGCAGGTGTTTCTTTTCGCGCTTGCCATGGCGGGACTCGTGGAACAAAGCGGCCGCCTGGCCCCGGCCATTGCAGCGCATGCGCTTTACGACGTTATATGCTTTGTGCCCACCGCGCTCGGCACCCTTGGCAGCGCCTGGGAGATACCGGCATCTTCCCTTATGGCCCTAGAAACAAGCGCGTCGGGAATGTTGGCGAGCCTTCTGTTTTTGGCGCCAGCGGCGGCACTGGGAGTGCGCAGGCTTCTTGCGGCGCACTAGGCCAGCGTCGTACTGGCGCACGCCCACCAACCATGCTCGCGTGCATGAACCGAAAGACGCTCGGCCACAGCGAGGTCACCCATGAAGGCGCACACGCATGAGCCGCTGCCGCACAACAGAGGGCCCGCCTGGCAAGCGTCGCTGTCTTGCAGGAAAGCAAAGACCTCCGCGATCGCAGGGGCGAGCTGCAGGGCGGCAGGCTCCATGTTGTTGGCGACTGCGGCGAGGGCGCCCGGCACATCGCAGGCACGCAGGGCCTCAAGCATCGGCTCCACCTGGGAAGCGGGCGTCGCCATCTCGTCGAGCAGGCGATAGCAGGCGCCAGTAGAGACGCCCTGGTCGGGCTTCACAAGCATGATGGGCACGCTGAAAGGCGCAAACGTCTCACGCAGCACATCTCCCCTACCGTCGAGATACGACGGCACCTCATGCAGGAAAAACGCCACGTCGGCACCGAGGGACTGCGCCAGACGCACTACACGCTCGTCATCGAGGTCGATCTGCCACATGCGAGCAAGGCCGCGCATCACCGCGGCGGCGTCAGAGGAACCGCCGCCCAGGCCTGCCTGTGACGGGACACGCTTGCGCAGCGTCACGCTCATGTCGAGCGGCTTTTCAAATGCCTCTGCCATGCCAACAGCGGCGCGATACGCAAGGTTCGTCGCAGGGTCGGCACCCGCTGGCAAAGGATCGGGCTCGCATGAAAAAACGAGGCCCTCCCCCGCTGCAAGCTCGCGGAGTTCGACCTCGTCGTGGAGTTCGAGCGCGCACATGACCGTGCGAACCTCGTGGTAGGCACCCTCGCATACCCCGGGCGTTACCGAGAGAACCAGGTTGACCTTGGCATGGGCGCGTTCTTGCACGGCGTGGCCTCCTCTATAAAGAAACGCTGCCGCCGGGCGCTCAAAGCCATTCGCACCGGATGTGCCAAGGCCCGTGTGAGGCACGGCTGCAGCGTTTGTGCAGACGGTATTACTGCTGGTCTTCGACGGGCTCAAAGATGAGCTCGCCAGATGCCGGGTCAGAAAGCTCCACGGCGCCGGTCAGCACGTCGACGTACTGGTAGGACTGACGGGCGCGACGGCCGCGGCGCTCCTCCACCTCGACGATAAAGAGAGAGTCGTGGGTCTGCAGCAGCACGCCGTCACGCTCGACAACGCGCGAGCGGCCCATGTTGGCGCGCACCTTGAAGTGCGAGCCGGTCATATGAGAAAGTTTGTCGTGGATTTCCGCGATCTTGTTTGCGTGCTCTTCGAGTTCCATGTGCATAACCTTCCGGGGGGCGCGCAGTTAGCGCACTCCCAGTGCTATCAGGGTGTTTTGAGGACGTGGATAGTACCAGCCACAGGCGCAGATAATATGGATTCACCGGAATACTACGCACTGCAAGCCCATGTGGGGCTATACACGCGCCTTTTAAATCATGTCCGGATCGAAGACGACGCGCTTTTTCTTGGGCTTGGCACACTTCTTGGCCGCAACAGGCGCCGAAGACTCGGTAGGGCGATAACGCTCGGGCACAGCGCCGTCGCGAAGTGCCAGTGCAAGGCCGATGAACTGGTCTTTTGTGAGCGACTCGGCACGGCAGCCGCCGTCGATGGCCATAAGGTCGAACGCGGCGTCAAGCTGGGCGCGCTCCCACTTCTCACATGCCGCCATGGAGTTGCGCAGGGTCTTGCGACGCTGGGCGAATGCGGCATCGACGACTTCAACGGTCGCGGCGGCATCTTCTGCGCTCAGGGCATCACAGGCAGGCACGCGCTGCAGGCGCACCACGGCGCTCTCCACATGAGGCTCGGGGAAGAAGCTGCGCGCAGGAACCTGGAAGCACCCAACGACCTGGGCGAACAGCTGGAGCTTCACCGTATAGGCGCCATAAATCTTGGACGACGGGAGCGCGCAGATACGGTCGGCCACCTCGCTTTGCACCATGACCGTGGCGTCCTGGATAAACGGCCACTCCTGGAAATACTGCAGGATGAGCGTGGCTGCCACCGCATAAGGAAGGTTGGCGACCCAAGCGCTGGGATAGTCGGGCAAATCGGCGAGGGCGGCGTTCTTGGCACGCAAACCGGCGAGCGCCTCGGAAATCTGGGCGGGCGCGACCTTCGTGGCGTCGCCCATCACAAGGGCGAAGCGCTCGGAATACTCGGCCGTTACCTCGCCCAATGGACCCTGCATGTCGGTATCGGCCTCGATGGCGACCACGGCGGCGGCACGAGGCAGAAGCGCGCAGGTGAGCGTGCCGCAGCCAGGACCCACCTCGAGCACCGTCTGCGTGGGTGCAACGTCGGCAAGCTCGAGGATGTGGGCGACGACGGTATCGTCTACCAGGAAGTTCTGTCCCAGCTCGTACTTCGCCTCAAGCCCGAAGGCGTCGAGCATGGAGCGGATCGCGCTGCGGTTTGCCATTTTGGACACAGCCATCGGGTTGTCCCCCTGTCGGAATCGTCGGTGGTACTAGCGTAGGTCGCGTGCAGCCTGGGCGGCATGCACAAGGTCGCTTGCCCAGGCAGATACGTTGGAAAGCAGGGCCGCGTCGAAGTCGGGCCCATAGGCGCAGCCAGGTCTCGGGGCCTGCCCAAAGCCCACGAGGTCATGGGCTACGCGCAGCTCGAAGTCAGCCATGCGAAGCGAGGAGCGGGCGCAGCTCACAAGTGCGTCATGGCCAAAGGGATCGCCTCCCGCGCCCACCACAAAGAGGTCGAGCGGGTGTCGGCACTCCAGGGGACGCACGGGACGCTGCCCCAACAGGTAGCGCTGGCACCACAGGGGCTGCATGCGGTCGAGCACGGCTTTGAGCTGCGAAGGCGGCCCCGAGAAGTACACGGGAGCCACCAAGGCGAGCGCATCTGCCGCCTGCAGGCGCTTGATCAGGCACGCAAAGCCAGGGCGGCCCCCGGCCCCCTCACGCGCATCGAGCACGCAGGCGCCGGTGCGCTCGCACGCACCGCAGCCCACGCAACCCAGCACCTCGTAATCAGAGAGGAACAGCAGCTCGGGCTCCGCACCGGCCCCATACAGGGCACCTTCGAGCTCGGCGGCAAAGCGGGCGCATGCACCGTGGCTACGCGGGCTGCCCACAAGCACGGCGACGCGGAGCATGTCTGCGCCCTCACTACGCACGGCCCCTCCCCTACCCTCGTGCACCCACAAGCGGCGCGGGACGGTCGAAGATGCGTCGTGCGAGCTCGTAGGCGTCGCGGTACGTGTCGGCAGGCTCGTCGCCACAGCGCTCGCGGCGAAGATCAGCCACGAACTCAGCGGTGCGGGCAATATAGGCAGGCTCGCACTGTGTGCCGCGCAAGGGCTCGGGCGCCATGTAGGGCGCGTCGGTCTCAAGCACGAGCTGGCCAGGGCGAAGGGCCGCCACGGCATCGCGCGTAGGGTCATTCCGCTTGAAACTCACGGCGCCGCCAATACCGAGCACGCAGCCCATCTCAAGAAACGGGGCGGCATCTTCGGGCCCAAGATCAAAGCAGTGCAGAACAGCCCCGCCCTCACGAGGCAGGCCGACCTCGGCCATGATCTGCGCGGCCTCGTCGTGAGCCTCGCGCACATGCAGCGAAAGCGATGCGTTCAGGTTGCACGCCAGCTCGAGCTGCTCTCGGAACACCTCGCGTTGCACCTCGCGCGGCGAGAGGTCGTAGTGGTAGTCCAGGCCGATCTCGCCCACGCCGCAGCAGATGGGCTCGGCCAGAAGGCGCTGCATAGCCGCATGTGCCTGGGCATCGAAGTCCTTGGCATTGTGCGGATGGCACCCCACCAGAAGACGCACCTCGGGCATCACCGGGGATTCCCCAAGCGCGTCGAGCACGCCGGCGCTACGCCATGCATCGAGAATCTCAGCGCACTCGCGCTGCCAGCGGTCAAGGTCTGCAAGCACCGCCTGTGGGTCGCGCGCGTCATCGGCAGGATCGACGACCGTCACCAAAAAGCGCACGCCGGCCACGGCCGCACGCGCAAGGGCGAGCGCGGCATCTATGTGCCTCAGGCTCGTGAGGTGCGTGTGACTCTCGGCTATGGGACCCGATGCCGCGGGAAGCGCGAGCAGCGCCTGCTTCTTCGTGCAGAAGAAGCAGGCGTGCTCAGCATGGACGGGCGACAAGAGCTCAGGATTTAGCACGGCAGGTTGGCCATGTCGAGGCGCGGGAAGAGGGCGTCACCCTTCTCCACAGGCTGGCCACCCTCGAACTGACCCCAGGCGCAGGCGGCCTCAAGGTCGCAGCAAGGCTCGCAGGGCAGGCCGATGCGGCGCATGACCTCGGCCGACGTTGCAGGCGTGAAGGGCTCGAGCAGCGTGGCGGCGATGCGAATGGCCTCGATGAGACCCCAGATGACAAAGGCCAGCTCCTCGGCGTTGGCCGGGTCCTTGGCAAGCGCCCAAGGAGCCTTGTCCTCGATGTAGTGGTTGGCAACGGCCACGAACTCCATGACGTCCTTCGCGGCGCCCTGGTAGTCGAAGGCGGCCATCTTCTGCGCATAGCGGCCGTAGATGCCCTGGGCGGCCTCGAGCAGCGGGCTCGTGCGCTGCTCCCAGCCCTCGCCACGAGCAGGGCTTGCGCCCTCAAAGTACTTGGCGCTCATGTTGAGCGAGCGGCTCACGAGGTTGCCCCAGCTGTTGGCAAGGTCGGCGTTGTAGACCTGCGCCATGCGCTCGAAGCTGATGGCGCCGTCCATGCCGTGCGACACATCGGTCATGAAGTAGTAGCGGTAGCCCTCGACGCCGAGGAAGTCGATGACCTGCTGGGGGAAGATGGAGTTGCCGCGGCTCTTCGACATCTTCTCGCCCTTGCCCGTCTCGGGGTTCTTGACGAGCAGGAAGCCGTGCGCCAGCACGTGCTCGGTCACAGGCAGACCGGCGGCCATGAGCATCGCAGGCCAGATGACGCAGTGGAAGCGGATGATGTCCTTACCCACGATGTGCTGCTGAGCAGGCCAGAAGCGGGCGAAACGCTCGGCGGCCTCGGGGTCGCCATAACCGGCAGCAGTGATGTAGTTGATGAGGGCGTCGAACCACACATAGGTCACGTGGTCGGGGTCGAAGGGCAGCGGGATGCCCCAGTCGAACGTGGTGCGCGTGACGGAGAGGTCCTTGAGGCCACCCTCAACGAAGCTCACGACCTCGTTGCGGCGAATCTCAGGCTCGATGAAGTCGGGGTGGGCAGCGTAGAAGTCCAGCAGCGGCTGCTGGAACTCGGAAAGCTTGAAGAACCAGCTCTCCTCCTGGATGCGCTCGAGCGGACGCTTGCAGTCGGGGCACAGCGGGATGGCGGTCTCGTCGTAGTTGCCGTCCTCGTCGGTGTTGGCGTGGCGCACGTCGGTCTCGGTGAAGTAGGTCTCCTCAGGCACGCAATACCAGCCCTCGTAGGTGCCCTTGTAGATGTAGCCCTTCTCCTTGAGGTCCTCCCAGAAGTGCTGCACCGCCTTGATGTGGCGCTCCTGGGTGGTGCGGATAAAGTCGTCGTTGGTGATCTCGAGCGTGCGCCAAAGCTCCTGGAAGGCAGGGGCCTGGGAGTCGCACCACTGCTGGGGCGTCATGTCGTGGGCAGCGGCCGAGTCGGCGACCTTCTGGCCGTGCTCGTCGACGCCGGTGAGGAACAGCGTGTCATAGCCGTCCATGCGACGGAAACGCGCCTGAACGTCGGCCACGATGGTGGAGTAGGCCGTGCCCAGGTGCGGGGCGGCGTTCACATAGTAGATGGGCGTGGTGATGAAGTACGTGCCCTTATCTTGGGGCTTGTGGTCGGCGCAGCCGCAATCGCACATGGTGGGTAGCCTTTCGACGCATTGCACCGGGACGCTCCCGGCGCTTTCTAGACAGATGGGATAATCGTATCATCTGAGCTTCTCTGCAAAGCGCTTGGCAGACAGGGTCACATACAAGTTGCGCCGCTGACAAACAAAGAAGGGGGCCGACAACGGGTACGATTCGTTGCCGGCCCCCTTTGAGATGCGGTTGTTGGCAAGCGAGCGCGCATGCCCGCCCGGCCCCGCGACGCGTTACAGCCACCGGCGAGCCCTCGCCCACCTTGACCTGCGGCGCGGGCAGCCCTACGCGGCCGTCCTGCCCTACTCCTGCGCGGCTGCCTCTGCCGCGGCCTTCGCCTCGGCCTCGGCCTTCTTCTTGGCTGCCATCTCGGCCTTGAGCTTGGCTGCCTTGGCGGCCTTCTCGGCTGCAGCCTGCTCGCGGCGCTGGCGCTCCTGAGGGCTCACCTCGTAGACCTCCACCACGCGCTCCTGGGCGGGGTCGGTGTAGTGGCTGAGCATGCTGAGGGCGCCCTCATGGCACGCCTCGATGCAGCTGCGGCACTGGATGCAGCGGAAGCGGTCGATCGACCAGGTCAGCGCCTTGCGGTCGACATCAAGCGCCTGGGTGGGGCACACACTTGCGCACAGGCCGCAATACCTGCACGAATCGGGCTCGAGATGCACGCGCCCCTTCGTCTGCTCGAAAAAATGTGGCTTCTCCAGGGGATAGAGCTTCGTTGCGGGCTTGGAGAAAAGGCTCTTGAGGGTCATGCGCCCGAGCTTGAATTCTGCCACGATGTGTTACCTCCCTTAGCGCTCGGTGCAGCTGATGCACGGGTCGATGGTCAGGATGATGTTGGGGACGTCGGCCAGGTCGCAGCCGGCAAGCGCGCCCGCCATGCCGGGGATGTTCGCCGATGTGGGAGTGCGCACACGGAAACGGTCGAGGAACTTGGTGCCGTTGCCGCGCACGTAGTAGAACGCCTCGCCGCGGGGCTGCTCCACGCGCATGAAGGCCGAGGAGCCCTCCTCGGGGTTACCCTTCACGTCGACGCGAACCTCGCCGACCGGGATGCGGCCCACCATCTCGTTGATGATGTCGATGGACTGGCGCACCTCCTCGATGCGCACCTTGCAGCGGGCGTAGCAGTCACCCTCGGTAGACACCACGGGACGGAAATCATACAGCTTGGAGTAGGCGTCGATGCCCGCCATGCGCACGTCCATCTCAATGCCACTTGCGCGACCAAACGGGCCCACGCAGCCGTAGTTGATAGCATCCTGCTTCGAGAGGTACCCCACGCCCACCAGGCGGTTCTTCACCGAGTCGTCCATGAGGAACGTGTTGGCGATCTGGTCGTACTCCTCAAGCAGGCTTGCAAGGACGCCGCAGATGGCGTTGAGCTCGGTGTTCTCGATGTCCTTGAAGACACCGCCAGGGGTGCAGACCGACAGGATCACGCGGCCGCCGGCCGTTTTCTCAAAGATGTCGAGCACGTGCTCGCGCAGGCGCCAGGTGTGCATGAAGAGGCTCTCGAAGCCCATGGCGTCGGCCGCAAGGCCCAGCCACAGAAGATGTGAGTGAATACGCGACAGCTCATGCCAGATAACGCGTAGGTACTGGCCGCGCTCGGGCACCTCGATGCCCATGAGGCGCTCAACTGCCTGGCTATAGCCCATGGAGTGACCGAAGCTGCAGATGCCACAAATGCGCTCGGCCACGTGCACAAAGTGCTTGTAGTCGCGCTTCTCAACGAGCTTCTCGAGGCCGCGATGCACGAAGCCGACCTGGGGGACGGCCTCCACCACGCGCTCGTCCTCGAGCACGAGGTCGAGGTGCACGGGCTCAGGCAGCACGGGGTGCTGGGGGCCGAAGGGCATGACGGTCCTGGTTGCCATAGCTCAGGCCTCCTATTCCGCCGCCGCAGCGGGCTTGGCGGCTGCGACAGGCTTGGCCTTGCCTTGCGGGGCCTGGGCCATGGGTGCGGGAATGTGCAGGTGATAGAAGCCTCCGCGGTAGTCGAGGTTCATGTCGACCACGGTGAGGCCGTAGAGGTCGTGCATCTCATTCTCAAACATGAACGCCACGGGGTAGATGCCGCCCACGCTGGGAATCTCGTCGGAAGAGCTTACGCAGACGCGCAAGTTGGCCACCTCGTTGGTCGCATCGTCCACGAAGGAATAGAGCAGCTCGAAGGCATCGTCGCCGTTGCGCGAGGCGCAGCACTGAGCGAAACGCCAGCCCTTGGCCTTGTACGCCTGGGCAGCGCCGACGAGCTCGCCCAAGGTTGTCTCGATGAAGTCTACCTGTGCCATGCCTTAAGCCTCCTCATGGACGACGTCTGCCTCGTGGGCAATCTGCTCGTCCTGCTGGGTCGTCATGTGAACGCGGCGCAGCGTCTGCTCCTGCTCGCCGGGGGCCGACATGTGGCCCTGCGGAAGCGGGGCGCCCGCGGCGAGGGCGGCGCGCTTCTCCTCAAGCACTGCCAGGCCCTTTACCACACCGTCGATGATGGACTGGGGACGCGCGGCGCAACCGGGCACGTACACGTCGACGGGGATGACCTTGTCCACGCCGCCCTTCACGTTGTAGCAGTCGTGGAAGATGCCGCCCGAGCAGGCGCAGATGCCCACGGCCACAACGACCTTGGGCTCGACCATCTGGTCGTAGATCTGCTTGATGACGCCCTCGGCCTGCTCGTTGACCGAGCCGGTGACCAGGAAAATGTCAGCATGCTTGGGGTTGCCCGTGTTGATGATTCCGAAGCGCTCCACGTCGTAGAGAGGCGTGAGACACGCCAGGACCTCGATGTCGCAGCCGTTGCAGCTTGCGCCGTCGTAATGGATGAGCCACGGGGACTTGGTTGCGAAAGACATGTGCCCCCTCCTAGAAGATGATGACGCCGCTGCTCAGATAGTAGAACAGCGAGAAGTTGACGATGCTGGCCACGAGCGCCACGCCCCAGGCGCCCTTGAGCATGACCTGCCACTTGACGCGGGCGAAGTTGTTGTCAATCAGGATCTCGATGAACCAGACGATGGCGACGACAACGATAGCAAGCAGGATGGACAGCGGGTTGGCGTTGATGAAGAACATGCCGACCCAGCCCAAGAAGAGCACATTCTCGTACCAGTGCGTGACCTCGACGATGGCCAGCACGCGGCCGCTCATCTCGGTGGTGGCGCCGCGAACGAGCTCCTGGTGGGCGTGGTGCGCCATGGAGAGGTCGAAGGGCGACTTGCGCAGCTTGATGGTGAGCACGAAGAGCAGGCCCAGGAAGATGAGAGGCATGCACACGGCAAGCGTGGCGTCGCCGGCAAAGAGCGAGGAGACATCGAAGGAACCCTTGCCCTGAGTGGCGGAGGTGGTGAGGTAGAGCGCGACGCCCACGAAGAGCACCATGGGCTCGTAGGACATGACCTGCAGGATCTCGCGCTGGGCGCCGGTCTGCGCCATGGGAGAGGGCGACAGGTAGCACGCCAGGATGAAGAACAGGCTCGACAGCGTGATGAGGAAGACGCACAGCAGGAAGTTGCCGCCGCAGAAGAAGACCGCGCCCGCGACGATGGCGGCAAGAAGCGCCAGCACGACCAGGCAGGTCATCACGGGATCGAGTCGGCTGGTGTCCTTCTCAAGAAGCTTGCGCACGTCGTAGTAGGGCTGCAGCAGGACCGGGCCGCGCCTGCCCTGCATGCGGGCCGTGATGATGCGGTCGGCGCCGGCCAGAAGGCAGCCCAGCACCGGCGCCAAGATGATGAAGGCGCACACCGCCACAATGGTGAGGGCCATTTAGATCACGCTCCCCATGAGGTTGATGAAGACGTAGCTGAGGCCCAGGGAGCAGGCGATGCCCGCCAAGGCGATGAGGATGCAGACAATGGAACCGATGCGAGAGAGCTGCTTCTCGTCGAAGATGGACTCCATGTACCAGGCACGCTGAGCCGTGGAGACCTCGCCGCCCAGGGCGCCGGCGAAGCTCGTCTGCGACAGGCCCACGCCGCCCAGATGCGGCATCTCGACCAGGGAGGAGCGGTTCTTGGCGCGCAGGGCCACGATGAGCGGCACGATCACGACGATGACAGCGCTCACAGCCATGATGGTGAGGTCGGACATGCTGGGGGCCAGCATCGAGCCACCCACGAGACGCCTGACATAGGGAGTCACAATCGTCGAGCTCACATAGGGCAGAGCAACGGCGAGGGCAACCACGCCGAAGGCCATGAGGGCAAGCGCCACCCACTCGCTCTTGTGGACGTCCCTCTCAAGGTTGTCTTGACCCTGAACGTTGCACAGAATCTTGCCGAGCCACTTGGCCCAGAAGAAGAACGTGGCGGCGCTGCCGAAGCCCATCATGACGATGAGCACGAGCACGCCCGAGTCGATGAAGGCGCCCAGGGCGGCCCACTTGGAGACGAGCATGCCGAAGGGGGCGACGAACATGCCGCAGATGCCCAGCGCCATGAGGCACGCGAGCTTGGGCATGCGGGAGACGAGCGCGTCCATGCTCTCGATGTCGCGAGAGCCGATGTGGTGCTCGGCGGTGCCCACGCACAAGAAGAGCAGCGACTTGGCCACGGCGTGGAAGATGAGCAGGAACACGCCCGCCCACACGGCCGCCGCGGTGCCGATGCCGGCGCAGGTGACGATGAGGCCGAGGTTGGCGACGGTGGAGTAAGCCAGCACGCGCTTGGCGTTGGACTGGGAGATGGCGATGAGCGAGCACACGAGGAACGTGGTGGCGCCCACGAGCATCACGGAGATGCCCACGGGGTTGAGCATGGTCGTGTTGCCGCCCGTGGTGAGGTAGGTGCCCATGAGGGGCGACAGGCGAATCAGCAGGAAGACGCCGGCCTTGACCATCGTTGAGGAGTGCAGCAGGGCGCTCGTGGGCGTGGGCGCAACCATGGCACCGAGCAGCCACGTGTGGAAGGGCATCTGGGCGGCCTTGGTGAGTGCCGCGAAAGCAAGCAACGCCAGCGGCAGCATGGCAAGGCTGGCAGAGGCGCCGCCGCGGCTCACGAAGGTGCTGAGCTCGAGGGTGTGCATCTGCGAGCCCATGTAGATGAGGGCAAGCGTGAACGCGATACCGCCGAGCATGTTCATCCAGATCTGACGGAACGAGTTGGCCGTGGCCTCCGCCGTCTTGGTGTAGCCGATGAGGAAGAACGAGCAGACGGTGGTGACCTCCCACATCGTGAGCATCCACATCAGGTTGTTGAAGAGCACGAGACCGAACATAGCGGAGAGGAAGGCGAACATCACCGCGAAGAAGACAGGTTGGCGATCGGGCGCGGACTCCTTGCCCTGAGCGGCGAGCTCGTCTTGATGATGCTGGAAGTCACGCATGTAGCCGCAGGCGTACACGATGATGCCGCTGCCGATGATACCCACGATGAGCACCATGATGGAGCTGAGCGTGTCGATGTAGACCGGACGCAGCACGTGCACGCTGTGCGCAACGCCGAACTCAAGCACGCACACCGCAATGGCCTGGATGCATGCGAGCGCCAGCACGCCCATGCGGCGGGCGTTGATGGCACGCCAGGCAACGTAGGCGGCGAGCAGCAGGTCGATGGCGAAGCACACCCAATCGAGCCACGGCATGCTATCCCTGTAGTACGTGCCCGCGCCCCTGAGATGGGCGCTCGCCAGGGTGATGCTGGCGATGATGATGACGGCGGCCGAAACGTACACGACCGCCTCGCGCACCCTGCGCCCCGGGGCCAGCAGGCAAAGAACTGCAGCCACCAGCGGGATGAGGATGAGCAGGCCGATGATACCCACGTTGCCTCCACTCTCGAATAGATTCTTCAAGCCGACGGGAAGAGTCCCGTCTGCCTTTACGTAATATCACGAGTTAGCCGTCTACAATGTGTGGGTGCTGTGACCCTCCCGACGTTGCCGTTATTTGTCGGCAGGCGGGCAAAGCGGCGGGCAAACGGGCATGCCCGACGGTAGAATGTGGGGCGTGAAAGGAAACACGTTCTGAGCAGCCCTGCAGGGCAACGGGAGGTCGGCATGACAATCGGCGCATCGCAAGAGGCCAAAGGATCGCTCACACTCGTAGGCACCCCCATCGGCAACCGCGCCGATCTGTCGAGCCGCGGGCTTGAGGCCTTGCGCCAGGCCGACACCGTGCTTGCCGAGGACACGCGCGTCTCGGGCAAGCTTTTGAGCTCGCTGGGCGTGGAGGCCAAGCTCGAGCGCTGCGACGAGAACGTCATCGCCGAGCGCGCCCCGCAGCTCGTGCGCCGCATGATGGCCGGCGAGCGCATGGCGTTCGTCTCCGACGCCGGCATGCCCGCCGTGGCCGACCCGGGCGCACGCCTGGTGGACGCATGCCGCGATGCCGGTGTGCCCGTCGACGTGATTCCCGGGCCCTCGGCCGTGACGTGCGCGCTGGCGCAGTCGGGCTTTGCCTGCGAGGCGTTCTACTTCGGCGGCTTCTTGCCCCGAAAAGACGGCGAAAGGGCACGAGTGCTCAAGGCGCTGGCAGGTCTGCCTGCGGTGCTTGTGTTCTACGAGTCTCCCCACCGTGTGGCCGACTCGCTGGGTGCCATCGCTGGAGTGTTCCCGCACCGCCGTGTGGCGCTGGCCCGCGAGCTCACGAAGATGTTCCAGGAAGTGGTGCGCGCAAGCGCGACCGAGATGGTGGAGCTGATGGCCGAGCGCGGCGAGCCCAAGGGCGAGTGCGTGCTGCTCGTAGACGCCCCCGATGCCGAGGAGCTTGCTGCCTGGGAGCGTAAGATGGCGGCGTTGGAGCTGGGGGCCACAGGCACCAGCGAAGGCGAGGACGAGGGCGAGGAATTCGACCTCGACCGCGCTATCCGCGCGGGCCTTGCCGCCGGCAAACGCGCAACGGCCCTGGCCAAAGAGCTCGCCCGTTGCTGCGACACCCCGCGCTCAGAAATCTACGAGCGCATTTGCGAGCTGGGAAAAGAGGGATAGCGAGAGCGCCAGCAGGGCGAGCGCAGGCTTTGGTGAATTAGCATACATTTCAGGATTTTGAAAAACGCGCCAACTGGTGTTTTGTTGATTTAACATACATTTTGGGCAGTGAAATGTATGTTAAATTGCACAGCGGAGTTCCTTCTTGCGCAAAAACGGCCCCACCAAGCGCGTGCCTGATGGGGCCGTCGTCGATGTAAGTTGCCTAGGGCACCGCTGCACCCCCGCTCTGCCCATGCGCACATCCACCAACGTGCATCCACGGCGTGCAAGCCCTCAACTCAATGGCACGAAACCTTGTTCGGGGAAATATTTCCCAGACTGCAGCAGCGTGCCTACTCCGTCCGATGAGAATACGTGCAGGTGCCGCTCAACTGGGATTTCGCTAGTTGCATAGGTCCCCGCGCTTGTAAGCGTAAATGGCGTCCCTGACATAGGGGGCACGAGCGGGAGAGACTGCGACTCGAACGTCGCAGTGCAAAACGCCGCTATGTATGACGCGTCGCCCATATAGTCACCTATGAATTCTCCGGCGAAATAGTTCATGTTCGCTGCGTCGTAGTCCTGATTGTCTTTCCATATAAGCTTGTAGGCGCTGCCGTCTCGCCCGAAAGCCATAAACCATATGCCCACGGCAATTTCTTCAACCGCTCCTTCAGGATATCCCGCTTGGACCGTTGCCCCGTAAAAATGCCAACGGTCGTCCTCGGGATAGTCGCCGTAGTACCAGTTTCCCGCAATTGAACACGGGCGGCCCTCGTACATGTCCTGTCCATCGAGCTGGTATGTCCCCTGCGCCTGCCGGCGTCGGCAGGAAGGGCATACTGCTCGACAAATGCGGCGTCATCTGCAGAAATCACGTCGTTGATTTGATACCGGCCGAAAATCTTCTGGAACCGGGCAGCCAGCATATCCCCGTCTGGCTCGTCGGCATGGGCCATGTGTACACAGCCAACGCCAGCCCCCACCGCCATCGCGGCTCCTGCCACCTTGACTAGTTCACGACGAGAGATAGCCATGCCAACCACCCTTCCTATCGTTGCCTGTCACGGCAATGATATCAGGGGGGTGCTTTAGTACAGTCCAGTCGTGAGGGCGAAGTCGAGGGCACGGGGGCGGATGCCGGGGTAGTGGCCGAGCCAGGTTTGGGCAAAGTGGAGCTGGTCGAAACCTACGGAGAGACAGGCCTCGTCGGAGGGAAACTCGCAGGCGCAGATGTCGGCCAGGCGCAGGGAGATGAGGGCGCGGGTCCAGGAAAGCGTGGACGCGTCCATGGTCTTGATGGCGGCGGCGCAGGCGCACTCGGGGCACACCACGCCGCCCTCGCCGATGTCGAAGGCGACCCTGCCCGCCTGCGCCAGCTCGACCGGCTCGCCGCAGCGCACGCAGGTGTCCAGGCACGGCCGAAAACCCTGCATGGCGGCCGCCTTGAAAATGAAGGCGGCCGTAAGCAGGGGCAATACGGGGGACGGCGCCGCCTCGAGGGCCTCCAGCGAGGCTGCAAGCAGGGGCAACAGGCGCGGGTCATGGTTGCCCTCCACCGTGAGCTCGCAGGCACAGTCGAGCGCCGCGTCAACGAGCACCGCCCGGTCATAGTCGGCGGCAACATTGGCATGCGAGCGTACGAGACGCGCCTCGCTCACAATAGGCAAGCCCCTCCCCTCGCTCACCAACAGCTCCACCTCGTTGCCCAGGTTCATGGCACCGGCCAGCTTGGCAGAAGGTTTGCGCGCGCCCTTGGCGACGACGCGCAGCTGCCCCGCGCAGTCGGCCAGCAAGGTAACGATGAGATCGCATTCGGCGAGCTTCGTGCGGCGAAGGACTATGCCGTGCGCTTTGAACTTGCCCGACAAGGAAGCGTCCTAGAGGCTTGTGGCCAGGCGGTCAAAGTCGAGCAGGATCTGACCGGCGTGCAGGCACATGAGTTCGACGGCGCCTGCCTCGAAGAGCTCGACGGCCTCGGCAACGGTGCGGGCGTCGGTGGTGGCACGTACTGCAACGCCGGGCTCGACGGTGGCGCACACGAGACGCACGTCCTCGAGCGTGGCGCAGCGCTCGGATCCGGTGCAGGCAACGACGTAGTCGGGATGCGCGGAAGAAATGGCGTCGACGGCCTGGCAGAGCACCTGCGGAGTTAGTTGACCGCACTCGATGGCCACACCCACCGCAAGGGCGCCGTCGCAGCAGTCGTCATCGTCGTGCCCGCAGCCGCACGCGTCGTCACCGCAGTCGCAATCATGGTCGTGCTCGCAGGCGCAGTCATCGTCGCCGCAGCCACAAGCGCACTCGTGGTCATGCCCGCAGGCACAACCAGCCTCGTCGTCCTCGCAGGCACAAGCCTCATCGTCACAGTCGCAGGCGCTCTCATGGTCGTGGCCGCAAGCGCAGGCATCCTCACCCTCGCAGTCACAGTCGCCCTCGCAGGCGCATGCGTCCTCATCGTCGTCGGCGTGGGCGGTGCGGATCACGCTGAGCACGGGGTCCATGGCCTCGTCAAACTCGCCCTCGACAAGAGCAGCGGTGTTGGCGGCAAGGCACACCTCACCCACGCCCACCGAGGCGAGCAAGGCGCACTCAAAACACAGGGCATCGCCGAGCACCCGGCCATAGGGCCAACCGAGAAGCGCTGTGACACCCATAGGCAGGCCCTCTTGCCCAAACGACCAGGCAAGACGCGGTGCGTCCCCCACCCAGGTCGCAAGTGTCTCGTGGCCCGCTCCGGCAGCCTCAAACGCCTGCTGCAGCGTGGCACCCGGGCCCGCAAGGGGACTGGCGAGCAGCGGGATGAGCCTGGCCGCAAGCTCCTGGCCCAGACCCTCCAGGTCGACCTCTTCGCCTTCGCACAAGCAAGACGCCAAACGCCTCAGTGTCTCTTCTGCCTGCGACATCTCGATCCCCTTCTCTTTGGTGAGTCACCGCTTCAGGCGGCGTGCTGTCAAATGGCCCCGGCGTCCCCTGGGCCAATACAAAACGGGCGCCCTGCCGTGGCTGCTTACCACCTGCAGGACGCCCTGATGTCTCAAAGCCTTACGCACCCTCGCCATAGCCGAAGCGCTTGATCTGCGCGGCGTCGCTGCGCCAGCCGGGCTTCACCTTGACGTTGAGTTTGAGCATGACCTGGTTGCCGAGCAGGCGCTCCAGGTCGTGACGGGCCTGCGAGCCGATGCGCTTGATCATCTTGCCGCCGGCGCCGATGACGATGCCCTTTTGGCCCTCGCGCTCCACGTACACGGTGGCGTTGATGTGCGAGATGTTGGCCTTCTCGTCGTAGCTCGTGGAATCGACCTCCACGCCCACGGAGTGCGGCACCTCGTCGCGGGTGTTGAGCAGGACCTTCTCGCGGATGAACTCGGCCACCACGACCTCGGGGGTCATGTCGGTCTGCATGTCCACCGGAAACCACCGCGGGCCCCGCGGCAGGTGCGCGGCCACGACCTGCAGGAACCCGTCGACGTTGAAGCCCTCCTGGGCGCTCACGACGATGGCCTCGTCAAACGGGCAGAACTCGCGCATGCGCTCCACCTGGGCGCGGGCCTGGTCCTGGTCGATGATGTCGGCCTTGGTCACCACGAGCACCTTGTAGGCGCGGCTCTCGGCCACGTGCTGGGCCACCCACTCGTCGCCGCGACCCGCAGGCTGCGAGCCGTCGAGCACCATGGCGACCACGTCGACGTCCTTGAGCGCGTTGAGCGCCGAGATGTTGAGCTCCTCGCCCAGAGCGTCCACCGGCTTGTGCAGGCCGGGGGTGTCCACAAGCACGACCTGCATGTTCGGCTCGTTGTACACGGCCGAGATGCGGTGACGTGTGGTCTGTGCGGTGGGCGAGGTGATGAGCAGCTTGTCGCCCACGATGGCGTTGATGAGCGTGGACTTGCCGGCGTTGGGGCGGCCGACCAGGCTCACGAAGCCGCTCTTGAACGGGCCCTCGTAGGTGGCGGGGTGCATGAAGCGCGCCTCGTCCTCGTCGTCTTCCTGCGGAGCCTGGGCGCCGGCGGCACCCTGGGAGGCGAAGAAGGCGTCGATGAGGGCGGTGCCGGACAGGCCGTCGGGGTTGTCGAAGCCGACGACGTCGTCGTTCTCGTCGTCCCAGTCCTCGTCATCGTCGTCGAAGTCCTCGTCGCCCTCAGAGGGCAGGTCCTGCCAAAGAACGGGCTGGCTGGTAGCCGGCTTGGCGACGGGGCGGGCATCGGTGCCCTCGGCGGCGTGGTCCACCGTGGGGCCGATGTTGATCTGCTCGGGCGGCACACCCGTGAAGTCGGCCAGGTAGGAGCGCTCGAGCGCCTCCATCTCCTCGGCCTCGCGGGTGTCCTCGTGGTCGTAGCCCATGAGGTGCAGGCAGCCGTGCGAAAGCAACAGGCGCATCTCGTCGGCCGGGTCGTTGCCAAACTCAGGAGCCTGCTTGGCCACAACCGAGGGGCAGATGATGAGGTCGCCCACCATGAAGGGCTCGCCGTCCTCAGCATCGTCGGGGTCGTCGATGTTGAACGACAGCACGTCGGTGGGCTTGTCGATACCGCGGTACTCCAGGTTCAGGCGGTGGATCTCGTCGGCGTCGACGAAGCTGACAGAGACCTCGCAGGGCTCGGGGCAACCCTCCCCCTCGAGCACGCACGCCACCAGGCGCTCGATTTCCTCGGCGCTCAGGATGTCCTGTCCTACCTCGTCGTTTATCTCAATGCGCATGTCCATGCTGTCGCAGCCTTTCTTGTCATACGGCAACTCGGATGTGACACGGGGCCACGGCGGCGCAGCAGGCAAGGGCGAAACGCGCGAAGCACAGGCCCTTGCCCGACGCGGCCGCAGCGGCCCCGCAGGTTTCTTATTCCGTGGCTCCCTGGTAGCCGTTGGGGTTCATGCTCTGCCACTTCCAAGAGTGGGCGCACATGTCGTCGATGTCGTACTGGGCCTCCCAGCCCATGAGCTCCTTGGCCTTCGAGGCGTCGCAGTAGGTCTCGGCGATGTCACCGTCGCGGCGCGGGCAGATCTCGTAGGGCAGCTCCTTGCCGCAGGCACGCTCGAAGGCATGGATGACGTCGAGCACGCTGTAGCCGTGGCCCGTGCCCAGGTTGAACACATGCACGCCATGCTTGCCACGCATGTAGTTGAGGGCGGACACATGGCCACGCGCCAGGTCGACGACGTGGATGTAGTCGCGCACGCCGGTGCCGTCGGGCGTGGGATAGTCGTCGCCGAAGACGTTGATGTGGTCGAGCTGGCCCACGGCGACCTTGGCCACGTAGGGCACGAGGTTGTTCGGGATGCCCTTGGGGTCCTCGCCGATGAGGCCGCTCTCATGGGCGCCAATCGGGTTGAAGTAACGAAGGAGCATGACGTTCCAGCGCTCGTCGGCCGTGTAGAGGTCGCGCAGCATCTGCTCGTTCATCGTCTTGGTGCGGCCGTAGGGGTTCGTGGCCGGCTTGAGCTCGGAATCCTCGCGCACGGGCACATGGTCGGGCTGGCCATAGACGGTGGCCGAAGAGGAGAACACAATGTCATACACGCCATGGTCGCGAAGGGCGCGTGCGAGCTCGAGCGTGCCGCCCAGGTTGTTCTGGTAGTACTCGATGGGCTTGTGCACCGACTCGCCCACCGCCTTGTACGCGGCGAAGTGGATGGCGCCGCAGATGGGCTGCTCGTCGAAGATGCGGTCGAGAAGCGCCCCGTCCTTCACGTCGCCCTGGTAGAAGGCACGAACCTTCTTGCCCGTGATGCGCTCGACGCGCTTGAGGGCGACCTCGCTGGCGTTGGACAGGTCGTCGACCACGACAACGTCGTAGCCGGCGTTGAGCAGCTCGACGCAGGTGTGGCTGCCGATGAAGCCGGCACCGCCCGTGACAAGGATGCAAGGCTTTTCGGACTCAGTTACCGTATCGGTCATACTTGTTCCTTTCTCAATCAAATACGCTTCCTGGTACAACCCCTTGGGCCATGAGCGGCCCTCTTTGAACGTAAACGTATGCGCGCAGCGGCAAGGCCACGAGGGCCGTGGACACAGGTGCGCCCGAGCACGACCAGACGGCCTGGATGCTCGTCGGCCTTGGTCTTGACGGGCGTTGCATGCTCCACAAGAGCCGCCACCTCGTCCATGGTACGCCGCAGATGTTTCTTTTTAAGCCTGCATTCCCAGACAACAACAACTGTCCAGCCAGCCTCGACAAGCTCGCTTGAATCGCGCCTGTCCCTTGCCTGGTTGCGGGCGAACTTCGCCGACCAGAACTCGACGTTGGACGACGGTGTACTGGGGTGGCAGTAGGGGCACCGGTGCCAAAAGCAACCGTGAACGAAGATTGCCACACGCTTGCCCGGATAGGCCACATCAGGCTTGCCGGGGGCCTTCTTCCACTGCAAGCGATACCCGCTGAGACCGCGTTTGCGCAGGTAGGTGCGCACCACAATCTCGGGTTTCGTGTCACGGCTGCGGTTGCCCTGCATCGAGTGACGCACGGCGAGGCTCGTCGCGGCAGGTACGGCGGGTGAGGGCATGCCGGGCGACTCCCCTATTGCTGGACGGGCTCGGCCGCGCCCTGACCCTCGGCATCGACCGGAGCGACAGCCTCTTCGCCCGCGTCTGCGGACTGGGCCTCGGCGTCAACCGGGGCGGCGTCTGCTGCAGGCGCGACAGACTCGCTTGCCGCCACAAGCTTGTCCTGCGAGGCAACGCTTGCCTGCGCAGGGTCGAGGCCACCCAGAAGGGCACGCACGAGCTCGTCGGAATCCTGGAGCTTCCAAAGCGAGCCATCTTTAACATAGATGAGCTCGACGGTCTGCGAAACCACCGGCACGTCAGGATTTGCCAGGCACGACGTGAGCACCGAAGCCAGGTGGGCCGTGAGCGCTGCATCATCCATGGCCGCGAGAGTGTTGCGGGTCTCGGCGGTCGCAAGCTCATTGGTCACTTGAGCCGTGTAGTCTTGGAAGACCTGGTTGAGGTCCTTGTTCGAGACGTTGACGACGACATGGGCGGTGTTGTTCTCAATCGAGATGGAGCTCACCTCGTAGGCAAGGCTGGAGAACATGGGGCCGTACACGTCGAGCGGGTCGAAGCCAGCAGCCACAAGGTCGCTGGTGTAGTCGGAGGCAAACAGCGACGTCGCAGTATCGCTCGTGAGGTCGGTGAGCTGGGCCATGTCGGCCTTGACGCCGTCGTTGAGGGCCTGGGCGGCGTCAGAGAAGCTCTGACCGCAGCCCGACGCCATAAGCGTGCAGGCAAGTGCGCAGCAGGCAAAGATGGCCGGCACGGCGCGCATCTTCTTGGTAGACGAGAAAAGCATGTGCGCTCCTTCCCTAAGAAGCGTCAGTAACGATTGAACGTGCACGGCACAATTATGCGCAGTCCTCGGCGGGTTTGGGGCAGGCAATGCCTTTTTCCAACGCGCCCACCACATCAAGAGCCTCTTCAAGCCCAGCGTGCAGCACGCACACGCCATTGGGCAGCACCTCAACGCTGCTCGAGAGGGCACCCAGCGGGCTCTCCCACAAGCCGCAGGCAAACCCACGGGCGTCCTCGGCAGGCTTGAACGCCACGCGCCAGCCAAAGCCGTGCTCCATGCTGCGGCGCGCCTCGGCATTGGAGGCATCTTCGACCAAGCCCGGGTAACGCACCCACACAACGCGCGGATGATGCGCAAGGAACTGGGCGGCAACAAGAGCCCGGTCGCAACGCGCCTGCGTGACGAGGGCAAGCTGAGGCAGCATGTGTGCCAGAAGATCACGCACGCCGGACAGAATCGGCGCGGCCGCGTCCGGCGCGTCTGCCCCGATTGCCCTCAGGAACCGCTCGAGGGCCCCCTCGCTGCGTGAGGCCACAAAAGTAAGGCCATCAAAGGCCTCGCCGAAAAGGTCACCGAGGTCCTCCACCGCGATGTCGGCACCCATCTGGGGCGGACGACACAGATAGGGGCCTGCGCCCTCGTTGACCACGACGCGCAGACCATCGCCAGAAGCGGGAGCCTTGAGCCAGGGGCGCAGCTCGTCGGCCTCGATGGAGCCCGTTGGCTCCACGTGCAGGGTCCTTCGCACGTCGAGCAACTCGACGCAGGTGTCCGCGTCGCAAAAAAGCGCCCTGCACGCGGGTTCACCCGCAAGCAGGGCGCCAGTCTTGGCGTGCTCAAGTTGTGCCATGACCTGCTCGACAGCGAGACCCTGGCTAGCGATGGTAGAGAAGTTGCGGTCAGGATGCAGCACTGCCAAACCTAACGATTAATCCAGGTCGTCGATGGCGGCCTGCACCTGGGTGCCATAGGGGTTGACGGCGGCCTGCAGCTGCGTGGCAGCAGCGCTGGGGGCGGCGGCAACAGCCTCGGAACCCGAGGGGGCAGACGTAATCAGCGGGAAGTTGGCCGAAGCAGCATCGGAGAACTTCTGAATAAGGGCGAGGTACTCGGTGCGGAAGTTCTCGCGGGAAACCTTGAGACGCTCGATCTCGTCGAGCTCGGTCTGCTTCTCGTCGAGAGCCTGGCGGATGACCTTGCGGGCCTGGTTGTCGGCGTCGAGACGAATGCGCTCGGCATTGGACTTGGCCTCGGCAACGATGCGGTCGGCGGTCTGCTGGGCAACGATGAGGGCGGCGGAGAGCTGCTCCTCGGTGGCGCTGTAGATGTTGGGCTTGCCGTTGTTGGCGGGAGCGGCGGGAGCTGCAGCGGGAGCGGCGGCGCGGGCGTCGGCCACAGCCTTGTCAGCCTCGGCGCGAACCTTCTCAATCTCGCCCTGGAGCTCGCCGTTCTTGGCCTCGGCGGCGGTCAGGCGGTTCTTGAGGTCTGCAATCTTGCGCAGCATCGCGTCGATGTCGCGGCTGATCTGCTCGAGGAACTCGTCGACCTCGCTGGGCTCGTATCCACGGCGCTTGGCCTCGGAGAACGTCTTCTGCTGAATCTCGGCGGGAGTGATAGGCATGGTAAGACCTTTCCTTCGTGCATTGCAGCCTCACGGCATCAGCCGAAGGCATCGGTAAACGGATGGCTAAAGTATAGCCAGAATCAGGCTCTCGGCGAGCTGCAGAACGATAATCGCTACCACAGGCGAAAAATCAATCATGCCCAGGGGCGGGATGATGCGCCTGAAGAGGCCCAGATACGGCTCAGAGATGGAAGCAAGCACCGAACGGATGTCCTCGACCCACTTGGACGCGCCGTAGGGAATCCAGCTCATGAGCACATAGACGAGCAGGATGACGGAGTAGATGCGGAAGAGCTGGGCAATGGCAATAGAAAGCATCGGCTACCTCATCAGGCCCTGGCGCTTGAGGTCGGCCATGGTGACATCGGAGACCTTCACGCCCTTGGGACAGACGGCGAAAAGCTTCTGCCCAA
This sequence comes from uncultured Coriobacteriales bacterium, assembly GCA_902464015.1. Classification (GTDB taxonomy): domain Bacteria; phylum Actinomycetota; class Coriobacteriia; order Coriobacteriales; family UMGS124; genus UMGS124. The sequence goes on along the minus strand of CABQHM010000038.1, from coordinate 360 downwards.
GCTCCTCGATCGTGGCGCCGCTGGCACAGCACACACCGAACGTGAAGTCGAGGATGCGCTGGCAGGTGGCGTCCGAAGAGCTGCGCATTGCGAGCACCACAGGGCGATGGTCGCCCAGCAGCACCTCAGCGACACGGCGGACGTCGTCGTAGCCGCGCGTGCGCACGATGACGGCATCGCTGGAAAACGTCGGTGGCTCGGCCACATGCGCGCTCGCTGCGGCCGGAGCGGGCGCAGGAGCAGACACAGCGGCGGGCTTGGCGGAAGCCGCGGGGCGAGGCTCTGCGGCAGCCGGCCTGGCAGCGGGCACAGCAGGCTCCTGCATGGGAACCGGGCGCTTGGACGGCGCAGGGGCAGGGG
>CABQHM010000037.1 GCA_902464015.1 uncultured Coriobacteriales bacterium | reverse complement strand
AGCGTCCGGCTGATAACCGGGAGGTCACAAGTTCGAACCTTGTCGGGCCCACCACTTCGCATGTTAAAGACCCCAACAACCTCTGGTTGCTGGGGTCTTTTGCTATTGCCAAGCGTCGAGCATCCAGGGGCTCCGGCGCTCGCGCTGGGCCCCTTTTCATCTATGTGGGGAGCCGGGAGAATCGCGCCGTTTGCCCATTTCGGATGCCAGTTCGATAGAGTAGGTAAACTCTTTTGCTACAGTTGGCCCTTCCATCTCGTGAAAGGTCATCGACTTCCATGTTCAAAACGATTTTCTCCAAGCAGTTTGCTGTGGCGTGCGCGCTCACGTTGGCATGTTCGGTTCTCGGCAGCCTGTTGGCGGGCCTTCCCTGCCTGGCGGTTCTTGGCGCGCTCGTCATCTCACTTATCTTAGGTGTTGTGTGTCAGGCGGCTAAGCCGGCCGTTGCTTATGCCAAGCCTGGCATCGCACTCATCTCGAACAAGTTTTTGCGAGCAGGCATTATCTTGCTTGGCTTCAAGCTCAATCTTGTTGCCCTGGCGCAGGCGGGCGTGAAGACCATTGCACTGGCGTGCGTGGTGGTCACGGGCACCATCTTCCTTGCCTACAATCTGGCCCGACGCTTTGGTGTTGACAGACACCTGGCCATTCTCACTGCATCCGGCACGGGCATTTGCGGTGCGGCGGCGGTCATGGGCATTGCTTCCCAGTTGCCTACCAGCGAAAAGGAAGCCGAGCGCCACGGCGAGGACAAGGTGGTGGCCGTGGCCATCGTTGCCATTCTTGGCACGCTGTTCACGCTTGTCGATATCGCTGTAGGGCCCCTGCTCGGCATGAGTGCCACGCAGTTCGGCGTCATGGCGGGTGGGTCGCTCCATGAGATTGCCCATGCCGTGGCGGCAGGTGGCGCCGGTGGCTCCGAGAGCCTCGACATTGCAATCATCACGAAGCTTTCCCGCGTGCTGCTGTTGGCCCCCGCGGCTATTGTCATCGGCGTTTGGTACCGCAAGGCCGAGGGCGTGGAGGCCGACGGCAAGGGCAAGGTGCCCATCCCTTGGTTCATGGTGGGCTTTGTTGTCGCCAGCGTCATCGGCACCTTTGCTCCCCTCACCCAGGAGATGCTCGACGGTCTCGTCAAGGTGAGCTACCTGCTGCTTGGTATGGCCATGGCGGCTCTCGGCATGACGGTGAACTTCCGTGTACTGCTTACGCGCGGTCGCAACGCGTTCGTTGCCGCGCTCATCACCTCGATCGTCCTGCTTGCCTTCGTCGCCGCCATGGCGCTGCTGTTCTTCTAGGTTCGCCTGACAGGGGCGCGCTGGGTCCCAGTCGCCACTTTTGTGCCGATACGCCGAAGGCGCACGCTGCTTTGGTCAAACGGGTACTATGACAAGTATGTGCGCGTTCATGCATCGGGCTGGACGCGATCTTACGAAGGGACTTGATAGATATGTGCGCTTCCGACGCACACAAACCGCAGGATGACAGCTTTCCTTACGTCATCCGCGACCTCACGGTGGACGACCTCGACCAGTACAATGCGCTGTTGCGTTATGCCTTCCAGGTGACCGAGCAGGAGCTTATGACCGACGGTTGGAGCAACGACTCCATCAAGCAGTCCAAGTTCCCTGTCATCAAGCGTGCCGACATCTTGGGGTGCTACGACGGCGACAGCCTCATTTCGCAGTTTGCCGTCTACCCGCTGAAGATGAACATTTACCAGTCCATCTACCAGGTCGGTTTCATCACGAGTGTTTCCACCTACCCTGAGTATACCGGCCAGGGCATCATGGGCAGGCTTATGCGCCAGAGCCTTATGCGCATGCGCGAGAAGAACCAGACGCTCGCCATTCTCTTCCCTTACTCCATCCCGCTGTACCGCCACCGCGGCTGGGAGATCATTTCCAACAAGATCTCGTACAAGGTGCGCGACAACCAGGTACCTCGTCGCATGAGAGCCCCGGGTTACGTGCGCCGCGTACCCGATGACAACCTCGACTTCATGAACCTGCACTCCACGTTTGCCCAGCAGACGCACGGATGCCTGTTCCGCAACGCGCTGGCGTGGGACGAGTACTGGCGCTGGGACGAGGACGACACCATGGTCGCCGTGTACTACAACGTCGAGGACAAGCCCATGGGCTACATGGTGTACCTCATCAAAGACGATGTCATGCACATCAAGGAGATGATCTACCTCAACCGCGAGGCGCAGAAGGGCCTGTGGGAGTACATTCACGCCCACGACTCCATGATCGACGAGGTGCGCGGCAACACGTACTTCAACGAGCCCATCGCTTTCGATATGGACGACTCCGACATCGTGGAGACCATCCAGCCCTACATCATGGGGCGTATCGTGGATGTGGAACAGTTCCTCGAGCAATATCCCTGCGCGCCCGACGCGCACCTGCGCATTGCGCTCGACATTGAGGACTCCTTCATCGAGGAAAACACCGCAACCTACGTGGTGGAATTCTGCGAGGGCAAAACCGTCGTGCACGAGGTCTACCGGGGCACCGGCACGGCTGCTCTGGCCTGCGATGCCGACAATGCGGTGGCCACGCAGCAGGAAGGCGAAGGCGCGGTGGTTGAGGCGGCCCGCCTCGAGCGCGATCCCATGCGGACGCACATGAACGGCTTTGCGCGCCTGCACATGTCCATTGGCACGCTTACCTGCCTGCTCATGGGCTACAAAACCGCCGCTCAGCTCTTTGAGCGCGAGCGCATCCAGGGCGACGCCGCCGGTGTTGAGGCCCTTGACGCAGCCCTGTTGCACGAATGCCCCTACATCTCGGACTACATTTAAGGCGTAGCTTTTAGAGTCGCCAAGCAATCGAGAGCCGTCCCGTGCGTCTGCGGGACGGCTTCTTTGTTTTGAGGGTCTGCCTCTTGTCTCCCATGAAGCTATACTGCTTATCGCATCGTTTCGCGGACGCGTGTCTTGCCCGGTCCTGATGCCCGTACCATCTGTTGGCATCTTTGTCTTGTCGAGGGCCAATAGTCGTGTTTGCCAGCTTATTGTTTCGTAAACGAAAGTCGGGTATCATGTCTAGAGTATTTGTTCACCCTCGTGTGCACGAGCGGCATCCCGAAATTGATTCGCAGGATGTCTTGTATGCATGGACGCATGCAATCGTTGGCCGACGGCGCCTGGACGAACAGGTTGAAACTCACATTGTTGTGGGTATCGATGCAAATTCCAGGCTTATGGAGATGGTCGGGATACGAAGCGACAGTGGCGACTGGCTTATTTACCACGCATTGGTTCCGCCGACCAAAAAAGTTCTCAACGAACTCGGACTATAAGGAGGTTGGAAATGGACCGCGAGGACCTCAACGAGATGTTCGGCGTTACAGAAGAGCAACTTGATGGATGGGCGGAGCAGTATGAACAGCAGACATGGGATGCCAGCCACTTGGGCAAACCTGTCATCGGCAGGCCTTCAATCGCTGATGAAGAAGTGCGACCCGTTACCTTCAGGCTTCCAGTGTCGGCCATTCAAGCGCTAGACAAGCAGGCGCGGGCGAATGGTCGCACACGCTCTGACGAGTTGCGAGCCATGGTGGACGCCTACCTTTCTGTTGCATAGTCGCCCAAACTCAGGAGAACAAGAGTTTATGACTGAACAAGATACATCATCGGAATATGCGCAGGCACCTGAGGTGAAGAGCGAAGCGCCGGAGGTGCCGGCGCTGACGCATGCCGACTATGCTGCGTTCTGCAAGCAGGGGGATACCCAGGTGCTTGCTTGCTGCGAGATAGAGACGTTCCATGCGACAGGTCCGGGCGGGCAAGGCGTGAACACGGCCGACTCGGCAGTGCGCATGCGGCACACGCCTACGGGAATCGTCGTTGTGGCGCGTTCCGAGCGCTCCCAGCTCCTCAATCGTCAGGCATGTCTGGCTAAGCTGCGCGCCGAGCTTGAACGACGCTCAAGACCTCCGAAGAAGCGCCTGAAGACACGCGTGCCCCGCCGATCGAAGGAGCGTCGCCTGCAGTCCAAGCACGAGGTGTCCCAGAAGAAAAGCCTGCGCGGCAAGGTTGATTTGTCGCGAGAGTATTAGGCGTCCGTTTCGGAGATGGGGGCGTCCTTCCATTCCGGAAGGACGCCCCCAAATGATTGGCTCAGCTCGCTATCGGCTACTTCTTGCCGTGGATCTGATCCATATCGTATCCGGCGGCTGCGACGTCCTCATCGGTGATGGGGGTTGTTGGCTCGTACTTGCCCGTCGCGGCGGCAATGCCACAGTAGCGGCCAGAGGTCATGCAGTGACCGGCGCTCATGCCGCCCGTGTACATGGACCAGTCGGGCAGGCCGCAAAGCTGACCAGCACCAAAGCCCGTTGCCCACAGGTTGGGGATGACGGTGCCATCTGCCTTAGTGACCTGGTAGTTTGCATTGACCGTCATGCCTGCGCACAAGGCGGAAACGCGGATGTGCTTGTGGATGCCGTAGAAGGGTGGCGTGTCGATGCGCTTCATGTAGCAGGCCTTTTTGCCAAAATCGCTGTCAAAGCCCGAGTCGACAAGCTCGTTGTAGCGCTCGACGCTTGCAATCAGCGCATCGGCCGGAACGCCAAGGGCCTAGGCAAGCTCCTCGAGGGTGTCACAGCGATGGGTGTCGATGAGGTACTCGAGCACGCCAGCGCCCGACTCCACGGAACGGTCCATCTCGATGTCGGGCATATAGACTTCAAGCTTCTCGGGGGCTGTTGCCTTGCCGCCCCACTCGGTTACCTGATCGACGTAGTTGGCGTCGAAGATCTGCGAGTACCAGCCGGGCCTGGGCTGATAGCGCAGCTCGTTGTTGAGCTGCTCGAACTCGGCGTCCTCGTTCATGAAGCGCTCGCCGTTCTCATTGACGGTGAGGAAGGGCTCGTTGAACATGGGGCCGGAGTCAAAGTCATGCATCATGTGCGAGTGGCCCACGGGCACAAAACCGGCGCCGATTGCCATCGTCATGAGGATGCCGTCGCCGGTCTTGCCGGCCTGCTTGCGGTCAAATTCCTTGACGTCGGGGCAGTAACGCTCAACGAGGCTCTGGTTGTTCTGATAGTCGCCCGTGGAGACGATGACGCCCTTCGTGGCATTGAACTTGATGTACTCGCCGGCCTCATTCTTGCCCACGACGCCTGTCACGGCACCGGATTCGTCCTGGATAAGCTGGATGCCGGGGGTGCTGTAATAGAAATCGACGCCGCGCTCCTCGGCCAGCTTGGCAAGGGCGTTGATGAGCTCGTTGTTGGTGTACGGCTTGGGTCCGAAGCGGTTGGAGCGCTTCGTGCACTTGGTGCCGTCCTCATACTCGAACGTGACTTCGCCGATGCTGTAGGGCGGGAAACCGGCCTCCATGGAGCGGACTTCCATCCAACGCATGGTCTCGCCGGAGTGATCGTAATAGAAGCGAGCAAGGCCGCGGTCAGCGCGCCAATGGCAGTCTTCGATGAAGCCCTGCATATGGTTCATGACGCCCTGCTCGTCGCTCTCGTCGAGCATGATGCCGGTGGAGGTGCCGCCCTGGGAAAGCGGGGCGCTCTCCTTCTGCAGGCATCAGGCAGTCGCGCCTTCCTCCACAGCCGAGAGGGCCGCGGGGACGCCGCCAGTGCCGGCGCCGATGACAACGACGTCGTAGGTGTACTCGGCTGCAAAGTCGGTAACGGGTGCGAGCTCAACGGGCGACTCGGCAAAGTCGGAGGCCTGCAGGCCCTCGGGGTAGACAACGTCGGCAGCGGCCTCGTCGGCCAGTGCGGGCACGGCTGCGGCCGTAGCGGCCACGGCAGCTCCGGCCAGACCGGCACCCTTGACGAAGTTCCTACGTGACAGGTTCGACATCGCATGCTCCTTTTCTCAAATGCTTGAAATACAGACGTGTCGTGCGTCGCAGATGCCGGCGCTCAGCTAAGACGGATGTCGGGGAGCCAAGAAGATGATTCCTTCGCTTTGCTCCGTTTGCCGTGCACCGACGCTTGCGACTGACTCGACTATGGCCCCATCACGGCGGAATTGGCACGGCCTAAAGTCATAACCATGTCGTTGGAAAAAATAACCCTTTGCTATAACCCCTTATCTGAGCTGGAATGATGATAATGGTGGTGTCGCAAAGGGCGAAACGATTAGGTGAAACGGGGTCGTCGTGTATTAGCGTTAGGAAAGCTCGGTTTGTTGTCGTTGACAAACCAACGAACAGTGAGATGCGGCATGGGGATACGGATGGGCCGATACAATAGGTGCCATTGTTGTTTGGTTGCGTAAGAAAAGGGTTGTGGTTACGTGAGTCAGATGGAAGCCGTGGACATGGACGAAGCCGCTGGGACGGATGCCGATGAGGTTGTTGGCCAGACTGGCATCTGGGCCAAACTTCTTGCATGGCTGACCGCTACTCCCCTTGTCCCACTGCCGTTCCTGGGTTTGGGCGTCTATCGCGCATGGCTTAACGTTCTCTTCGATCGTGACCTCATTGAAGGATTCGGCGGTCTTTTTGTTTCACAAAACGCCTTCGATGTCGTAATGGTCGCCTCGCTGATGGTTTGTTTGAGCCTTGCTCATCGCCTTACTCCACTTGTCTCGCAGCGTTGGTCACGTCCGACGTGCATGGCTCTGTTGGTTTGTTCCACGTTGTGCGGATATGCCGCCTGGTGGTTTCCCTTCCTTGCAACACCCTCGCTGTGGGCATGCACCGTACTCGGCGGTGTTGGCACCTCGCTTGTCATTCTGCTGTGGTCTGAGGCGTATGGAAGACTCAGCCCCGTGCGCATTTGCCTCTACTATTCTGCGTCTCTTGTTGTTGGTGCTGCCTTGGGGTGGGTGTACGGTGGTATCGATTTGAGCAGGTTGCCTGTCATGACCTGTGCCCTTCCTATAGTCTCAATCATGTGCTTGAACAGCTGCTATGGACGCAAGCTCGTGACGCCTCCCGGTGAGGGCGAATGGGCGAGTTTCTCTTTTCCGTGGAAGCCTGTGTTGGTTGTCGCAATCTACTCCTTCTCTTATGGCCTGCTGCAGTCCTCGATTTTCGAGGTTTCGCGGTCCAATGAGTCGGCAGGTACTATTGGGTGTGCCCTGTTTGTGGCAGCGATCATCGTGTTTGCCTCGCGCAAGGTAGATTTCGGGCCGGTGTACGGCACCGTGCTGCCTTTTATGTCTGCTGTCTTTCTCATCTTGTCTACGACATGCGAGTGGAACAGTTGGGCACGCAACCTGTTTGCTAACTGGGGCTACACAGCCAGCCAGATTTTCATCATGACGATGATCGGTTCCATTTGCTATCGCTGGGGAGCAAGTGCGGTGTGGCTTTTTGGAATCGAGCGGTCGGTGCGACAGGTTGCCATGATTGCCGGTCGTGCCCTCGAGGGTTGGTTGGGCACCATGGGCATCCCGATGACTCCCCTGCTCATCGTCGTTGTCATGGCGGCAACGCTTGTTGCCCTGCGCGAAAGCAGGCTCGACTCGTCTTGGGGCATGGAGCTTGCGGCTACACAACCTGAGCCAGAACGTTCGCGCGCCGTTGAGGAGAAGCATTCGCTGGCACGCGCGTGTGCTGAAGTCTCTCACCAGCGCAATCTGTCGCAGCGCGAGGGCGAGGTATTGTTACTCCTTGCCCAACACAAGACGGCACGTGACATTGAAGCTGAGCTTTGTGTGGCAAACGGAACGGCCAAGGCCCACATCCGGCACGTGTATCAGAAGCTTGACAGCCATACGCGTGAGGAACTGTTTGCCCTGGTTGAAGAGGCGCGAATTCAAAAGAAGAGTCTATCGATCGCATAGTATTTGGGCGGTGCTGCCCCGGACTACCGTTTGCTTCCGATATCGATGGGACGCCAAGACTCATGCACGTCACGTTGCTGCCAACTCCTTCCTTGACTGGTGAACGAACGTTTACTATTATGGCGTTGCCACGTGGTAAACGAATGTTCACCATTTTGAAAGAGGCGATCGATATGGAGTATCCGCACGCTGAGAGGTATCCCGTCGAACTCGTTCGCAGCAAGATCATGGGACCCAACCCGCTCAAGCTGGCAGAGGAGGTCTTGGAGCGCCATCCCGTACTTAGGGGCTCGCGGGTGCTTGATCTGGGAAGCGGCATGGCGCTGACCTCGGCGTTTCTTTACCAGCAATACGGTTTTACCGTAATGGCGGGCGATTTGTGGAGCGACCCCAATGAGAATCAGGCGTTTCTCTCCAGCCTGGGAATCATGTCCGATCAGGTACATGCGGTGCATGCCGATGCCGCCGACCTCCCGTTTGAGCGCGAGGAATTTGACGCCATCACCTGCATCGACGCATATAACTTCTTTGGACGTGAAGGCAGCTTCCTTGATAAGAAGCTCCTTCCCTTTTTGAAACCTCATGGGCGGATCCTGATGGCAATTTCTGGTCTTACGCATGACTGCCATGACGACATTCCGCCTGAGCTGCTCGTTTCCTGGACACCCGAGCAGCTCGACTACATGCATGATATGACCTGGTGGCACGGTATTTTCAAGCAGATCACCGGCGCACGCATCGTTGACATGTGAGAGATGAAGACCAACGAAGAGGCCTGGGCCGACTGGCTTACCTGTGACAATCCCTACGCGATAGGTGACCGCGCCTCGATGGAGGCGGGCGCGGGGAAGCATCTCAACTTCATCGGCGTCGTGCTGGAGAAGCTCTCAACAAAGGTGGGTATGTGATGGCGGTTCGCGCGGTATGATATTCGCCGACTTCAGCCATCCGACCAACGGGGAAAGGACCGAGTGTGGCCCACGAGGGAACGTCTGCATCGCCAATCGCTGCCACCACGCGCGAATCCATCCTCATGGTGGCGCTTCGCCTCTTCTCTCGCAATGGCTACGAGGGAACCTCTATGCGTGATATCGCAGGTGAGGTTGGCATTACGCAGGGTGCTATTTACAAGCATTTTGCTGGCAAAGATGCTCTCCTGGAGGCCATTTGCGCGCGGATGGAGGAAGCCGACGCCACGCATGCTGAGACTGCGGGCGTGCCAGCTGAGGATCCGCTGACGTGCGACGATTCTTTGTCCAACCAGCAGTCCTCAGACGGTGGTCTCGCGTCTGACGAAAACGCTGCATCTCTCTTTGCTGCCTTTCGCGCTTTTACGCTCGACATGTTCTATTACTGGGCGACTGACCCCATCGCGGCGCCCTTTCGTCGCATGATTGAAATTGACCGCTTTCGTACCCCGCGCATGGAACAGCTGCATCGACAGTATCTGGGAGCGGGCCCATTGAGCTATACAAGGGGCTGCCTTATGTCGATGGGAATGGATGATGCCGTCGCGCAGCAGCAGGGGTTGCGGATATGGGCGGCGTTTCGCCTGCTTCTCGAGTTGATCGATACTCAAGACATTGCATACGAAGAAGCGGCCAATTCCCTCAAGCAGGTGTTTCTGGAGACGGAAGTCATTCTGCCCTTCCCGCAAGCGCACTAAAGGAAAAGGCGGCCCGTGTCTCGATGGACGCGGGCCGCCTGAGATAACGGAAACGTGCGATGCGCGGGTAGGCTGGATGAGTGTTAATCTCCCAGCACGGCTTCCACACTGCATGGGCCTTGGGCGCCGGCGGATTCGGGCGAAACAGAAGCCGGAACCTCGCCGACGCGGCAGGTGATGCTCGTTTTGGCCGGGTCGATGCGACGATCGTCCAGGATAAGCTCGCCGATTCGGTCGGCTTCGATGGTGCCCGACTCGGGGTTGAGCACGCTTTCGACGCGGCCCTTGAGATTGGCGGTAACGCTTGAGTACTCAAATGCTAGCGTCGTATTGATGAGCTTGCAGTTCTCAAGCACGATGTTCTCGGCGTAACACATGCCCTGCAGACTCTCAATGGTGCAGTTTACCAAGCGCAGGTGCTTGGAGTTCCAGCCCAGGTACTCACCGGCGATGTAGGAATCCTCCACGAGCACGTCCTCGGTGTTCCAGAAGGAGTCCTTGGAGAGTAGACGAGAGTTCTTCACGTGTATGTGGCGCGCCCCGTCAAAGGAATAGTTTCCATCGAGCACAAGGCCGTCCACTTCGATGTTCTCGCTGTTCATGGCGAAGTAGTCGCCCTTTGCCGTAACGTTTTCAAGCGTGACGTCGCGGCAGGTCCACAGTGTCTCGGTCGCATTGGGCAGCGTCACGTTGCGAAGCGTGACACCGGTGCAGCGGCGGAAATTCTTCGGGGCCTCGATGACGGAGTCCTCTACCAAGATGTCGTCGGTGTACCACACGCCCGAGCGCGCCATCTCGAACCACGTGCACTTGCACGCCGTGACGTGCGTGGCGTACCACAGTGGGTACTTCCAGCGAAACGCGCTCCCCACAAGCTCGATGTCAGAGCTTTCTTTAAGAGGGGACTCGCCGTCGGTAAAGACAGTGTCGACAATGCGCAGGTCACGAGCGTGAAACAAGGCGCGCTCCCCGCCTAGAAGCTGCTGGTTAATCTCTTGGGTCATGGTTGTCGGGCCCTCCTTGGCGTGAGTGGCATACGTCGTGGGAAAAGGTTCTTTTTTTCTCGCAGGCATCTTAACCCGAACACAGGCAAAGGCGACATTGGGTACCCTGCAGACGGTATGTTTTCCATGGATGGGAGCCTCTATTCGTTGGAAGGAGGGAAATAACATACATCTCGCGCGTTCATATGTATGTTATTTCAACAAAGTACCAGTTGACGTGTTTTTTGAAATCCTGAAATGTATGTTATTTGCCCTTAGGGTGCCCCCTGCAGGTTCCTGGACGCATCCTGTCAACATCAAGTGAGGTCCCTCATGTCCCACGTTTTCTCTCCTGAGCTCGTAGCACTCGGCGAAGTGCTCATCGATTTCACTCAGGCAGGGTTCTCCGCCAATGGTCAGGTCCTCTTTGAGCGCAATGCTGGAGGTGCTCCGGCCAATGTTGCCGTACAGGCAGCGAGGCTTGGCATGCCGGCGCAGTTTGTGGGCAAGGTCGGTGCAGACATGCACGGTGGCTTTCTCAGGCGTTCCCTCCAAGAGCGTGGCGTGGACGTGTCGTCTGTTGTGCAGGACCCCGAGGCATTCACCACGCTCGCTTTTGTCGAGGTCGACCCGCGTACGGCCGAGCGCTCGTTCTCATTTGCCCGCAAGCCGGGTGCTGATACGCGCCTCTCCCCTGCCGATGTACCTGACCAGGCGGTTCGTGCCTGTCGCGTGCTTCATGTGGGCTCGCTTTCCCTTACCGATGAGCCTGCCCGTTCGGCGACGCTGCATGCGGTGGAGCTCGCCCGCCAGGCAGGTGCGCTCATCAGCTACGATTCGAACTACCGCGCAAGCCTGTGGCCCGCAGAGCATGAGGCAATCGAGCAGATGGAAACGCTGTTGCATCGAGCCGACCTGGTGAAAATCAACGAGGACGAGGCTGTCTTGCTGTGCGGCACGAACAATCCCGAGGCTGCCGGCCAGTACATCCTTGATCAGGGCGCTGCCCTCGTCGCCGTGACCATGGGTTCCCAGGGAGCCTTTATTGCAACGCGGGCCGAGAACGTGTTTGTGCCAACGTGCCCTTGTCAACCGCGTGATGCGACCGGTGCAGGCGATTCCTTCTGGGGCGCGCTTCTTTATCGGCTTGTCCATGAACGGGAGCTGCACACGGTTGGCGATTTGACGGCCTTTTCGCGCGAGGAGCTTTTCTCCGCAGGATCCTTTGCCTGTGCGACCGCATCGTGCTGTGTTGAGCGTCCGGGCGCCATCCCTGCGATGCCTGGCAAGCGCGAAGTATTTGACCGCCTCGCACAGTAGTGATGATGCGCGTGGCTGGGTACATCAAACAGTTAGGGACTCAGTCGACGCAGCCTTTTTGACATGCATCTTTTGACGTGTGGCATTCGGATTCAACTAGGTTGCATTTGGATGCTGGGTGTGACATGCCCTTGCCTTGACCAATCAACCTTCGACGCGTGCCGACAGGCCGCCTGGGTGCTTCCCGTCCATTAAGCTGTCTTTCGTAACTCATACAAATGCGCCCATCCCTCCTCGAACGTACGGCGTGAGGAGGGATGGGCACTTCGGTGTTTAGAACGTTTACATGCTATCGTGCGAGTAGGATGGCCACGCGCAGCTGACGCTCGTCGGGGTCGAGGTCGATGTCACCGCCATCTTGGACGGTCAGGCGAATCTCGTAGATGTTCTCGGGTGCAAGCTTATCTTCGCCTGCGCCTTCAAGTGACCAGCCTTCTGTGACCTCGTGGTATGCGTCGTCGGTACCCAGGGCGAAGAGCTTGTAGTCGCTCGCCTGCCCCTCGAGGCCGTTGACGCGCACCGCAAGCGTGACCTGGGGATGCACGTTGCGCACCGCCACACCATGCAGCCAAGTTGCGGGCGTGCCCTGGCCGCCGGCTGCCTCAAACTCCTCGGCCGTGACGATCGTGCGCGTCGTCTTGTCGAGGTCGACCTTGCGGTAGGGCATCTCGGGCAGATATGCAAAGCGGTCCTGCAGGCGCATGAGCTCTTTGTAACCGGTGGGACAATACAGCCTGTTGCCATCGTGGGCGGCGTACATGCCGATGGCCATGTTGTTGTAGCCATACGGTGAGGCAACATCCACCGTCAACGTCGTTTCGCCGGTCTCGAAGTCGAGGGCGATAAACTGCCACATACCGCTGGTCAGGTCCTGCACGTAACCGTAGATGTAGCCAGTGGCGGTGGAAAGCTTCATCATCGAGGTATCGCTGATGTCGTTGCGGCACCAGATGCTCTCCATGATGTAGCCGTCGTCGGTCTTAATGGTGTCGACACGCTCGATACCAGGGATAATCATGCAGTTGCCCTTGAGTAGCCAGTTCGTGTCGTAGATGTTCTCGTAGCTCTGGATGGACGAGTCGCTGTCGGGCTTGGCTAGGTTGGGGCTGCCGGCTCCGAACCAGTTGCAGGCGATAACGCTCGCGCGGCCTTGCCCGTCGTCGTACACCATGGCGGAGTTTTCAACCGAAACAGGCATGTCGGCGGGCAGCTCGTCGATGATGGGGCAGCTTGCGACGACCTCGCCCGTTTCCATGCTGAGCGCGAGCAGGCTTACGGTTTCCAAGTTGTCGGTGAAGAAGACAAGCTCGCTGCCAAGCGAAGGCGAGCAACCGCCACCCCATGCCAGCCCGCCGCCCGTTGTGGCTGCGCCTTCGCGGCTGTCCTTTGCGCCGGCGCTCTCATAGGGAGTGCGCCACACAACTTCAACCCCGTCGTTAGCGCGCAGCATGTAGCAGGCAAGGTTCGTAAGAATGACAGCGCCGTGCGTGCAAGAGGCAATGCCGTTCTCGGCTCCCTCGCCCGGTTCGGGCAGGTACACGTGCACCTCTTGGGACAGATCGACCTCTTCGCCGGCAAGAATGGCGTCGATTGCGGCGGCCGATATGTAGCCCATTGCGCCTTGTTGGCCGCGGTCGGGGTAGATGCGGAAGCCGCCCGTCACAAACCACAAGTTACCCTCGTAGTCGAACACGATGGAAAGCAGGTTTTGATCGATGGTGACCCCGAAGGCGGCTTCAGCTGCTGCCTTCACGTCGATGTCGAGGACTTTCTCGAACACGGGCAGTGGCGTGCCTGTCTCATCGGTGGCACGCAGCATGAGCACGTGGTTGTGGTTTGTGGGGCACACGATGAGGTTGCGCGAGTCAACAAAGGAATACGAGCTCTGAATGACGTAGCCGCCGCCGTCGTGCTGCGTGGGCGAGAAGCAGCCCAGCGTGCCGACCTCCTCGGAATCGTGGTTGCGGATAGCGAGGCCGCCCAAGAGGGGCGACACGGGGTTGTCGAAATTGTCGAAGAATATGGCCGGCGAGGCGTTGGGGTTGGTGGTCTCAAACGCGACGTTGACCTCGGGGAAGATGCCCATGGGCAGCACCGCGTCGGTTGAGTCGGTGTTGCAGCAGTCGTGGTGGATGTTGGACTCGCTTGTTCCCATGAAAGGGTTTGGCACCACAGCCTTGGGATTGAGCGGCTTGGGAGGCATGGCCGTCTGATTTGCAGCCGGAGCGGCTTCATCGGCGTTGGCTAGGCATGGTATGGCTGAGGTCAGGCCGCAGCCTACAGCAGCGAGAGCCCCAGCGTTAAGGAAGGTCCGGCGAGTCGTGTTCATGGTGCATCTCCATTCTTTTGGGTATGGCAACATCCTGCACACGCGAGAAATTATCCCACAGGCCCCTTTTTGGCACATCAGGCTTTTTTGGTCCCAGATGCGACATTTTTACGTATTGTACTGCGATATTAGCCCCGGTGCGGAGCACGTTCCAGGTGTCGCGGTTTGTCGACAGGCATTGGTGTGATCCCCGCGCGCACGCGAGAAACCGCCCGGTTACGGTGGTCAGCCTCACAAACCCAGGCGCCTGCATACCTCAAGTGGGTCGTGGGCCACATGGGAAGGGCTCTCTGCGAGCAGCGAATCTTCGCCGAACATACCCCATGTGACCGCAACGGTTGCGCATCCTGCGGCATTGCCGGCGGCGATGTCAAAGGGGCTGTCGCCTACATAGACGCATTCTTGTGGCGAGAGACTCAGGCGCTCGCAGCCATATAGCACGGGCGCAGGATTGGGCTTGTGACCCGAGTACTCGTCGCTTCCCATGGCGAACTCGAAGTAGCCGCCCAGGCCGCAAACCTGAAGACCTCGACGGGCCAAGTCGCCTCGCTTCGATGTAACGACACCCAGGCGCAAGCCCTCAGGAGCCAGCATGCGAAGCATTTCCTCGACTCCTGGAAACGCGCGCACCAAACCGTCGTGGGCCCGCTGGTTGTAGGAGCGGAAGGCACTGACCAGATCGGCTTGGAGTCGCGCGTCATCGGTGAAGTCCTTGACTTCCTCAACGAGCGGCATGCCGACCTTCGCCATGAGCGTCTTTTCGGGTAGCTCATGTCCCAATACCTGGGAGGTTGCGTGGCGAAAGCTAGCAAGAATAAGCGCGTAGGTGTCGAGCAGCGTGCCGTCGAGGTCAAAAAGGATTCCTTTGGGTGTCACTTTGCGTTCCTTTACATGGGTGATGGTCGGACGGGAGACATAGGGCTCGGCGAATCTCACAGGGGTGGGTCAGCAACGCTGCCCCGATTTGTCCAAAACGAAGGCCCCCATTTCGTCGATGACATCCTCTGCCTGCGGGAATACGCCTGTGGCGTTGATGTAGCCGTGGCCCAGGCCGTTGTAGACGACCATCTTGACCTCGACGCCGGCGTCTTTGAGCTTGTGTGCCCAGCCGAAAGCGTCTTTGCGCAGATAATCTAGGGCACCGACGGAGATGAACGTCGGGGTGTTGGTTGCGACGCCAAAGGAGTAGGGGTTGTTGAGTTGATCGGGCCGTGCTATGCCAATCTTCATGATGTCGAACCGCACCAACGACTGCATTTGCCGAACGACTCCTTTTGAAAGCAGCTTCTGCGTCGGCTCGAACTCAAAGTCGCCGATGCCCTTCTTGTAGTACTTGTCCTCGATGGAAAACAGGTTGAGCGTTGGGTAGAGTAAAAGTTGCCCGCGCACTATCGAGGTGCCTTGCGTTGCATTCGTGCATGCTTGGGCAAGATTGCCACCCGCACTGTCGCCGCAAACGAAAATCTTGCCCCTGTCAATTCCATAGGCCTCCGCGTGTCCGTAGATATGGCAGAGCACGTCGAGGCAGTCGTTATACGAGGTTGGATAGGGGTTTTCGGGTAGCAAGCGATAGTCGACGCTCACGACTGTCACGCCGAACTTTGAGGCAAACATCCTCCAGCATTCGTCGTAAGGGTCGAGGGCGCCGCCGATGAACGCTCCTCCATGCATGAAATACAGACAGATATCGCGTCTGTCGTAATCGCGCTTGTAGATTCGCGTTGGAATCCTATAGCCGTCGCGTGCGATGACGAAGTCATCTTTCACTGAGACATCTTGAATATGGCAGTTTGCAGACGAGGTCTTACTGAAGGTTTTTCTGAAGATGCCCAGAATTGCTGCATTAACGGGAAGCCGGACAAAATCGAAGGCAAAGCCGGGGATGATGCAGAGTCTTTTTGCCAGACGGCCAATGGGTCCGCCTAGCATACGGGGATCGATACCGAGCTCAGACACGGCATCGGGGGCATGCTTGACCGTGTAGGTGACATCGCCGTCGTGTTCGATACGCGCGGTGGCTTTCAAGCTCTGCAGAAACTCGTCGGCATACCACTTGTGATCCCAGCTCTTCTTCACGGTTTCACCCCCCTCAGCCTCCATCTATCTGCCTTGCTGTGACAATGGTACGCCATGCGAGTCGTGCGGAGTGGCGTGACGGTTGGCTATTGGTTCATTGTTGACAGACCGATTGGAGTGGTTTGGGCAAGAAGGGGCAAATTGAGGTTCATGTTGTAAACATACATCTCATCTAAAGCCTTACTGTTAAACAATACAAATAGGATTTAAGCTCTCTATAGTTGTACTTAAGAGTTATGCATCTTACTTTTACGCCCGCTCTATACCCATCAGTCTAACTGTCACCTTTAAGGTCATCTGTTGAGTCACACTCTACCTGGTAAAACGCAGAATTAGAAAATACGCTGCGGTACAGCCATAGCTACTGCGAAGGTTGTAAGAAACCTCGAAGCTCATTCGTTTTACAACACTATATTTAAACTCTAACGTTTTACTTGCAAAGCTAATTGCTTGATCATACATGTAATGTCAACTATAGACTCTATCTGTGGGGCACGGCTGCCAAGAATAAGGGGCACGGAGTCCGTACCTCGCAGACTCCGCGCCCCTTTGGCTTTCATGATGCTTTGTCTTGCATGAGCCATAATTACCCAGAGTGTAATTTCAACCATCGAACTCAATGGGCTTGAAGGCTCCTTTGGGTTCTATCCTGGCGATGCTCCCAATCCGTCTTAAATGGCTCGTGCTGCCAGGTTGGCCGTGGAGATGGCCTCGGCGATGTTCCACGGTTCGGCGCAGTCGCCCACGGCAACACAGTCGATGCCTGCCGCCGTGATGGCATCGACCAGCTCGGTATTGGGCAACATGTCGCTGAGATCGACCACGGCATCAGCTTTCACGGTGGCGTCTACGCCAGCTTCGTTGCGCGTGATGGTCACAAAGCCATCTCCCACCTCAACGAGAGTCGCATTGGCATAGATGATTCCGCCGTTTGCGGTAAACGCATTGCGGATGAATTGCTGCACGTTGCCCGAATGGCCCTTCTCGAACAGCTCCATGGGATCGGGGGTCACGATTGTTACATGCTTGCCCTTTTTCTCCAGGTAAATGGCAGTGTCAACTGCTCGTGCACTGCTGCCAAGAACCACGACCTCCGGGCCGCACTCAAGGCTGGGTACCGTCTCGAGCGTAGCGCCCATGGTGCCGGCGGTGGGCATCCACGTTGTCATGGGCTCAATGGCACCGGTTGCCACAACCACGTAGTCGGGTGCAGCGGCAACTACATCATCGACGGTTATCTCGGTGCCGGTGACTACCTCCACGCCCGTGACATCGAGCTCACGAGCCAAATAGGTGGCAAGGCGCCCCAGGTTCTCGTGCGGACCCTTGATGGCCTCGGCCACAGGCAGCGTGCCTCCGAGACTATCGGCCTTCTCGTACAGCGTGACCGCGTGACCACGCTGGGCAGCAACGCGGGCCGCCTCCATGCCGGCGGGGCCGCCACCGATGACCATGACCTTCTTGGGAGTATCGGCGGGTGCGGGGTCAAAGCCCTCGGGCATGACGGGTCCGTAGGCGCGCCAGTTAGCGGCATTCACACGGCAGTGCTCGAAGGGTACGGTGCCCTTGTGGTCAACATCGTAGAAGCAGTGCAGGCAGCGCGTGCACGGCGCAATCTCATCGATACGACCCTCGCGAAGCTTGTTCACATATTCGGGATCAACGCACAAGGGACGGTTCATTACGAAGAAGTCGAGCTTGCCCTCCTCAAGAGCCTGCTCAAAGTAGTCGGGCGCCTGGGCAGGATCCATGTATGTGGCGGCGCCCACGGGGATGGAGACGGCGCTCTTGATCTCGGCCGCCATGTCGATGCCCAGGCCGCAGCCTGAATGGTTGCCGCGCAGAAGTCCCTGCCAGTGCTTACTGAAATCATAGCGTCCGCTGTGGGAGTTCATGCCCTCCAGGCCGTTGGCGCAGAAATAAAGGTCGCCAGCGAACTGCGCAATGTGGGTGAAGGCAGGCCCGATGCGCACGTGAAGCGAGTCGGCGCCGGCTTCTTCCAGGATCTTGGCGATGGCCTTGGACTCCTCGATTGAAGTGAACTCGCCGTCGTTGCCCAGGTCCTTGTCGTTGCTCTCAATGGCGTTGATGAGTGCCTGCACCACGAAGTCGGGTCCGCATGCCTCCTTAATGGCATGGATGGTCTCGACAGCCCAACGAGTGCGGTTCTCCAGGCTCTGGGGATCATATTCGTCGTCACGGTTGTTGCGGGTTCGCGACAGGAACGACTGACCCATGTTGTTGGCGGCCATGTTGAGCTCGATGGCATCGAAACCGTCGGCTTGCAGGCGTTTTGCCAGGTCAACGACCACCTGCTGCCAAGAGCGAACCTCCTCGGTGGAATAGTTGCCGATAAAGGGCTCGGTGTAGTCGAGCGGGCCAATGGGTGCGCCCATGGTGTCAAACTGACAACCCACGTGTGCGCCGTCGGCATGGAGCGCCGCGACGAGCCCCTTCACGTCGTATGCGTTGTAGTCCTGCTTGAGGGGGCTTGCCGTCATGTCCCAGAAGTTGGCGAAGTCCTCGATCCAAATCATCTCGACGCCGCCCTTGGCCATGCGCTCGTAATAAGCAAAGTACTCTTCGGGATTGGCATTGAAAAAGGCGAGCTGGAAAGCGGCCGACTTCACCATGCGGTGATGAAGTTCGATGGGACCGAGTTTCCAGTCCGAGAAAAGCTGCGTCTTGGTGAAGTCGGTGATGGAGTTGGTGGTGTAGGAGTAGTCCTGCTCGTTGAGAACCTGAGTGGTTTCACTCTGGCCTGCAGGCTCATCCTGTGCGTAAGCAGGCGCGATACACGGCGCAATGCCCAGTCCCGCCGCGCCAACCGCTGCACCCGCAAAACCCACGCCTCGAAACGCTTGTTTGCATACCCATGGTGCGCTCCCCTCTCCCTATGTCCCTTGCCGAGTGCCTAGCAAATTCCTTGCCTTAAACCCGGCGCATGCGAGCCCCTTTGCTCGCATGTACAAGACGTATCAAACCACGCCAAGAAAAGAAGGAAAAGCAGCGTTTATGGCTACGGGCGCAACAAAATAGTTGCGCCTTAATCAAGCGTCATTTTCTCTCGAGCAAATCTGGCGAAATCACAGGCCACGGCAGCAGAAGGCGAGTCTGTATGGAATGAGACTCCCACCTCCCAAGACGGTGCGTCATCACCTGCAAGAGGAACATGGACATACGAGCAGGTGCCGAAATCGGTTTGGGCACCCCGTGCCTCGACAAGAACCCCGCCTTGGCCGGAGCGCATCAAGCTTGTGGTAAGGACGGTGTCGGAGTTGCCGAAGGTGAGGCGTGCAGTGGGCACATGCGCTTGGAGGAAGGGGGCGAGCTTGCACTCCACTGAGTTCGATGGGTCAATACCGAAAATGCGCTTGCCAGACAAAGCCGACAAGGGAAGTACAAGGTGCGAAGGCCCGTTCGTCTCATTTGGCGGAAAAGTACTGAGCTCCTCAGGGGAAAACGCACTGCGGCTGAATACAACCACAAGGCCACCCACAGAGATTGACTCGAAGACCAAGCCATCGTCAGGTGCGGCCTTCGAAGACGAGTTGGGTGCTGGGTGTTTTTCCGAATCGTGGACAAGCATGCTGGGTGGACCAGCAAGAATAGCGTCTGCCTTGCCTGAGGCCAGAGCCTCGCGCACCGCGTTTGGGGGCAATATCTCTGTTGACAGGTGGACTTCCGGCCTTGCAGCCACGTAGTCCTCGAAAAGCCGCGCCGGCAGGGTAAGAGCGGCATTGGCCTCGACGGCAAGGCGGATTGAACCAGCCCGGCCACTGGCAAATCGGGTGGATATGTCACGTACGTCGTCAAATTCAGACAGTGCCCGACACACATGCGGGTACACGGCTTTAGCAAGCGAGGTGGGAACGACGCCACGGGCCTTTCTTATAAAGAGTGGGCCGAGTTCTGCCTCAAGGTGCGAAATCGTTTTGCTGAGAGCTTGGCGCGTCACATAATTTGCCCTGGCGGCCTCAGTGAGAGATTGGCGTTCATACACAGCCTTGAAGGCTCGCAAATCATGGATGTCCACGTTTCCCCCCGTTACGCCATCCCCTGTCGTGGTTTCGCACAAACTGAAAGAATTGTACATCGGTGAAAAGAACACGTCTCTATGCATGTGCAAAGCTGTCTGTCGGTGAGAGGCGAAGCCTCTTAGGTTTGCATACGGTATGATTGCGTGCTGTTACGGCAACGGGTCGCATGCGCGGCGTACTGAGAAAGTTGAGGAAACATGGCTCACGGCATCGCCGCGCTCAGTTCCGAGCGTCACTACATGGGTTCGTACACGAGTGGTGCCTACGCCACCAATCGCGACCTTCGCCCGGACTACGATACGCGTCCCAGTGAGGAAACTCGTGCCCGCTGGCAGGCAAACGAACTTGCAAACCGTACGCGCTATTTGCGCGAGCAGGACGTGCTTGGCTTGGTCATTGACTGCCATGAGGCCAAGGAAGAACTTGCCCTGATCGACGCCAAGCTTTCCAGCCTTCAGGAGGCGATGGGGCCGAATGGGGCCCTGCAGGGCAATGAGGCGGCATCCGTCCGCGAGGCAATCGTTTTGCTCGAGGCGCGCCAGATTGAAGCCCTCGCCGTTCGTCAGGCACTTTCGTCGCAGCTGCGCAACCTTGGCATCTCTCCCAAGGAAGAGGCCGAGATTTGGCGCGAGCTCATCCGCAGGGAATCTGAAGAGGCATTGCACTAGAGACACGTCCTATAAAAAACGCCATACGTTTGCGTTTTAACGGGTGCCAGACACAAATGAAGAGTTTCATCCTTTTCATTTGTGCAGCTAGATGACTTGAGCCTGAAGTAGTTTGAAGACACTGGGGATCTAAAACGCAAACGTACGGTCATTTCACGCATATGGCCCTATGGAACGGTCTTTCTTGCCCGCACAATGTGCGGTGGGTTTGGAGGACCGCCCATGATCTCGTGCTTCCTTTTGCTGGGCATTGCTTCAAGCAGGCGACTGAATGGCTTCGACTCTTCGCCTTCCTCATCACTTGGCTTTCATTGTGAATTATGTCAGCCTGCATCATGTCTAAACAGACTTTTCCGCAGCTAACCATATAGTGGAGCTATATGCCATGTAGACGGTTAGAAGATAGAAGGAGCTTTACCATGAACGACGCATCCAAGACCCTTGCGCAGATGAAGAAGGCCAACAAGCTCGTGCAGCTTGCTTTCCGCAAGAACGGCCCCAAGAGCTTCAAGCGCGGCCAGGGCCTGCTGCTCAACGCCCTGCGCAACAACGACGGTGCCCTGACCCGCGACGACCTCATCTGGATCATGGGCTGCGACCGCTGCGAGCTCAAGGGTGTCGTGAAGAAGGCCGCGCGCAACGGTTACGTCACTTTTGAGAACGATGAGCAGCACGGCTACTCCGTGAAGCTTACCGACCTGGGTCGTCAGCTCGCCGAGAAGCGCGTCGCCGCCAACGATCGCACTGCCGAGGAGATTGTCTCCTGCCTGAATGCTGAGGAGATTGCCCAGCTCAACGCCATCACCGAGAAGCTCATCCTCGGCTGCAAGGCCCAGGGCATCTGCGGCAAGAAGAAGGGCTACAAGTACAACCGCGAGACCACCAGCTGCTAAGCAACAAGCCAGGCAGTTTTCTAGCGAGACTTTTTGGCTCGATACCGCCGCGAAAATGGGGTTCTCCAGCCGCAATGACGAGCGCCCGGATGCCAGCAGGTGTCCGGGCGCTCTTTTTTGTAGATGTAGATCTCGTCCAAAAGGACAAAATGCCTGGTAGTTAGCACGGCAATAATCGACAACCGCCTTTTGCCAATCTCGCATTCAGCAAACCGATGAAATGCGTGGCTGGAGAACCCTATTTTTGCGGAAAGAATTCGCATGGAGCGGCTGCCAATCGAAAACCCTCGCACAGGTGGCTCGCCAATCGAAAACCCTTGTGTGAAAGCATCCGATTATCTCTTGAACAGGTGCTGCGTTCCAAGACCGCAATTTTCTACCTGCCTGGGATGATGGCGGCGCTATCAAACAGTGTCAACACGCTCGAGTCTGGGACACTCTGTGGGGATGGCGCCTTGCAGCCATGCGTGGGAAAAACCACGCGGCAGGATAAGGGGCATGCGAGGATGTATGGGCAGGATATCGGGGCTGGCTGGAACGGTCACGACGGAGAATCGATCGCCTTCGCATACGCCCGCCATCAAGAACACGGGCATCCCAGCGACGTGGAATAGCACGTCACCTTGTGGGGACGGCTCCCAAATCCCACGTGTTGGCACCAGGCAGCGCCGTGCGCGTGACCAGAATCCCCGTCCCTGTTTTTCCTGCTCGAAGAGCTTTTCACTGCGGGCGTTAAAGACGGGTTTGTTTCCGGTGGGTGGTGGAAAACCCCACAACAGAGTGCGGCACTCCATGCCGCCCGCACCGCCAACAATAACCGGCGCGGCGCCATTGGGCCAAACGGGTTCGACGGTCTCTCCTTTGGGAAAGCCAGCTCGGCGGCCGTTATTCCACGATGTCAGGGCGGCGACAACCTCTGTCTCCGTCAACGGTTGGAACTCATGCATGTGCGTCGCCCCCCTGCCTACTACCTGTCTGGTCGGCGACTATGATAGCGCACAGACACATGCCCAAACCCGCGCCGAGAGGACCATCCCATGCATCTCGTTCAAGCCAAGACGATCCTCTCGGCAAACAACGGTGTCAACATCTATCGTGGGTGCACCCACGGCTGCATCTACTGTGATAGCCGCAGCGATTGCTACAACATGAACCATGACTTCGAAGACATTGAGGTCAAAGCGAACGCGCCGCAACTTCTTGATCGGGCGCTTGCTTCCAAACGCAAGAAATGCATGGTAGGAACCGGGGCAATGAGCGATCCATATAACCCACTTGAGGTCGAACTCCGTTTATGGCGGCAGTGCTTGGAGATTATCGACCGACGTCACTTCGGCGCCACGTTTCTTACCAAGTCGGATTGCTTTCTGCGTGACATCGATCTTCTGGCTTCTATTAACGATAAAAGCAAGGCAGTGGTGCAGATGACTCTGACCACGGCAGACGAGAATCTGTGTCGCATCGTGGAACCGAACGTCTCCACAACCGCGGAGCGGTATCGCGCTTTGAAGACTCTCCAGGAGACCGGCATTCCCAACGTCGTATGGTTGTGCCCGCTCCTCCCCTACATCAATGACACGCCGGAGAACCTGCGGGCCATCCTCGACATGTGCTTCGATGTGGGCACAAAGGGCATCATTATGTTCGACGCAGGCCTTACCCTGCGCGATGGCAACCGCGCTTATTTCTACCAGGCGCTTGATTGCCATTTCCCTGGCCTTCGCGAGGTGTATGAGCGTGAGTATGGCCTTTCGTATGCCATCAGAAGTCCTCGCGCCGCGCAGCTCATGGCGATGTTTCGCGAGGAGTGCGAGCGTCGGGGCGTTCTTCATACGCCCAATGAGGTCTTCTCCTACTTGCGTGAATATCCTCAGCCATATGAGCAGCTTAGTTTGTTCTAGGCGGTTCTGGGCGCGACGGTGCAAACGATCGGGAAGGCTGAGCCAGTTGAGGATTTGACTTGATTGGCAATGACTCCTGGTCGATGATTGAGTATGGTTCGCCATGTCGAACACGTTTTCTACCCGCGCTGCTGCAATGGTGAAATGCCGTACGGCGCACTCGTTCATCGACCAGAGCAAACGGGATTGCTGTGACAAACCTTGTAGGTTTTACTAAGCCATGGCTTTTGCCTGCCAAAATGCAAGTGCGAGATGATAAGAAAACATCCTAGTCATTGGCAGGCGCACAGTTTAATTTCATACGTGCCGTGAGTCTCTTCCCGATGCGCAAAGTGCCGGCCCCGGCTCGCGATGCAATCTCGCGAGCCGGGGCCGTTCTCAAGCGTGCTATATGCAAATCAAACCAACTCAGGCGCATCGCCTAAGGTCATGCGGCAGACTTACTTGCCGATGTATTCCTTGGCGGCTTCCTCAGCCATGCGGCCGGAGTTGATGGCCCAGGAAGCGCACGAACCAGCTGCGATACCGGCGTCGTAGGCGTCGCCATAGAATCCGCCGGCATCCATGCCGCCCATGTACAGGCCCGGGATGACCTGACGGTCGTCGTTGACGGCCTCGCACTTCGTGGTGACCTTGATGCCACCTACGGTGCAGAAGTAGCCGTTCTGAACCTCGAAGAGGTAGTACGGGCCTTCCTCATCCTTCAGCGGGATCATGAACTCATCGGCCTTGTCGAACTGAGTGTCCTTGCCAGCCTCGCACATGGCGTTGTACTTCTCGACGGTGGCAGTGAGCTTGTCGGCGTCGAGACCAGCGGCATTGGCCAGGTCGGCAACGGTGTCGGCGACCCAAATGTGCTCGTTGCCCTCGTCGATGAGCTCCTGCAGGTCCGCCTTGAGGGTCGTCAGCGGAATACCGGTCTCGCAGTACACGCCGACCTGCAGCTGCACGCCCTCGGCCTCGTACTGGTCGAGGAACTTCTGGGTGAGCATGGTGTAGACGGTCTTCTGGCTCTTGTGCGCCATGCCGGCAAACGGGAAGTTGCGGTGGAACATGTCTTCGGCCACGAAACGCTCGCATGCCTCGTTGATCCACAGGACGGGCTGCAGCGACGTGGCGGCCTGGACAGGCGTGCCGTAGGTCGTGCCGTAGAGAATGGGGCCGTACCAGGCTGCGGTGCCAGGCGCGGGGGCCATGATGGCGCCAGCGTGGCGTGCCATGCGGATGCCGTCACCCTCGCGGCCGCTCGTGGCGCCGGCGGCGCAGATCTTGGCCGGATCAACATCGCAGAGCTGCTTCATCATGTTGTCGTTGTTGGCATAGCCACCGGTACCGATGATAACGGCCTTGGCGTTGAACTGAATGACCTTGCCGTCTTTGTCAACGGCGAGAACACCAGTCACGGCGCCGGATTCGTCGACAATGAGCTGCTTGGCAGGGGTCTCATAGCGAATGTCGAGGCCAATCTCCTCGGCGTGGGCGATGAAACTCACCATGAACTGGGCGCCCAGGCCCTTGGAACGCTCGCCGGCATAGAGGTGCCAGGTGGGGTCGGACTCGCCCAGGGCGACGACCTCCTGGAAGCCGACGCCCTCCTTCTCGAGCCAGTCGATGGTCTCGGCGGTCTTGTTGAAGAAGGCGCGGTAGAGCTCAGGATCGGGCACGTAGTGGTGATAGGTCATGAGGCGGCCGATGATCTCCTCAACGTCGATCTCGTAGCCAGCCTCCTTCTGCCAGTGCGAACCCACGGCGAACATGCCCTCGGAGCCGGGGAAGGTACCGCCGGCAAGGGCCTTCTTCTCAAGGACAACGACGTCGAGGCCGTCCTCGAAGGCCTGGATACCAGCGGCAAGACCGGTACCGCCTGCACCGACAACGATGATCTCGTGCTCCTCAACCTCGGCAGGCTCACCGACCTCTTCCACGACGTTGGTGTAGTCGATGATCGTGGGCTCCTTGCCATCGGCGGCAGGGTCGACGTAGCCGGTGCCGGAGTAATCGGCAGTAGCAGCCTCATCGGCAAGCGCGGCGGTGGCACCGGCAGCGAGGGCGGCGGCTGCGGTGGCGGCACCTGCGGCCTGGACAAAGTTGCGGCGAGTGAGTTCCATCATGTACCCCTTTCATAACGGGACGTGTGTTGGGGTCGGCCTGTTTGCCGTGCCCCAATTGCCTTGCGCTAGCCCGCGGCAATCCATGCGGTCTGGCGTCGAACGGCTCGAACAATAGGCCCGCTCGTGAGTCAATACCAAACATCCTCTTGTAAGACTGCCTGTAACCGAAAGTTGTTTGGGCAGGTAGATTGATATATTTTTTGACTGCGAGAACTTTTTTGCCGTCATGATGGCGAGTGTTTACAATAGCAGCGGCTGCAAAGGGACGGTTGTACGGTTCGTCAAAACAGGGGGATCATGAATACCAATCAGATTGACTATTTCCTCAAGGCATACCGCGAACGCAGCTACACGGCCGCCGCAAAGCTCGTGCCCATGTCTGCCCAGGGCCTCACGAAAGCCATCCATTCGCTTGAGGGCGAGCTGGGCGTGCCGTTGTTTGAGAACGACGCCAACGGCAGGATCAAGCCCACCCCTTACGCCGAGGAATTCAAAGTTTTCTGCAAGGAATTCGACGAGGCACGCTCGCGCATGGCTGCTGGATTTGCCCGCCTTGCGGGTCAAGCGCATCGCACAATCCGGCTTGCCGCAGCAATCGGCTCCATGGGGTTGCTTGGCATCGATCTCATCTCGAGCTTCAAAAAAGAGCATCCGGATGTCGAGGTGGAGTGCGACGATCTTCCCGACATGCGCGTAGAAAAGACCTTGCGCGACGGCAACAGCTCCCTGGGCCTGACCGTTTTGCCCACGACCGACGAATTTGAAACGGTTGAGCTGGCGAGCTGTGAACGATGTGTTTGGGTGGCTGCCGATGACCCGTTGGTGGCCAAGGGCCAGGCATGCGTCGCCGACTTGGAGGGCCGCAACATCGCGCTTGTGGGTACCCAGTTCAAAAACTACGGCCTGTTGCTCGAGGCACTGGACCGGGAAGGTGTGCATCCCGCCGATATCACCACCTCATCGGAAATGATCTGGCTGCACCAGTTTGCCAAGGGATCCGGCTGCATCTCCTTTACGGCCCAATCGGTGCTGCCGCTTTTCAAGGACGATACGAGCGTTGTCGCCCTGCCATTTCTGGGCATGCCGTACCAGATTGGCATTTCATGGCTTCGCACACATGTCCCCGATGAAGACGAGCGGGCATTTATCGAAGCCTGCCAAGCTCGGGCGGGGGAGCTGAGGCACGAATCAAACGACACACAGCCCGGCCAAGCCAGTGCCGTTGGTCGCGCCGCAAACCTTTTGCGCAAACTGACGGGTAGATAAGGTCTCCGCAATCGACTTTTTGCGAGTGCGGGAGTCGGCTTTGAAAACGAGGTCGTTCTTACAACCTGCCACCCCAAGACTCACGGTCGCTGTCTCGGAGTGGCAGGTTTGCCGAACACAAAAGCGGGGTCGGAACTCATTTGCTCCGACCCCACTTGCTTTCTCTTTGGAGGGGTGCGCCCCTCCGACTGTAGTGCTTGAACGCCTGAACAACGGTTGCTTGCAGAGATGCATATTCAGACGTAAATATTCAATTGTTTGGTAACCCATATTCAGTACTTCGGACTCATCCCCAGTACATCGAAGGAATAATGCGCTTTACAAGATGAGGTAACCCGTACTCAGTTCTTTGGACTCAACTCCAACAAATCGAAAGGACTGCGCACTGCAAATCATGGGGTAACGCGTACTTAATACTTCGGACTCATCTCCAGCAAATCAAAGGGAGCACGAACGGTAAAACATGAGACAACCCGTACTCAGTTCTTTGGACTCATCTCCAAAAATTCGAAGGGAGCTCAACAAAACATGAGGTAACCCGTACTCAGTGCTTCGGACTCATCTCCAGTAAATCGAAAGGACTGGGTACCTAACGCTGGGGTTTTCCGAGCGGAAAGCCGCTCATCCACTGCCCTTTGGACTCATCTCCCATCTGGGAAGCAATCTAACCGTCCTATCAGGGATAAAACCCGCCGCCTAACAGGCGAATTACAACCACCCACAGGCGGCGGCCATGGAGCCGGGCTCAATGCCCTCGTCATTGCACATGGTACCGGCCATAGGGGCCACCTCCTTCGTCGCGCCTTCGCACGGAATAGGTCGTGGCTGAATGCCCTGGGCTCTTTGCCCTCTTGGACTTTCGGCTACCGAAAGTATAAAATGCCACCCGTGATTATGCAAGACTTTTTTATGCGTTTTTTCACGTGGATGCAGAGTAGGGAGATTTCCAGGGGTGCGCGCCTGCCTGCTATACTCGATATCCCAATCCCGAGCCTGAGGTCGTGTGCCATGTCGCTTTTGCTCTGCCCAGTTTGTCACCAGCCCCTTGATAACGGGGAAAAGAAGGCTTCCTGCGAGAGCGGCCACAGGTTCGATCGCGCACGCGAGGGTTACCTCAACCTGCTGCGCTCCTCAAAAGCAGGCGACACCATGGGCGATCCCAAGTCTCAGGCGCGCTCGAGGCGCGACTTCCTCGACAAGGGATATTACGCCCCCTTGCGAGATGCCCTCGTGAAGCTGGTCGACGAAAAGATGCGGGTGGATGCCGTCGACAAAGTTCGGCCCTCCCCCATTCTCGACATCTGCTGTGGTGAGGGTTACTACACCTCGGCTCTCGGAGCCATCCCCCATACTGACGTTTATGGCTTTGATCTGGCAAAAGAGATGGTGCGACTTGCCGCCAAGCGTGGGGGTGCCACGTACTTTGTCGCCAACCTCAAGGCCATCCCCGTGCCCGACGAAAGCATGGCTGTGGCCACTCATCTCTTTGCGCCGTTCAATAGCAAGGAGTTCGCGCGCATTCTGCGCCCCGGCGGCACCCT
The DNA here is from genome assembly GCA_902464015.1 of uncultured Coriobacteriales bacterium. Classification (GTDB taxonomy): domain Bacteria; phylum Actinomycetota; class Coriobacteriia; order Coriobacteriales; family UMGS124; genus UMGS124. The sequence continues at coordinate 5,519 of CABQHM010000037.1, read as the reverse complement.
GTTCTCGGTCATTCCGGGAGCCCGGCATCTTTTTGGTCTCAAGCAGGTGCTCTACGACACGCCGTATCTCAACGATGAGAAGCTTCCTGCCTGCGAAGAGCTCGAGCTGGTCGCCACGACAAAGGTGAGCGCAAACATCACGCTTGCAAGCAACGCCGACATCGAAGCCGTCTTCCAGATGACCCCCTATTATTACCGCACAAGCGCCCGCGACAAGGCTCGTCTCGAGAACCTCGAGGTGCTCGACACGCCTATCGAGTTTGTAATCGCCGAATACCGTAAGCCATTGTAGGCATCGGGTGACAATGGGCGACGGCTACGACAGGAGGGGTGGCATTCCTGCTTCCCTGAACTAGAATGTGCCTAACTCTACAGAAGTCCGGCGAATGGGTTCCATGCCTCGAAAGCCGGCTAGTCAAAAGGAGGGTTCATTCATGCGTATTGAGACTTCTACCTGGCCTGCCGTAAAGAAGTACTTCGACGACGGCAACGACCTCGTCATCCTCACCATTGGTTCCACCGAGGAGCACGGCCGTCACAACCCGCTCGGCGTGGACACCATCGCGCCCAACTACCTGCTCGATCTCATCGAGGCCCAGGACCCCAGCGTTCTCATTGCCCCCACGCTGCCCTTTGGTGCGGCCGACGATCTGCTAGGCTACCCCGGTACGCTTTCCATCGGCTATGACCTGCTGTATCAGATCACGAAGCGTCTCACCGACCAGCTCTACGATTACGGCGCGCGTCACTTTGTCTTCCTCAACGGCCACGGCCCCAATATCAAGCCGCTCTCCCAGGTGGGCGAGGAGCTCGACCGCCGTGGCGCCCGTTGCGCGCTCATGAACTGGTGGCTTATGGCTGGCGAAATCAACCCCGCTTGGGCTGGTGGACACGGTGCCGGCGAGGAGACTTCGGCCATGCTTGCCGTGAACCCCGACCTTGTCGACATGTCTCAGCTTGAGGGCCAGGTCGGCGAGATGAACCTGGTCAACGACGTGAGCGAGACCATGCCCACCGACGGCTGGAGCAGGGTGCTGTACAAGGGTGTGCACGTGGACATGCCGCGCGACGCCGTGCGCTATGCCGCCAACGGCTGGATCGGTCCAGACCACGCCAAGACCGCCAGCAAGGAGTGGGGCGACGCGATGATGGCCGGCACCGCCGACTACATCGTCGACTTCCTCAAGGAGTTCCGCCAGATTCCGCTGCCTGAGCCCCTCCCCGTCCGCTGCGCCGGCAAGCCGGGCGCCATCGCGTAGGGGTTTATTCGACCTCGAACTTCTCCAGGTTGATGCCGAGGGCTTCAACTTTTTCACAGAGCTCGTAGCCGTCCATTCTTTCGATGTCCACCACATCGAGAATGGCTGCGGGAGAGTCGGAGAACGCAGCTGTGCCGCAGTAGTCGACCATGTAATCGCGCAGCTCGTCGACGTCAATTTCCATAAGTGAGCCTCCGCTAGGTAGATGGCGGGCCACAGGACCAACCGGGTTCTGCGGCCCGCCAAAATGATTCTTGCTACAAACTACAGCAAACCACGTTGCTTGTACTCGTTCTCGGCGTTTTCCTTCGCCTGGGCGAGCTTCTTGCGTGCGTCGTCGATCTGGGCCATTGCAGCGCGAGACTTCTCAAGCACTGCATGCTCGTCCTCCAGCGCGGCAATGCGGGCCTTGAGCTCCTTCTTTTTACTGAACGCGAAGAATCCAGCGTTGTTGAGCGCAAGAATGGCCTTTGTGCGCTCGACGTCGACCTCGCGCAAACGTTCCTCGCTGAAGGGTTTGCCTGTCGCATAGGCTTCTTCGGCCTTCTTTTCCCTTTTCTCGAGGGTGAGTATGGCCTGCTTGTGGTCGCGCATGGGCTTGCCGGCCTCGTCACGGTGGCACCAGAGATACAGCTTGCCGTCGTGCTCGACAACGGCCGGGTCCGAGCTTGCCGCCGAGAGCGCCTCTTCTCCCAGGCGCGAAATCACGGTTTCCTTTGCAAGACCACCGCCGCTGGTGCGGAGCATGTCTACAACGCGTCCCAGTGGCTTGTCGTCTGCGAGGTCGTCTTCGCCGAGGGTGCGAGGCGGTATCTCGCCGGCGCGGAACTGACGGTCAAGCTCGGCGATGGTGTCGTCAAACATAGAGCCATTTCCGCCGGCTGAATACATGGCGGTGCGGACGGCACGCATGGTGGTTGCGGGGTTTACCGCAGGAGCGCCATGCTCTATGTCTGCCTCCACCCGATTGTGCATCTGGTCAAGCATTTGCTCGAGCGTTAGAGCAGGCTTCTTGGACTTGGCGGGGGCGGCCTTCTTGGTTTTGGAGGCCGCAGGCTTGGCGGACCCAGCCTCATCAGCGGCCGACTTGGTCTTTGCGGTCTTCGACTTCGTTGTCTTGGACGATGCGGACTTGGCCTTTGAGCCTTCAGTCGATTCGGACTTGGCTGCCGTATCCTTTGCCTTCGCAGTCTTGGCCTTTGTGTTCTTGGCCTTCGTCGTCTTTGCGGGTGCAGCCTCAGCGGTGTCAGTCTTTGCTTTTGCGCTCTTTGCCTTCGACTCCTTGGCAGGCGCGGCCTTGGCGACTTCGGGCAGCGTGATTTCCGGTGCGCTCTTCACGACAAGCGACTTGCGGGCCCTCTGGGCACCGGGGACAGAGCGGACAGGCTCGTCGCCATACAAAACATCGGCATCGACGTTTCGAACGCCAACGAAATTGACGGTAAACGGCTTGTCTGCCAGGCTCTTTGAACAGGCTCGCATATCCCAGATAAGGCGACCCATGAGGTTGAAGAACTGCGGGATGCCCTTGGCGAGACGCGTGTCGTACATGAGCGTGTACGTGTCGCGCGAAATCTCGTCGCCCAGACGGATGGAACTCGCCATAGCGGCAAGGTTGGCCAGGGTGATACCCGTGAGGTCGCCGCCGGCACCGATGTTCATGCCATCGCATACAGGCCCGCGGATGATATCCGAGATGAGCTCCTTGGGCACGTGCAGCGCCTCGTCATTTTCAATCTCATTAAGAATGCCCACGAGGAACTGGCTTACTTCCTCGATGTCATCCATGTCGGCGCACCAGGCATTGTGCACGCGGTCCATGAGGCCGCTGCGCATCGTGAAATTGACGTCGACACGACGAATCTCATGGCGCGAGCCGTTCCACGAAATGGTGCCATCGGGGAAATAGAGATAGTCCTCGGCAAGCAGGCCGAGCACGAAGTTCGGAATGGGAACAAAGGCACCGTCGTTGCGACCCTCAACCTTCATGCCGCAGGTACCCCAGTCGAGACCGTCAAAGTGACTGCTAGCCATACTGTCCTCCCCAGGAACAATCAGCACATGCCGTCCCAGTATAGAGCTCTTGGTCGACTTGTTCCATGCTGCCAGCTAATTGGCCTAGTTGGCTTTCTGTCTTCGTTTTTTGATTTCGTTGCAAAATTCTGACACCTGGGAGTGGTCCATGCGGCTGCAAAGAGAGGCGGCTGCGGACGTTGCTTGGTCACGCACGGCATCGAGGTAGGCGCTGAAGGCCTGGGAGTCCACCTTAAACAAGGCGTTCGTGTTCTCCATGAGCTTCTTTAAGCCGCACCAAAAAGCGTTTACATGCTGCGAGAAGTCATCGTCGAGCATGCCCCAATAGCGCTGCTTGTTGAAGGCGCGCATGCGCTCGATGGTACGCTCAAGGCTGTCGCCGCCCTTGTCTTCGCACACGTCGGTGGCAATGTCGCCATACTCTCCCTCACCGGGCTTTAGGCCGATGTACTCATCTTCAATCATGTCGGTCCACCAGGCGTCGATAACATATCCCGAACATGAACCGTAGGAGCCTTCCTCGGAAAATGCCGCAAGGAGGCCGTTGTCGCGCACCACCTGCGAAAACGTCTTAAACGAGACGCGGACAAGCTCAACCAACTCGAGAGGAGACGTACTTGTCCTCAACCTCGATGGGCACCTCCCTCACCATGTCGCAGATTTCCGCAAAGATGCGGTTGAGCTCCTCCTCGTTGGCCTTGAGCCTATCCCAGCGCTCGTTGACCTCGGCCTTGTAGGCCTTGTACTTGTTGGAAATGAGAGTTGTCATCTAAGCGGCGCTCCTTTCGGGGATTGAATCGACCGTATTTGGAAGAGGGGATATCGGGGCGTATACTGAGGCCAGGCCTACGAAGGGAGAAGACCATGGCACCTCTGGTTTTGGAGAAGACGGCGCAAGAGCAGTTGGCAGATGCATATGCCCAGGCCCAGGGACCGTTTCCCGTCTCGATTGAAGGCCAACAGGATTTTGTGATGATGAGCGCGGCAGACTTTGAAGAGTACTGCGAACCGCCGCTGTCGGACGAAGAGATTCGCCTTCTGAAACAAGGGTATGACGAAGCCATGCGGGGCGAGTTGCTCGATGCCCGGCAGGTCCTTGCGCAGATTCGGGTGAAGTATGGCATATAAGGTCGTCGTTACCCCGACCGTTGGTCGTTGTCTGAACGATGCCGTTGCCTATATAACGAATGTCCTCTGTGCTCCACAGGCGGCGACAAACCTGGCTGAAGCCTTTGCCGGCGTGCTCGACTCTCTTGAAAATAACCCCACCTTTTATGTAAGGGACTTCCGAGCCAGCAGGTTGTTCCAAAGAACAATCTACAAAAGGCGAGTGGGCAACTATCGCATCTACTATTTCGTTGCGGACAACAGCGTGGTCGTCTTCGCCTTCTTGCATGAACGACAGGATGAGTATCCCCGCCTGAAAACGTTTTACAGCCAGGTGTGATTGAGGGGTATCGTGACCTTTCGCATTGGCCTGCAATTCGTTGCCCCTATATGTTATAAAAGACTTGGCGCCTTGCGAGAGGTGGCTTCCAAGAGCCGGGGGGTGTCCCCCGGCATTTTTATATAGGGGATGGGGGGCGGGCAATGACAACAGTCGAGACAGACCTTGAGCAGCCCTGCGACCATCCTTTGACTGAAGACGAGGCCCGTAAGCTACAAAAGAGGATTGACGCTGCCCTAGCTCGCGGCTATGACGACCTTGTGCACGGCCGAGTTCGTCCATGGGCGCAGGCCAAGCAGGATGCAGAACGTATTCGGGCAAGCCGCGAGGGCGACTAAATGGCATCCTCCCTATAGCTGCGGTGACTACCCTTCTGCTCGCCAGGCAGAGATGCGCCATGGCATAAGGAGACGGGACTTCCGCAAGAGGGCCCGTCAAAGAGCCGGGGTGTCCCCTGGCATTTTTTATCTCAAGTCGGGGCAACATCACTGTATCGCCGTCTCATTGACAGGGGCTCTTTCCTTCTTGATGAGACCCATGGAGGTCTCAAAATCGAATGAAGTCCCCAACATGCAGCAAAGCCAGTTGGTTTGGAAGGCCGATGCATAGGCACCGATGCCGTCGCTCAGGAAAAGCAATGCCTTGGAGCGGGGCCACGCAAGTTCGGCGCAGTAGAAGATGTGTGATTGCCGCTCACGAATATCCGACCTGCGGCAGCTTTTTGCACGCAGATGCCTGCTCCCTCATGGAGACGGCACGTGATTCGGGTGTGGGGCGGG